>NZ_JANZKV010000306.1 GCF_025060895.1 Stieleria sedimenti | reverse complement strand
GCAAGGGGCCACGCGGCGCCCCTCCCTCACGCGTCGGGCTGTCATCATGGCATTAATTTCGGAACATCGACTAAATCGACAGCCCGCGAGGGGAGGACGAACGGTGAATCGCGAGTTTTACCTCAGCTGCCCGATTCGCGTCCCAAGCAGCAAAGAGAACCCTCTCCTCGCTACGCTCGACTCTCCCAGGGGGAGAGTGACGAAAACCCATTACTATCAACGGCTTGAAAACGGCACGACCTCTTTGCCGGTGCGGGCTTCGACCAACCAGTCGTTGGCGACGTCCGAGATTCGTCAGGCCGCAAAAATGACTTTACCAGGACGAACGGATTGTCGATAACAAACTAAGCCATCCACCGCAGGGATTCCGAGCGTGAACGCCACGTACAGACTTTTCACCGTCGCAGCGATGTTGCTGCACTCGATTTTCGGGTGCGGTTTCCATCACAGCTGCGCCGATGCGAAGCACGTTCACCAGGCGCACCGACAGGTTGAACCAACCGCATTGTGTGACGCTCATCACTGCCACGGGCATGCTGACACCGATCGTGACGTGATCGATCACCAGCGGGCTGCGGTGGAAATGGTGGCGGCGAGTTTCGACGACGGTTGTCAACAAACGCCCTGTCCGGGAACACCCTGTCCGCATGGCGAGACGCCGTGCTGCTCGGTGGTCCAATGCAGCTTCATCGGCTCCAGCGGATTCACGTTCTCCGTTGACGTCGGCCAGGTGGGGTTCGCTGCGGCTGACACAGACGCGTCACTGGCTCGGTCGTCACGCGGTCGCTTGTCTGTTGACGGCGTCCGATCCGGCATCGCCCCGGACGACTCTCTGTCCCGCTGCGCCCTGCATTGCTCGTGGCAGATTTGATCGCGCGAATCACTTCGCCCTTGTCAAATCATTCTTGCACTTTCATCGATCGCGATCGCAGATCGGGTTGATGATCCTCGTCATGCGTTCTTTGCGCCTGTGCGTGCCCATTCTGTGGAACCCAAAACATGCCTACGCCTCACCCGTGGCTTGCGCGATTGCGCGGTGCGTCGATCACACTCGTCGCTGTCCTCTTGACGATCGTTATTGGCATCACTGTCGGAACGAATCCGTTGTCTCGGTTTACCGGGGCCGATCCCGCGACGGCGGAAACCGACGCGGACCATGACCCGCACGAAGACCATGGCCACAGCGGGCATTCGCAAGTCGAATCGGTTGCGCTCAGCAAGCAGGCTCGGGCCAACATGGGGCTGCGAACGGCGAGGGTGGACGTGCGGCGATACACGCAATACATGGAGGTCCCGGGCGTGGTGACCCAGTGGCCTGGACGCACGCACATTGCGGTGACGAGCCCGCTGACCGGCGTGCTGAATTCGATCTTGGTTTCGCGCGGGGAACTGGTTCAAAGTGGCGCGCCGCTGTTCACGCTGAGGTTGACTCACCAAGACCTGGTCAACACCCAAGAAACGTTTCTGACGAAGCTCGGGGAACTGGATGTCGAACAGCGCGAGATCGATCGCCTGTCGTCGGTTGCGTCATCCGGTGCGATCGCCGGCAAAACGCTGTTGGCCCGTCAGTACGAGCGTGACAAGTTGATGGCGGGTGTGCGGGCCGCGCGGCAGGCGATGTTGCTGCACGGTTTGACCGAAGAGCAGATCATGCAGATCGAACGATCGCGTGTGTTGATTCGCGAGATCACGGTTTATGCTCCCCTGATTCACGAAGACGATTCGTTGCACCATGAATCGCTCGGTCACGCCAACGATCGTCTCTCCGAATCATTGACGGAGCGTTACGCATCGATGCTTCAACCGCCAGTGCAGGCGGAGGAACATCGTCACGTGGAGGCGGAGTTCCTGGTGACCGAGCTATTGGCCCGCCGCGGCGAATCGGTCGGTGCGGGCGACGAATTGGCGCAGCTGTCTGATTTCAGTCAGGTTTTGATCGAAGGGCAGGCATTCCAACGCGACGGACAGGCGTTGCGAAAAGCGGCCGATACCGGCGCCGACGTTCAAGCCATCATCGAATCGTCCGGCGAAGGGCCGGAGCTGATCGACGGGCTGAAAGTGGTCTACATCGGCACCGAAATCGATCGCCGATCACGCGCGCTACCTTTCTATGTCTCGCTGACCAATAAAGTGGAACGGACGGAACAAAACGGCAACAAACGCTATATCAGTTGGCAGTACAAACCGGGACAACGATTGACGGTTCGTCTGCCGGTTTCGCAAGTCGAGAACGCGATCGTCGTTCCCAAGGACGCCGTCGCCGAGGAAGGGGCCGAACGTTATTTGTTCGTCGAAAACGGCGACCACTTCGATCGTGTCCCCGTTTCCATCATTGCCCGCGATTCGATCAACGTCGCGATCCACAATGACGGGCAAGTCTGGCCGGGACAGGTGATCGCCGTCAGCGGCGCCCACCAATTGCAGATGGCCATGAAGAACCGGTCCGGCGGGGCGATTGATCCCCATGCCGGCCACAACCACTGACCGCCGAGCGAAAGAAGGCTCGCCCGCCAACGCCCCCTCTGCAACGGAACCGGAATTCGACCGCTCTGCGACCATGTTAGACAAAATCATCTCCTTCTCGCTCAACAACCGGCTGATCGTGCTGGCCGTTGCTGCGATCTTGCTGGTCGTCGGCGGCTACCAAACCAGACGGTTGCCGATCGACGTGTTTCCCAACTTGAATCGTCCGCGGGTGGTGGTCATCACCGAAGCCCCGGGCATGGCGCCGGAAGAAGTCGAAGCGTTGATCACGTTTCCGCTGGAAACCGCGTTCAACGGTGCCAGCGGTGTCGAAGCCGTCCGTAGCAGCAGCGGCATCGGTCTGTCGGTCATCTACGTCGAATTCGACTGGAACACCGACATCTACAACGATCGACAGGTGGTCAACGAACGACTGCAGCTTGCCAACGATCAATTGCCCGACGGCATCAAGCCGACGCTGGCCCCGATTTCGTCCATCATGGGACAGATCCTGATGTACGGAATGTGGAGTGAAGGCGGACAGACGCCGCCGATGGAAGTGCGAACGTTGGCCGATTGGGTCGTCCGCCAACGGCTGTTGACGATCCCGGGTGTGTCGCAAGTGTTCACGATGGGCGGCGGCCGGATGCAGTACCAGGTGCTGGTCGACCCCGACGCGCTGCGTTCGTTCGAGCTGACGATGCACGATGTACATACCGCCGTGGCCGAATCGAATCTGAACGCGACCGGTGGCTATCTGGATGAACGCGGGCCCAATGAGTTGCTCGTCCGGGGCTTGGGGCGAATCACCAGTTTGGACGAATTGCGGGAAATCGCAGTCACGCTACGCGAAGGTCGCGCGATCACGCTCGGTGACGTTGCCCGAGTTGTCAAAGGCGTCCAGGAAATGCGCGGCGATTCGTCGGCCTATACCCGCGACGAAAACGGAAACATCGAAGGCGGCCCGGCCGTGGTGCTGACGATCAATAAACAACCCGGAAGCGATACCCGGGCGGTCGATCGGGCGATTGAGCGAGCTTTGGAAGAACTGAAGATCGCGCTGCCGGACGACATCCGCGTTGCCAACGTCTATTCGCAGCGATCCTTCATCGACCGGGCGATCGACAACGTCGTCGAGGCGCTGGCCGACGGGGGCGTGTTGGTGCTGGTCATCCTGTTCTTGTTCCTGTTGAATTTTCGCACCACCTTCATCACACTGACCGCCATCCCGCTGTCCATCATCGCCACCGCCTGCGTCTTCGCCGCGTTTGGATTGTCAATCAACACCATGACCCTTGGCGGCTTGGCTGTCGCGATCGGTGAATTGGTTGACGACGCGATCGTCGATGTCGAAAACATCTTTCGGCGACTGAAAGAAAATCGCAACGCAGCCAATCCCCGCCCGATCTTGAACGTGGTCTACGAAGCCAGCATCGAGGTCCGCAGCAGCGTCGTGTACGGCACGGCGATCGTCGTCCTGGTCTTCATCCCACTGTTCGCACTCGAAGGCATGGAGGGCAAGCTATTTGTGCCGTTGGCGATGGGCTACGTGGTTTCATTGATTGCCTCCCTCGCCGTCTCGCTGACCGTCACACCGGTACTGGCGTCGTTGCTGTTGGTTGGTCGACGGGTGTGGCGATGGGTTTTGCCCGTTTTGTCGCTGGGCATCGCGGCTTTGATCGTTTACTGGGTGCTGCCCAGAGCCATTCATTTGCTGGCTCTGCCGATCGGCTTGCCCGGTGATGAACGTTGGTGGACGATCGGATTGACGCCGGTCATTTGGATCGTGATCGAGACACTCGAAGTTTGGCTTGGTGGCGAAACCGCCGAGGAAGGTCGGTTGCTGGAAGGGCTCAAGGGCATCGCCGGATTGGCGATCAGCCTGAGCACGCGAATGGCCGGTCCGGTGCTGGGTATCGCCGCCGTGCTGGTCGCCTTCGCGCTGGCCGCAGCGTCACAATTGGAACGTGATTTCCTGCCACCGTTCAATGAAGGTTCGGTGCAGGTCAACGCGCTGCTTGCACCTGGCACCTCGTTAGCCACCAGCAACAAAATTGGCCAGAGCGTTCAACAACGATTGATGGAAATCGACAACGTCAAATCAATCGCCCGCCGAACCGGCCGAGCGGAGTTGGACGAACATGCCGAAGGCGTCAACGTTACCGAGCTGTTTTTGGAAATCGCCGACGATGCGGACCGCGAAGACACGATCAACGAAATCAGACAGGCCATGGGTGAAATCCCCGGTGTCGTTTCGAGCACCGAACAACCGCTCGCCCACTTGATCAGCCACATGATCTCAGGGGTCAAGGCCCAGATCGGGGTCAAACTCTACGGCAACGATTTAGACGTCTTGCGAAAGAAAGCGGAAGAGATGAAACAGCGCATTTCCGGAGTGGAGGGGCTGGCGGACGTCTTGATCGAACAGCAAACCAATATTCAGCAACTGCGGATTGAACTCAATCGCAGGGCGTTGACGCAAAATGGCTTGCGTCCGGCTCACGTGATGGAAATCGTCCAAACCGCGATGAACGGAGAAGTCGTCAGTCAAGTCCTGCTCGGTCAACGCACCTTTGATCTGCTCGTCCGACTCGACGAACCGTTTCGCGAAGACGTTTCGAAATTGAAGCGGCTGGTCATCCCCTTGCCAGACGGCGGGGTGGTGCCGTTGGAGTCCGTCGCGCGGATCTATGAAAGTGGCGGTCCGAACATGATCAAACGCGAACAAGTCCGTCGGCGTATCGTCTTGCAAGCCAACGTGTCCCAGCGTGGTGTCGTCGATGTCGTCAACGACATCAAGACGCAGTTGGCCGGAATGGAGTTGGAACCGGGCTACTTTATCGAATACGGCGGACAATTTGAGAGTCAACAATCCGCTTCCCGACGACTGGCCGTGCTGTCGGTCGTCGCATTGGTCGGCATGTTCCTGGTGCTGTACACGCTGTTCGGCAACGTGAACTTCTCGTTGCAGGTCCTCGTTGCCTTGCCGACCGCGTTCATCGGAGCCGTCGCCGCGCTGGTCCTGACCGAACAAAACCTAACCGTCGCTGCGATGGTCGGTTTTATCTCGCTGTGTGGGATCGCCAGTCGCAACGGGATTCTGTTGCTGAACCATTACCTGCATCTGGTCGAGCACGAAGGCGAATCTTGGACGCGAGAGATGGTCAGGCGAGCCGGTCAGGAGCGGATGGCGCCGGTGTTGATGACGGCGCTGACCAGCGGAATCGGGTTGCTGCCGTTGGCGTTGGCCGCCGGAGAACCCGGAAAAGAAATCCTGTACCCGATTGCCACCGTGATCGTCGGCGGATTGCTGACCAGCACGCTGGCGGAGTTCTTTGTCCGCCCGGCGCTGTTCTGGACCATCGGGCTCGGTGCCGGCCGACAGATTTTGAAAGACAGATCGTCACACGTCGTGGCGACATCCACCGATGATGATTCCCCCCTCACCACTTAAGAGAACGCGATGAAAAACACTTTCACTTGCTTTTCCGTTGTCGCATTGGCCGTTTGTTTCGCCGGATGCAATCCCTCGACAAACCCACCGACTTCAGCGACCGGAGACCCCCACACCGAATCCAATGCGTCGACCGATACGCACGATGACCACGGTCATCCCGAACATGGTCCGCACGGAGGAGAACTCGTCGAACTCGGCAAAGAAGCGTTTCACGCAGAGCTGGTCCATGGTGCGGATGCGATCTCGATGTATGTCCTGGACTCTTCCGCGACGAAGCCGGTTCCCATCGCGGCCGACAAACTGGTGGTCAGTCTGAAGCACGATGGCCAAGTCGCCTCGTTCGAATTGTCGGCCAATCCCGACACAAACGATCCGCCCGAACAATCGTCGCGTTTTACCTCCGACGATGAAAAGTTGGACCAATGGCTCGATGCCGGCGCCGAAGGTGCGGTGACGATCGAGATCGAAGGCAAGTCGTATACGGGCGACGTGGCGCATGATCATGAAGGTCATGATCATGAAGGTCATGATCATGAAGGTCATGATCACGAAGGGCATGATCACTAGGCGGCGGAAACGGCTGCACTCCGGAGGGCTTCGGTGTGAAGCGTTTTTTAGCGGTAGGGCGCGAGCCCTCCGGTGTTTCGGGAACCATGAGGGACCGGAGGGCTCGCGTCCTGCCGCTAACAAGACACACTCCGTTTGTTGGCAGAGGGGAGCGTCAGCGAACCGAGTATCCCGGAGGGATTTCAGCGAGTAGCCGGAGGTCAGCGCAGCGTCACCTCCGGGAAGCTCGTCCCGGATTCCACTCGACCCCGGACGGGGTCGCAGCGAATCAATCCGCCGGCGGTGCCGCAGTCCGCCTCGCTGAAAGACTTGATCTGGGATGCTTGTTCACGCGGGGCGGCAGGCCGGGTCCGAGGGTTCTGACGCGATTTGCTGCGACACCCTCCGGGGTCGCGTCAGGCGGTGGACCGGATGTCCGGAGGTATCGCTGCGCTCACCTCCGGCTACTGGCTTTGACCCCCGTCGGGGTCATGCTACCTACGCTGACACGGAAGGAGTTAGCGGAACGGCGCGAGCCGTCCGGTTTCGGCGTTGAAAACGCGTTGCAAAACCGGAGGGTTCGCGTCCTGCCGCTAACACCTCGTAAAACGAAGGGAATCAATGCTTCACAGCGTTGCCCGGAGGGGTTGCTGCGCTTGCCTCCGGCTACTATCTGTGATCCCCTCGGGATCAAAGTAGAAGCGGTACGTGTCAGGGACGGAGGATGCGTTTCGCTGAACTCGGGCTACGCCAAAATCTCTCGGATCACGTGGCCTTCGACGTTCGTCAAACGGCGTTGGATACCGTTGTGTTCGAACGTCAAACGCTCGTGATCGAGCCCCAGCAGATGCAGAATCGTGGCGTTGAAGTCGTACAGCGGATGAACGTCCTGGACCGCTTTCTGTCCCAGTTCGTCGGTGACCCCATGGCTGACTCCCGGTTTGATACCCGCACCGGTCATCCAGCAGGTGAATCCGTCAGGGTTGTGATCGCGGCCTTTGGCGCCTTTCTGGAAAAATGGCATGCGACCGAATTCGGTGCACCAGACCACCAACGTGTCTTCCAATAAACCGCGTGACTTCATGTCTTTGATCAGCGCGGCGGTCGGCTGATCGAGGATGGCGGCGTGTTTGTCGTACTGTTCTTTCAGTTTATTGTGCCCGTCCCAATTCAGTTCCCCGCCGCTGGCATACGCACCATTGAATAACTGGACGAATCGGACGCCGCTTTCGATCAACCGCCTGGCGAGGATACAGTTGCGGGCGAACGCGGCACGAATCGGATTCGATTCGTCGTCGGCTCCATAGCTTTTCAAGACGTGGGCCGGCTCAGATTCCAACGCGGTGATTTCCGGCACGCTCAATTGCATCCGCGCGGCCAGTTCGTAGCTGGCGATCCGGGCCGCCAGCTTGTTGTCGCCGGGATGTTGATTCAAATGACGTGCGTTCATCCGCTGCAGCAAGCCTCGCGTTGCGTGATCTTCGTTGGCAGAGACGATCGGCGGGCGGAGATGACGAATCGGTTCCTTGGAGCTGAGCGGTGTGCCTTGGAATGCAGCCGGCAGAAAACCCGGTCCCCAATTGTTGGATCCATTTTGCGGGACACCGCGGGGATCGGGGATGGCCACGTATGCCGGCAAGTCTTGGTTTTCGCTGCCCAGGGCGTAGCTGGCCCAAGATCCAAGGCTGGGAAAACCGTCGAGCGGGGTTCCGGTGGAGAGAAAGTTTTCCGCCGGACCATGCGTGTTACTCTTGCTGGTCAGCGAGTGAATGAAGGCGATGTCATCGGTCAATTCCGCCAAGTGAGGAATCATGTCGCTGACCCACTTTCCCGTTTCGCCGCGTTGACGAAACTTGTATTGCGGGCGGGCCAGGTTCCCCGCCGGTCCTTGAAACGTCACCGCCGGGCCATCCTTCAGCGGCTGGCCGTCCAACTTGATCAGTTCCGGTTTGTAGTCCCAGGTTTCCAACTGGCTGACCGCTCCGGCACAGAAAATCACCACCACACGCTTTGCTTTACCCGGGAAATGACTTTCACGCGGCGCGAACGGACGCGCCGGATCGATCGCCGGTTGAGCAGCCAGCAAACGGTCCTGGGAAAGGAGATCGAGCAGCGCGATCGATCCCAGCCCGGTCGCGGCGTTGGTCAGGAACCCGCGGCGGCTGAGGAATTGGCGTCCGATGTTGGAAAGTGGTTTCATCTCGTGGTTGTGACTTGCGGAACGATCAAACGACTACTGGGCCCACGGATGGCAGCGCGAACCCACGGATTTTTTTTCACCCTGTCATCCGTGGGTTCGCGCTGCTATCCGTGGGCTGATTTTCGATGGTTAGCCCGCTAAAATTGCTGGAGTGCTTGGTGAAGATTGAATGTAAGGATTGAAGCCGTGTCGGAAACCTCCAAGACATTCGGCGGATCGCCAACGGAAATGTGGCAAGAGTACTACGGGAAAAACAAAAACTCATTGCTGTTGAACATCGCTCGGCAAAGCGTCTGCAATCCATACTCGCGGACGATCGGAAGCGCGTCGGCCAATTCATCGGGATTCGGTTCGCGATTGAATCCGATCTGGTAGGCGAGTTGGATTTGTCGACGGAGATCATCGCCTGCTTCGGTTTGCAATCGGTCTGCAAATGCAGCGGCTTGATCGATGGTGAAGCGGCTGTTGAGCAAATTGAGTGCTTGGACCGGTGTCGTGGATTCGATCCGTCGCGCCGTGCTTTGCCCCGCGTCGGGACAATCGAAGGCACCGAAAATCGCATCACGCTCACGTCGCACCTTGTGGGCATAGATCATCCGCCGCAGGCCATCACCGGTAAAGGATTCGACGGGCGTGAATCCGGACAACCCGCCGCGTTTGTTGAACAAGTTGAATCCACGGCCTCCCATTGTGAGGTTCAGCTGCCCGCTGGCGGCGAGCATGCTATCGCGGATCGCTTCCGCCTCCAGTCGTCGCAACGGGTAGCGCCACAACAATCGCGCGTCGGCGTCTTTTGCCGACGCCGACGCGTCATGTTGATTGGACTGGCGGTAGGTTGCCGACAAGCTGATCAGCCGATGCATGTGTTTGATCGACCAACCCGATCGGATAAATTCCTGGGCCAACCAATCCAACAGTTGGGGATGCGATGGCTCGGACCCGTTTCGGCCAAAGTCGTTCGGTGTGTCAACCAGCCCGGTGCCAAAGTGCCATTGCCAGATCCGATTGACCATCACGCGTGCTGTGAGACGGTTTTCTGGGCTGGCGATCCACTCCGCCAGTGCTCGGCGGCGTTCTTGTTCGGCCGTCTCCGCCGGCAGCGTCAATTCTCCGAGAGCGGCGAGCACGGCGGGGACCACCGGCTCACGCGGTTGTTCGGGATCGCCTCGATTGAGTCGATGGATGGCGTCGGGTTTGCGGAATTTGCCCGCGAACGCCAGTTTTCCTCGCTCGGCGGTTTTGATCTTGGCTTCCAGCGTTTGCTTTTCCTTGATCAAGCGAGTCGCCTGATGCGCGTCTTCGGCATTCAGACCGACGGTGGAGAACTGCCGGTCTTGTGGAGTGTCGGCGTCTGGAGCACGACGGTCGCTGGAATCGGCCACCAGTTGCCAATCTTGATCGACGGAAACTTCAATGCGGTACTCTGTGGCCAAGCGGTCTTGGAACTCTCCCAAACGATCACGGCTCCACGCGACTCGAACGATTTCCTGTGTTTCGGCAAACTCCAATTCCACCCAGCCAGCGCCGGTTTGAGCGGACATCCAACTGCGTGAGTTTCCATAACGGCCGTCGTTGATGAACCCCGGTTTGTGACGGTCCGCGACAAGCGTATCGCCGGAGGTGGACAGTTTGGTGCCCGCTGTGGCCAAGGCAATGTTTACGCCGGCACCGTTGAACACTTCCAATTCGTCGATGCACGGTTCAAGATTGTTGGTCGCCAGAACGGAAAACCGCAACCGCTTCGCTCGCACAGGCGAAAACCGATCCACGTTCATCGACGGGGAGACGGCGGCCCGTAGTGGCGGAACGTGCTTCAACGTCGTCATGGCCTCGATCGACGGTCCGGCTTCCAAGGTGTAGGCGGTGGCGAGCCGGTCGGTGTACTGTCGCTTGCGATCGCGGCTCCAAACGATCCTGTTGATCGGCATGGGCTTGGGAAGTTCAAACATCAACCAGCCGCGGCCCTTCTGATCCGACATCCAGCTCCGGGCGTTCCCGAATTGACCATCGTTGACGTGTTCGAGTTGATGGTTCGCCGAAGTTCTGCTGCCCGACGCGGTGACCTTTGTTCCATGTGAGGTGAGGGCAACGTTTTGTGATTCGCCGCCGGCGGTGAAAATTTGGAACTCGTCCACACACGGCTCGATCAATCCGAGACTCGGGTGCAGATTGGCGTCATGAATCGTAAACCGAACATACTTGGCCGTCAGCGGTTCAAACGATTCCGTGTTTTCAGCAGCGTTGGTGGAGTACGCTTCCAGAGCGCGATCGACACGCGGATGCGCCAGGGGAACGAATCGGTGCAACTGCTCGTCGATTTGGGAAACACGCTGGCGAAAACCTATGGCTTGTTGCTTCAATGCGTCGGATTCCGGAGAACGCATCTCGCGATCGGCGTACTCAACACCGGCGACAAACGCTTGCATGCTGTAATAATCTTTCGCGGAGATGGGATCGAATTTGTGGTCGTGGCATCGCGCACAACCGACGCTCAGACCGAGAAAGGTTTGCGAAACGTTATTGACGATCTCATCGAGCGAATCCTGACGCGCCAGCCGAATCGAGGGAGCGTCTTTGCCGATCTGGCCAGGCAGCAGAACCGAAGCCGTGATCAGGAACCCCGTTGCGGCATCGGCGCCCAAGGCATCGCCCACGATCTGTTCCTTGATGAAGCGATCGTAGGGCGTGTCGGCATTCATCGCCGCAATGACGTAGTCTCGATAGGGCCATGCATTCGGCCGTTCAGTGTTGACTTCGAATCCATGGGTGTCGGCATAACGCACGACGTCCAACCAATGTTGCGCCCAACGTTCGCCGTATCGGGGTGATTTGAGCAAGCGGTCGACGACTGCGGTGTAGGCGGCATCACCGCGTATGACCTGTTCCAAAAACTCGTCCACTTCCTGTCGCGTCGGGGGAAGTCCGGTCAAGTCAAATGTGACGCGGCGCAGCCACTTCACCGAGTCTGCCTCGACGGCGGGCGTCAGGCCCTGTTGTTCCAATCGAGCCAGCACAAAGCGATCGATCGCGCCGCGCGGCCAACGGACGTGTTCGACATCGGGGATTGGCGGCGACGTCATCGGATGAAACGACCAGTGATCCAGTCGGTCTTCGAGTTCCGCCAGATCAACTCCATCCGGCCAGGACGCACCTTCGTCGACCCATCGCGTCAGCGTTCGGATCTCGGTTTCCGAAAGCGGTTCGCCTCCCGGCGGCATGCGAGAATCTTCGTCTTCGCTGCTCACCAACTCGATCACCGGGCTCTCGTCCGCCTGACCCGCGATCAGGATCGGTCCCCAGCCATCGCCGCCCTTGAACGCTTCGGACTTGATGTCCAACCGCAACCCGCTCTTCTGATTCTCCGCGCCGTGGCAGGAAACGCAATGCTTCTGGAAAATCGGTTGCACGTCGCGCACAAAATCCACCTCCGACGCCAGGGTCGGGACGGATGGAAGGAGGATCAGAGCGATTCGAAGTAGCATTTTCTGCATCGGTTTCCTACCGGACGATTGTCGCACGTCTGGTTCTTCTCGCTGCCGGCGTTTGGTGGGGGATCAAGCGAAGTCGCCGAGGGGGGCAGAACCATTTTAACCGCAAACCGCCGGTCGTTGCATCTGCGACCTCACAACGGGTTGCGGCACGGATCGGCGGCAAATGAATCCTGCCCCGAATGGTACCGGTATAAGCGTTGGTGTGCAGGCTTTAGCCCAATCCCGCTAAGTTA
>NZ_JANZKV010000305.1 GCF_025060895.1 Stieleria sedimenti | reverse complement strand
GCAAACGGCCGGTGGGACAGCCCAGACGGCAGTAGCCCATCGGCACAAATGCCGAAAACAACAGCGTGACCCCGGCCAACGTCAACGCGGTCCAGGGCGCCACTCGATAAAGATACGCATGGAACGGCTCCCACGACGACAGGTCGGTCGTCGGTGACCACAACAGCGTCAGATAGCCGATCACCAACATTGTGCCCGGCAGGAACTTCAACAGCTCAATCATCCCAGCGGGTGGCTTCCAAGATCGCTTGCTCGTGTGGCGCGGTCGCAGCAATTGCTGGAGCGCCCCGTGCGGGCAAAGATGATTGCAGTACGGATTGGATTTCCAGCCCACGGGCGCGACAAATGCGACAATCGTGATCGCAGCCAGCGCGGGTGCCAATCGCCACGCGATCCCCCCTCCGCTCCAGCCCGCCACCAGCGCCATCGAAATCAAATTGCCCGACCAGATCCCGATCACCGCGATCACCGCAACTAACCAAAGCCTGCGGATTCGCTGATGGCGAAACCACCCTCGCATCCGAAACAGCGGGATCAAACACAAGACGAGCACGCAGCCCACGTCTGCGGCCGTGATCCGCATCTCCAGCGCATCGACCACGCGATGGCGCCAGTTGCTCCAAGTCGATCCGTCTGCTTGGATCGCTTGTTCCCGCTGCTGCTGGCGGACTTGGAACCGGCCCGCTGATGCGACCAGGGTTTCGGCGATCGCCATGCTGGTCATCGTTGCCCCGGAAACACCTTCGACCCGTTCGGCTTCCAAATCCATGTCGGCCAGTCCCGCCAGCGTTCGGCCTTCGAACAGTGCCCAAAATCCGTACTCCGTTTTGCAATAGCGGACATAGGGTTCGTTGTCGAATGAGGATCGGATCTTGATGTCGGTGACCGTCATCGGCGGTTGTTCGCTGTCTTCGGCTGCTCCCGACCGGTCGACTTGAATCAATAACTCGGTTGGTCCCTGGTATCCGATGATCGAATCCGAGAGCGGGCCGGTGCGAATCACCGTTCCCAGTTCCTGGCCGGCTCGATCGAGGGCGATGACGCGATCACCTTCGACGCGACTTGTCGACGCGTCGGGAAACCATCCTCGCAATTCTTGCAGCGTGACCGCATCGGGAAAGACCAACGAAGGCAGGTCACCCCCGATTCGCCGCAGCACTCCCTTGGCCAACGCCAACGAAGTCAGCGTCGCGCCGGAGACGGCGTCGACGCTCGTTCCCGGTTCCGGCCCGGTCCATGTCCAGTTGCGAAACTGTTCGAAGAACGCGTCGTCGTTCTCCACCGCCGCGACGTGTTCCTCGGTGTCGGCGCTATCGATCAGGTCGACGCCGATCAACTGGTAGTCAAGGTTCAGCAAAATCATCGCTTCGGTGGGTCCGCGATAACCGATGACGTCGGCGGCCTCGGGCAAGGTCCTGGCGACGCGCCCCAGCGACACACCGTCGGCGTCCTTGATGATCCAAAATCCATTGGCGTCCTTGGCACCCTCGACCACACTCGCTGTCGCCAGGAACGGACGAATCCGTTCGATCGCCGGCGGTGACGCTCCGCCATCCGATGTGGGCCGATCGCGTCGCGGCGAGGGAATCAGCAGCAAAAGTGCGGCGACCGTTGAAACCCGAACGGTGTGCACCGCGATCGCACGAATTTGACGTCGGCGTTCCATCAGTGCAGCGGCAAACGCTCGTGGTGATGTCGAACTCGATTCACCCAAGTCAACGCCGGGGCGTAAGATCGAATCAGTGAAACGATCTTGCTGGTCGACACCGACCACGTCTCGGAGATCAAACTCGGTTGCCCGCCGGCCACCCACAGATCGTTCAACACCAAGGCCAACAGGGCCGGCTTGTCGGCATTGGATTCGTTGAGCCGAAACGAATGATTGGCGTAGCGCCGACGAATCGTCGCTTCGTCGCCATCGTCTCGCCAGTCGGATGGATCAAGCGGGCTGGGCGTGCGCACTTCGATCGCCAACAGGTACCGCAACCGCTGCAGTGCGACTTCGCGATTTTGTGCTTGACTTCGTCGCTCGGTCGCTTCGCCCACCAATCCCGTCGGGCGGTGGGTCAAGAACGCGCCGGAACTGGTCTTGTTTCGATGCTGCCCGCCCGGCCCGCTGCGACGCTGGGTGCGAAGTTCGCAACCATCCAACAGCCGATCGCGATCGATCACCGCCGGGTGAGGCGGATCAACCACACGGCACGCCATCCGCAAGCTCGCATCGGGAACAATCGCGGTCGGTTTGGAAGGCATCAGGGGGCAGTTGTGAGTTGAAGAAGCGAGCCCGAGAAGTATAGGCCATTCGTGTTGCACGTTGGTGTCCAGCCTT
>NZ_JANZKV010000304.1:8353-59226 GCF_025060895.1 Stieleria sedimenti | reverse complement strand
ACCATTGACTCAGCAGATCCCGAATAAATCAACAGGCCGCAAGAGACGCTCGTCTCACCGATTTGACGGAACTTGATGGGCGAGCGACAGTCCAAAGCGATAGACTCTTCATCGGGTCTTCTGCGAACGTTTGTTGTTGATCGTCTTGTTTCTCGTTGCGGGGTTGGAAGTGGCTGGTCGAATCAATTTTCCCTGCGGCACGTGCGCGCAAACTTTGGCCGTTGATTCCTCGGCGGTTGGAAAACAGGTGCAGTGCCCCAAGTGCCAGGCACGGTCGGTCGTCCCCGCGTCGACCAGGCCGGCGGCCGGAACACGTCCAGCCGCGACACCACGACCCGCGAACGCGGCGGGTTCGAACGCGGCGACTTCCGAATCAACAATCGTTTCGTGCCCCCATTGCCAGACGAAGATGTCTGTCAAACTGCTCGCCAAGCCGGCGGTGACGGCCTGTCCCCGGTGCAAGATGCAGGTGCGATTGCCCGCCCGATCACCGGGTCCCTCTCCGGTTCGGAAACCCGCCCGGCCGCCCGCACCGCAGTCGCCCGCACCGCAGTCGCCCGTACCGCAGTCGAGTGCACCGCAGTCGCCCGTACCGCAGTCGAGTGCCGCGGCGGCCGTTTCGTCGCTTCCCCCGACGCCCGTCACCACCGACCCGTTCGATCTGGGGCAACTGGATTTGCCGCCGTCGGCGACACCGAGCGGCGGAGGCTTTGCGGCACGCTCGTCCAGGGGTGACTCGAGGGCGAAGTCTGGGGCGAACTCCGGAACGGTTGCGACGAAGCTGTTGGCGTGGATTGGGAATCACAAGATGGTGACGGCAATCGTCATCCTGAATCTTGTCGCGTTGGCGTCATCGATCTTGTTTCCTCCGCTGTTGCTGGTCTGCGCCTTCCAATTGCCGGTGGGACTGGTGATCGCCGGAGCAATGTTTCTGCCGCGCTTGCATCTTGTCGAACGCGTGGCCAAAGCGGTCGGCGGTCAAATGGCAGGGCTCGGAGCTGGCGGAGTCTTGCTGTTGATCTTGGCGATCGGTGCGAAAGCCGGATTGCGGATCGCGCGACGAAGTAGCCGGAATGAGAACTTGGACTTTTCGGGATTCGATCCGTCCAGTTTGGGCGCGATGGCCGGGGCGCTAGTCGTCGCGGTCTGCGTCATCGCCCTGGTCATCTATTTGTGGAAACGGATCGGAATCGTTCGCGTGATTGCGGCCGGTTATCTGTTGGAAATGTCCACGCTGCTGTTGTTGTTGATCATCGGCGGAGCGGTCAACTCGCAACGAGACGCGGAGATGGCTCGCCGGCACGAAGAAACGATGGCGAAGATGCAACGGCCGGATTGGGCGACTCCGGGATTCGCAGACCCCGGATCCAGGATGAACACGATGCGTCCAAGCAACATCGGCGGGCCGAATGCGTCCCAGATTCGTGTCATCGTGATGCACGCGCCGAACACTGATCTGGGGGAGGTGCGGCAGACGTTCCTGGCGAGGGCCGGCAATCCCGACCACGAGACTCAGTCGAGAGGTTTGGCGATGACAGAGTGGATCATTCAGGACTCGGGCAGTCCCGCCAAGCTGGCTGAGCTTGTCGACTTTGGCCGCGTGCTGCAGGTGAGCGAATTTAGCAGGACAATCCGCGTGGGGATGCCGCGCGTGCGTCCGTAGCAGAACCCATTTCGCCACGAATGCGGGTCAGGGAGAGAGAGATGGCAGAATGATACGGGGCAGAACGATGGGCGACGCTGTGAAGCATTTGTTAGCGGCCTGTTGATTTTGTGAGCCGCGTGACGCGTAAGCGGCCGGGCATGCCGGCGCCCACCCGAGGCCTTACGGCCAGCGGCTCACGATTGACTCAGCAGTTCCCGATTAAATCGACAGACCGCTCGTGCCGTTCCGCTGACACGATTAGTGCCAAAACAAAAGGCATCGGCTCAGCTTAAGGCGTGGTGACCGGCTCGGCCGTTGCGGCGGCTTCTTCGCTGTTGGGGCGAATCGCTTCGAAGTAGGTTCGCACGGTTTCACGAACGCCCATGGGCAGCGGTTCGGAGTCGAGCACCGCTTCGGCCTGACGGCGGAAGTCGTTGTACTTGCCGGCGTAGGCGCGAACAGCGTCTTGTTCGCCCTCGGGTGCCTGCGTGATTTCGGTTTCGCTGGGACCTTCGCCTTGAACGCCGGTCAACTGCTCCTCGTTGCGGGTACTGTTGAGATTGGTCGCCTTGTCACCGAGCGGCTGGCCACTGGAGGCGATGCCGGCTTTGGTGCTGGGGCTGTTGGACTTTTTAGCGATGTTCGATTGGCACTGGCCACGGCACTGGCTTTTGCATTCGGAGAGGCGATTGAGTTGGCAAGACATGCACTGGCCGATCTTTTTGCACTGGCCCTGTTTTTTGCACTCGCTGGCCAACTTGGACAGGCAGGCCTTGCATTCTTTCATGTTCTTGTTGCTCAGGCCTTCGGCGAGTTGCGAGATCGACTCGCTGAGTTGGCCGTTCTTTCCTTGGCTGAGTTTGGCGACCATCTTTTTCAGGTTGTCGGCGACGGCGCGGCGTTGCTTGTCACCGATTTTGGAAGGATCGACCGATTCCAGTTCTTCGCTGGCCTTTTCGTAGTCCTGCGACTCCATCGCCTTGGCGGCTTGTTGCAGTTGATCGGAGGGTTTGATGGCGGCGGCGAGCGCTTGCATGGTGGCATCGGTCATTTCCAATTGCATCGCTTCCCGCGCTTCGGCGAGCGCTTGTTCCATTTCCGAAAGCGAAGCCATCAGGTCGTTTTCGTCGATCGATTCCGATTCCATCTCGTCGACTTTCTCACGCAACTCCTCGAGCAACTTCTCGATCTCGGGGTCTTCGTGCTCTTTGGCGAGTTCTTCGAGTTCGGGCAACATCGTTTCGCGAAGTGCCATCGATTGTTCGGTCGCCAGTGCGAGCACGGGGTTGGCATCGACCTCATTGAGTCCGCCGCTGGTGAGCGCGAGGACGACCAGCATCACCGCGGCCAAGCCTGCGGCCCAGCGGAGCGGCTGGTTCCAGGGCTGGATGGAAACGCACTGAGTCGCATCGACGCGATGGAGGTGCGTGTTGGCTTCTTCGATTTGAAGCCGTTTGGCGGTTTGATGGGAATCGGAGGTTTCGCCGGCGGCGGAGAGGAACTCCAGCGTCGTGATCGATCGGTCTTTCAGATCAAAGTGTTCGTCGATCAGTCGCGCGGCCGCTTGGGCGCTGCGGATCCGCGTGGCACCGATCAGCAATCCGATCAGACCGCCCAATAGAGAAAGGGCCAACGCCCATCCCCAGTGCGTGGCGGGTGCTAATAAAGCGCGTGTGAGTGCAAAGACGAGTGCGGCCGCAGTTCCGATCAGCAAGCCCGATGTCACGCCTTGGGTGACCGAAGCCAGCCAGAGTCGTTTGCGTACCGAATGGGTCAGGGACTCAATGGGGCTCGTCGTCGGCGAGTGGCTGTGACGAGAACTTTGCGAATCGTTGCTCATGTCGGCCTCGAGAATTCACTCAAATGGGCGGTCGGGCGAAAAAGACTCGCTGTCTAGGCTAAGGGAGTCCCACCCGCGGGGTCAAGCATCGAAAGCGACAAAATGCTCACGGGTTCCAAGCCCGCCGCTGCCAGCGAAGCCCGCATCTGCCGGCCAGCGAAGCCCGCATCTGCCGGCCAGCGAAGCCCGCATCTGCCGGCGAGCGGGGAGCGGCGGCACGGTTGCTGCAATCGGTTCAGCTTTCGAAATCCGTCCGACCGGGCGGCCTGAGTCGGATTCTGCGGCGATGACAGGGCGTCGCCGCGTGCCAACCGATCGGACGGTGCAACGATTGGAGCTGAATAAATGTCGATTGGCGTGAAACCCTCACGCCTAAACGCCCCAATCAGGTGGGCCAAAACAGTCACTCGCCCCGAGCTGCATGAATCTAAGGAACTTTGACAGCGATTCGTCGTCCAACGTCGACGTTGGAATGTGCCGGGAAAGCCAATTCCCCGGGGTTTTTCGCACCTCAGCCACCCGGATGGGCCGGTACTGGTTGTCTCATTTCGGCGTTCAGATCGTCACGATCGGCAGGGTCGACCACCGAAAAGTGACTGCATTGACCGTCGGAGCACGCATTTATTTGCGGGTTTTTTCGGTCGAACTATACTCGGCACTCGTTTCTCGACCGTCCTCCAGGTTGAGGGACGGCTTGTCATTTTGCCTTGTTTTATTGGGCGGTTTGTTGAAATCGAGATCGCCCGACCCACAACACGATTGTCCACCCCACCGGCCGGTTTGCCGCGGATAGCGAAAGCTAAACGTATGCAGCGAAGCCCCCATGAAGGTCTGGTCTATGACTTCGCGTGAGCGAAAGAACTCAACGTCCAACATTGCTCCCCAGGACGTCATCGAGTCGAACATCATTGAGTCACGTTCTGCCGCATCCGCTGTTTCAGGGCGAACCAAGAAACGACGCTCGTCCAAGCCGCGTGAGTTGCGGCGACGTCGGTTGCTCGAATCGCTCGAGCCACGACAGTTGTTGGCTGGTCCGCAGCTGATCGGGATTCAGCCCAATGAAGGCGCCCTGATCACCGACGGGACCGTGCGTGATTCGTCGCCGCGCGTGCTGACGTTCGGTTTTGATGAAGATCAGGTCCTGGACTCGACAACGTTTGATGGCATCCAGATCAGTCGCGCCGGAGAGGACGGACGATTGGGAACGGCCGACGACGTGGCGATCGAACGCGGCCTGGTCACGCTCGGCGACCCCAACCAGAACGAAGTGGTCGTCCGGTTTGCCGAATCGTTGCCCGATGACGACTACCGCATCGAAGTCTACGGATTCGATGACATCGGTCTGGGAATCACCGGGCTCCGCAACACCGCGGGCGAGTTGTTCGTTCCCAGCAATCCCGCGCTACGCAGCGAACGGATCGATTTCAAGCTCAGCCTCGGTGCACTGGTCGAGTCGGTGGTTCCCCAGCCGGTGATCCGCGATGCCAATGGCCAGCTCCGGCAAAACCGCAATGAGATCGTCGTCTACTTCAACGAGGATCCGCTGTTTGTCGAAGACGAAGACAACGGCAATCCGACGATGCGGTCGGCAGAGAACCCGCGTTTCTATCAGCTGCTGTTCACGCAAGAGACGGTTCGAACGACCGATGACGAGCTGTTCTTCCCGGACGAAGTGGTCTATGACGAAGCGACCCACACGGCGCGTTTGTTCTTCAGTGACGACATCAACACCTTGCCGGCGATTGCCGCCGGTGAATTGCACGAAGGCGGAACGTGGCGGTTGCGAATCGGCACCGCCGTCGACGATCGCGTCGATTTGATTCTGCCGCCACGTCAGTTGTCCGTGCAACCCACCGCGGTGACCGATTTCCAGCACGAAGGGCTGCGGGTCGAGTTTATCCTCAACCAGATCGGTGAAGCGGCCAGCGGGCGCGAAGTCCGATTCGTAAGCACCGGGTCGGGCGGTTTGTCGGTTTCTTTGGACGCCAACAACAACGTCGTTTTCAATTTCGGGCTTGCCGATCCCGCCGTGGATCCGCTGCCGACGGTCGACGAACTCAAAGCCGCCGTTGCGGCCACGCCTTCGGTTGCCGCCGTGCTGGCGGTTCGTTCGGAACGAAACGGCGATGTGAACGACGGCGGCGGACTGGAATTGCCGCGGAGTGTCATCGGTGCGCCCGCGCTGAAGATGACCGCTGTCGGCGACACGCTGTCGACTTCCCTGGATGTTGGTATTTTTGGGCAGGACAACTCGATCACCAGCGTGGTGGTTGCCGAATCGATCGACCCGCAACCGTTCCTGATCGAACTGGCCGGCGGAAATGACGATCCCGGACACCGCGACCTTGAGTTCGGCGTCGACGGACTGCGCGGTCATATCAATTCGAACTTCGGCCCCGACACGCTCGATGGCATCACCGAGATCGCTTACAACTTTCAAGGGATTTTTGACAGCCAGGGTTCGACGGACTTCTTGAACCAGATCAACGCGCGGCAAAAGACACGCATTCGTGAAGTGTTGAACCTGTGGGCGGCCGAGCTCGGCGTGCAGTTCCGCGAAACACTGGACGAAGGCATCACGTTTGCCGTCGGTGATACCGGCAATCTGCAAGCCCGCCCCAACACCACGCTGGTGCGATTCGGCGCCATCCCTTCGGTTCTCAATGCGTCGCTGCGGATCGATCCGACGTTCGGTGAGTCGGCGATCGTGTTCAGCAATCAAGCGAACTTGAATCTGGACTTCGGCGAGGATTTCACCCGCAAAGCGACCGCGGGCGTCGGCTTCCTGCTCGGCCTCGAGCAGGCGTCGGAGCTGCCACCCCAAACCACGATGGCGCTCGATTTCCTGTTCCTGAACCAGAACATCGACACGCCGCTTGCCGCGGTCGATTTGGAACCGGTGTTCCCCAGCAACTATGACGTCCAGCACGGTCAATACCTGCACCGCCCCGACAGCGTCGACATCGATCTGTACCGATTCGAAGTCAAGTTGGGCGACGAAGACAAGGTGGGAACGCTGACGGCCGAATCCTTTGCCGAGCGTTTGCCCGACAGCAGCCTGCTGGACACCACGCTGTCCTTGTTCGAAGAAACGCGGGCAGCGGCGGTTTCGGATCTCGGCTTCGGCTCCTCGCTCGGCGTCACGTTTGAAGCCTTGATCACCGGGCGATCGGGCAACGGAACCGAGGTGCGGTTCATTCGATCGGACCGCAATTTCGGTGACGACGAAATCCGCGTCAATCGTGTCTTTGACAGCTCGGGCAATCCGATCGCCAACGCCGTGCTGCTGGACCTGCCACGCAAAGGCGTCTTCATCAGCACCGTGACGGCTCAACAGGTCGTCGATGCGATCAACAATGACCCCTTCGCCAGCTCGATCCTGCGGGCGTCGGTCACGCTGGGTGACCCGGCCTCGGATATCAGCATCGGCGCCGCGGCTCCCCTGCCCGTCCGGCTGCAGGGTGGTGGTCTGACCAAACTCGCGCAGAACGACGACTACTTTAGCGAAGATTCTCGCATCATCGCGTCGCTCGACGAAGGCGTTTACTACGTCGGTGTCTCCGCCAGCGGGAACGATCAATACGATCCGACGATCCCCGGCAGCGGTTATGGCGGCCGCACCCAGGGCGCGTACGAACTGCACTTGAAATTCGAGCCGTTAGTCGACGAAGTGGACGTGATCCGCGACAAAGACAGCAGCCGCGTCGGAGTTCCCGGCACGCCCTTGGACGGTGACGGCGATGGGAAGCCCGGCGGCGCGAACAACTTCTGGTTCCAAACGCGGCCCGAGAACCGGATCCTCAACTTTACCGATGACGGCGACGCGGTGGTCCCCGGTCAAACGATCACGATCGTGTCCGGTACCGGTATCGTTCGGACCTATCAATTTGTCCCCAGCGGCGGTCAACCGATTCCCGGCAATGTCCCGGTCTTCTACAGCGACGGCACCGGCGGCTTCCCGACGCCCGGCGGCAACTTAGCCTCGGCGCTGGCCTCGGCGATCAATTTCCGCCAGAACGAGACGGGCGTTTCGGTCGTGCGTGTCGGCACCGGATTGGAATTCACCGGCGAGCGTCGGATCGCGTTGTCCAACGGATTCCGCGCTGCAGTCGCGATCGGCCGCAACATCTTCGTCGACAAGACCGCCGGACCGAACGCCGACGGCAGCTTGGAAAATCCGTTCAATAACATCGCCAATCCGGACGTCGCCAACGCGTTTGGTTCGGCAATCGAAGGCGACATCGTTCGCATCGTCGGCAACGGCGGTCTGGACGGTCTGGTGGAAACCGAAGTCGATAACTTCAGCTACAAGATCGGTCTGACCGATGTCGGCGGCCGATCGCTCGAGGACGGCCGTACGATGGACGTCCCCCGCGGTGTCACGACGATGATCGACGCCGGGGCAATCTTGAAACTCCGCGGTTCGTACATCAACGTCGGCAGCAGCACCTTACAGGTCGACCGCAGCGGCGGCGCACTGCAGGTGCTCGGTGCACCGCGGTTGGTCGGATTGAGTTTGGAAGGCGATCCGGTTTCGACGACGCTGATCAGCGATGTCGATGCGGGGCTGGAAGGTTACGATGACGGCAGCGTGATCTTCACCAGCATCCGAGATCGGATGGCCGATGCCGCTGCCGCCGGGGACAGCCCGACGTCGAAGGCCGGTGACTGGGGCGGATTGATTTTCCGTCGCGATTTGGACCAGTTCGAAGGCCGCCGCGATCTGGAAGACGAAGGGATCTTCCTGCAACGCGTCAATCACGCCGAGATCCGGTATGGCGGCAGCAGCAACGTGTTGATCGATTCGGTGCAACAGTTGGTCAACCCGATTCTGGTGATCAACCTGCGGCCGACGATCACGTTCAACGAGATCACCTTCAGCGCCGATTCGGCCATCAGTGCATCGCCGGACAGTTTCGAAGAAACGTCTTATCAGGCACCGCGGTTCCAACAGGCCGGTGAGTTCACCGCCGATTACGATCGGATCGGGCCGGAGATCTACGACAACCTGTTGGTGGAAAACACGGTCAACGGTTTGTTCGTCAGGGTCCCGACGACCGCGACGCAAACACCCCGCGAGATGACCGTTTCGGGACGATTCGATGACATCGACGTGGTGCACGTATTGCCGGAAAATCTGGTCATCGCCAGCAAGCCCGGTGGATCGATCACCGACGGGTTTGCACCGTCACTGTCGCTCGTCTCGGCCCGTGAGCTGCCGGGCGGGTCGCTGGCGGCAGGCACCTACCTGTACAAGATGACGTTCGTCGACGATGACGGATTCGAATCGCTGGCCAGCGCCGATCAATTCAGTTTTACCGTCAGCGACGACGACAGCAGCGTGGAATTGACGGCGTTGCCGTTGATCAGTCGCGGCAACGATTATGTGTCGCGACGCCTGTACCGCGCCGAAGCGTCGGCCAATCCAGAATTCCGCCTGGTCGCGGATCTGGGCGCCAGCTCGGCGTCATTCATCGATGACTTGGCACTCGATTCCGGCACGCCGGGTCTGGTCACCTTGGATTTGAACCGAACCGGAACGCGTGGCCGTCTGGACGGTTCGTTGGTGATGGATCCGGGCATCGTGATGAAACTCAGTGGTGCACGGATCGAACTGCAACCCGGCGCCGTGATGCTGGCCGAGGGTGACGGCAGCAATCCGATTGTGATGACCAGTATTCGCGACGACCGATTCGGCGCCGGCGGTACCTTCGACACCAACAACGATGACGGCTCGCCCGTTTTCCAAGCTCCCAGCCACGGCGACTGGGCGGGGATTTACGCCGGACCGACCTCCTCGATCAGCATCGACAACGGCGTGATCTCTTACGCCGGTGGCATCAGCTTGATCGAAGGCGGTGAGACGATCGGCTTCGTCCCGCTGCAATTGCAACAAGCGGACGGACGGATCACCAACAGCCGATTCGAGTTCAACGACAGTGGCCAAGACGGTGCCGGACCGCTGGGCCGTTTCGGTCGACTCGCGGTCGCCCCCTCGACGATTTTCATCCGTGGCAGCCAGCCGGTGATCGTCGGCAATACCTTCATCGACAACGACGGGTCGATCATCGATATCGATGTGGATTCGCTGACCGGCGATCGGGTGATCGATACCGGACGCGAGACCGGGGCGATCAACCGCATCAGCGAGCTGGACGACAACTTCGGGCCGATGGTTCGGTTCAACCGTTACGACGACAACGATCTGCCCGGACTGGACCAAATCACCGGAATGGAAATCCGTGGCGGCACCTTGGCCACCGAAAGCGTTTGGGACGATACCGACATCGTTCACCTCGTCTTTGATTCGATCATCGTTGACAACATTCACTCCGGCGGCGGGCTGAAACTTCGCAGCCGGCCCGACGAAAGTCTGGTCGTCAAACTCGGCGACCAGGACAACCCGCTGCTGACCGAACTGAGTAGCGGTCAAGGCACGCCCAACAGCGCGACGATCGGGACGGGGTTGACCGCTTCGGGAACGCCCAACGACGCGATCGATCGAATCGGCGGCTCGATTTCGATCCTCGGTCTGCCGGATTCCCCCGTCGTCTTGACCAGTTTTCGCGACGACACGGTCGGTGCCGGATTGACCCCCGAAGGCACCCAGTTCACCGACAACAACGGCGACAAATCGAATTCACGCCCCGAAGCCAACGATTGGCGGAGCATCTTGCTGGACCAGTGGAGCAACGACCGCAACGTCGATGTGATTCCGGAATTGGAACTGGCCACCGAAGTCGCCCCCGGATTGAACGGCAGCGTTCAAAACGCCCAGGTGCTCGGTGAACTGGCCACCTCGCTGACCGCCAGTGACGAAGTGCTGCGACTGGGTTTCGAAGTCGAAGGGTTCCTCAGCAATCCCGACGACGTCGACACCTACAGTTTCACCGGCAGCCCGGGCACGGAGATCTGGGTCGACATCGACAAGACCAGCTTCACGCTCGACTCGGTGATCGAACTGCTCGATGCCAACGGAAACGTGCTGGCCCGCAGCAACGACAGCGGCGATGAAATCGCCAACGGTTCCAACGTCGAAGTCTTCGATCCGCGTCTTGAGGGTGTCACGACCTCGCTTCAGGCCCGTGATCCACAGTTCAGTAACTTCGGCGTCGGCGGGGTCTACGAAGATTTCGACACCACCAACCCGCGTGATGCCGGGATCCACTTCACCCTCACCGGCAATCCGACCAACCCGAACTCGCGGAGCACGTATTTCTTCCGCGTGCGAAGTGCCTCGATCAATCCCGATGATGCCTCGGGCGGACTGACCCGCGGTGGCTATCGATTCCAGGTGCGATTGAGCGAAGACCAGGAATTCCCGGGAAGCGTGGTGCGCTACTCCGACATCCGTTACGCCAACCACGGCGTTCACGTCCAAGGTCTGATGGGAACCTCCCCGCTGCTCGGTGAAGCGAGCGAGAACGAGGTGGCAGACCCCTTCAACGCCGACAACGGTCAAA
Source organism: Stieleria sedimenti (assembly GCF_025060895.1). Taxonomy (GTDB): domain Bacteria; phylum Planctomycetota; class Planctomycetia; order Pirellulales; family Pirellulaceae; genus Stieleria; species Stieleria sedimenti. Next base: position 48,278 of record NZ_JANZKV010000304.1, on the reverse strand, counting down.
TCAGCCCGCCGGTGTTGATCGACACGACGACCAACAGTACCGAAGTTCCCTCGCAACGCGCTCAGTATCTCGGCAATATCGTCCAGAACCGCAACAACGTGATCAGCGTTGCCGGTGAATTATCGTCTTCGGCAGACGTCGACTTCTACCAGATCGACCTGCTCAACGACGACATCGACGCCGCGATTCGATCGATGATCTTTGACATCGACTACGCCGCCGGATTCAACCGGCCCGACACCAACATCAGCGTCTTTTACGATCCCGATGGAGAATTCAGCGAAGCCGTCGAGCCGCGGTTGGTCCTGTTCGGCACCAACAGCAACGTGCTGGACGACCTGACCAGCCCGAACGGTGAAAACGACGGTTCGGAAAAACTCTCACGCGGTTCGATCTCGACCGGCGACCCGTTGATCGGTCCGGTCACGTTGCCCGAAGGGACCTACTACATCGCCGTCACCGGCGCCGGCGTCGAGCCGGTCGCGCTGACGTCGTCCCAGTTTGTTCGTCGCGAGCCGATCAACTCGGTGCGGCGGATCGTGGAACAACGTTTTGATGCCGGCGAAAGCCCCAGCACCGCGGGCGGACCGGTCGTTCCGGACTTTTTCACCAACGTGGACATCGGCGCCAGCGAGTTCGAACTGGCCGGCGACGGGATGTTCGGCCACGGCAAACCCGGGCACTTTGACGGCACCAGCGGGCCGGCGCAAAACTTCAGCCAGGTCTTCAGCGAGTTCTTCGTCGCCGGCGGTGACGCACCCGGATTTGCGTTCGGAGGATTTGGTGCGGCCGACCTCGACGCGCTCAACTGGTCGCTCGATGACAACATCGAGATTGGCGGTGACTTCGTCTTCAACAGTTCCGACAACACGTCCACCTCGATCCCGCACGTTTCGATCAACGGTTCACTCGGCGGCGATCGTTCGGATCTGTACCAGTTCACGGTGGACACCGACAACGCACGCGTGATCCTGGACATCGATGACGGACACAGCTTTGTCAACGATCTGGACCCGGATTCTGAAAACATCGTCTTCGTCCCCGATCCGACCAGTGTGGACACGACGATGTATCTGTTCCGCCAGGATCCGGTGACCGGGCGGTACATCCAGGTCTTTTCCAACACCCTGTCGTCGACCCTGGACGGACGAAGCGGCAGTAACAGTGTGCTCGACCCGTTCTTCGATAGCGCCGCGTTCGGAACACCCAATCTGTTGGCCGGGACGTACGTCGTTGCGATCGCTCAATCCCAGGTGGGTGTTTCGGTCGATGCCAACACCGGCGCGATTGTGACCGCTAACACCGATCCGTTGTTCGGCCCGCTCGACTACCGCTTGCACGTTTCGGTGGAAGACCACCTGTTGCCGCAAGGGCTGTTCGGCAACCAAACGCTGCGTTACGACCGACTCAACAACACCGCCCCGGCGACGATCACCAGTCAGCCCTTCGATTTGAGCGGCTACGTCGACTTTGACCTGCCGACGTTCTACTTCAATTATCGCTTCGATCCGTTTATTGATGGGACGCTCAACTCCGACGACGTCCAGATCCGGATTTTCAGTAACGAAAACCCGGGCGGTCGAGTGATCGCCAGCAACGTCAACTTGCAGGCCGACGACACCTGGTTTCAATTCCGCGAAGACATCGGTGATTTTGCCGGCGACACGGGCATCCGCGTCGAGGTGACCTACACACCGGTCTCGGGTCAAAGTCTCGTGAACGATGGCTTGTTCTTGGATGACTTTATTATTGGATTCGCCGAACGCGGTGAAACGATCTTCAACACGCCGGGCGGCACCGATGAATTCACCGGTTTCGGAAACGGTGGTGCGGGCGAGTATCAACTCGAAACACGCCCGGCCACTCCGTATGCGGCTTCGATCGGATTCGGTACCGTGGGACTGGTCGAGGATTTCGACACCAATGACCGTCACAATCAATCGTTCACCATCGTCGCTCCGGACGGCAGCCAGATTTCCGACGGCGACACGTTTGTCCTCGGTGATGGCGCGTCGATCCAGACGTTTGAATTCACCACCACGCCGGGCAGCGTCCAATTCGGCAACACGCCGGTGTTGTACGGGGTAGGCGATTCACCGGCACAAGTCGCCCAGGCGATCCGCACCGCGATCACCCAGCAAACCGGGATCGACATCGAGGCTTCCTCGGCCGCCGGGCAAGACAACGAGACGCTGACCGATGGTCGTCTGTCGCTGGCCGGCAGCGCCCGCGGCAGTTTCGTGGCGATCGACTCGGTCGCCGATGCCCCTCCGTCGGGCACGTCATTGGCACGAGATACGGACGGCCATCTGCTGTTGCCCGCGATCCTGCATAACGGGTTCGGCGACTCGAACTATGTCCGGACCCAGGGTCAAGTGATCATTGATTCGAACAAGATCAGCGATGTCCGTGCGATCGGCGTTTGGGCCGAACCGGGCGTCCGCGACATCGATCCGGAAGACGTCCGCGATAACGATTTCTCCTTCGGGACCCCGACCTTCCTGCCGTTGATCGACGGCAACCATCCGTTCCTGCAATACCCGCCGGTTGGAAATGCCTATCCGGGTTACGTACGCAATCTGCCGATCTTGAATGATTCGGTGCTCGGCGGTTTGGCGCCGGGGATCGTGGTGTCCAACAATACCATCGATCAGGCGGGTTACTCCGGTGTCAAAGTCGATGGCGAATCCGCACCGTTCGTGTTGGACGTCTTCGACATGATCGAATTGGCCGCGTTGGACCCGAACATCGCCGGAGCGGGCAACCGAACGATTCTCGAAGGCGCCTTGCTGACCATCGATGCCGGCGGCACCCGAGTGACGTTTGAATTCGAGGAAATCGATGGCATCGGCGGACCGACCGGTTCGGGAACCCAAGGCGGTAACGGTGTCCGCGACGGCCACGTGCCGATCTATTATCGCGAAGACACCGCCTCGGGTTACAACCGCACCAACGCGATCGATCGGGTTTCTTATTCGTCGATCGAGTTGGCCACATCAATCATGCAATCGATCCAGGGCAGCATCCTGGTGACCAACGGATTGGTCGAGTTGGTCACGCCGACGATCGGACCGTCTCCGTACCGTCGCAACCGGGCGTTCGAGTTCTTGCAGCAAACGCCGATGAGCTTCGACAGCGCGGCGGTTTACCTGCAGGGGGCGAGCGAGGTTTACTTCCGGGGAAGCCAAAACGCGTTCACAACCACGCAGGCACCGGTCGCCGAATCGGTTCAACCCTTTGCCCGAATCGTCAACAACACGATTTACGGATCCGACGGATTGGAGAGTCAGTTCCCGCAGGCCAATGACGAATCCAACGACGTCATGGCTGATGCGATCGACACCAAGGTCGGACCGAGCCATCGCAATGTCTACACCAGCACCGCGACGCTGGGCGACAACGTCGGGCCGCTGGGACCTGGCGGCGACGTCGACTTCTACCGCGTCAACCTGGGCCTCGGCGATCGTCTCGTTGTCGACATCGACACCGTCGCCGGCGGTGCCAACACGGCCATCCAGATTTTCAATGAGTTGGGTGAACGTCAATCGTTTGATGGCGGAGGCGGCAACGCGTCGGTGATCAGCCTGACCGCGACCGCGCCGGACCACCTGGATCCCGCCTCGACCGGTTTGGCCGGCGGACTGGTTCAAGATGTCGTCAATTCACGCGACCCCTTCGTCGACTTCTTCGCACCCAAGAAGGGTGTTTACTACGTCGCGGTCAGCGCCGACAGCAATCTGAACTTCGATCCCAACGCCATCTCCGGTCGCACCGGTGCCACGGCGGATCTGGGCGACTACACGATCAACCTGGAAACGTACGCACCGCGGACGCACGTGATCAGTGCCGACACCGGTCGTGCGACCGGGATGGTCGGTTCGGATGTGATCGGGACCACGTTTGTGATCACTCAGGTTGCCGACCTGCCGGCGAACTTCATCGTCGGTGGGGTCACCAATGCACGGACCTTTGAGTTTGTTCCGCTGGGCGCCGCTGCGCAACCAGGCAACGTTGCGATCCAGGTCGGCGATGCGAACCAGGCCGAAGACTTTTTGCCGGACATCATGCGGGCGATCAGCGACGCGATCGAACCACGGGTGGGCAACGCACGAGTCAATTACGGGCTCAATGCGCACCCGTTGCCCAACAATGACCACACGGCAGTCCCGGGACCGATCGCACGTGTTCGTGCGACCGCATTGGGCGGTTACGAGAGCGACAACCAAGGCATCGTCAACACGACCCGACGCGGGCTCGAAAACGGCGTGCTGATGACCCACCGCGACGGCATCGGCAATACCGTCGATCACGACTTCCACAGCACGATCGTCTTGAATCAAGACACGATCGGTTACGGTCACGACCGCCGAACGACGGCCGGCAGCGGAACCACGGAAAATTTTGTGTTCGTCGAAAACGCCGCCAAGATCGAACTCAGCCCCGAGGCGCTCGCCGCCGGTCTGCGACTCGATCCGGCACCCGGATTCGACATCGATCAGGTGATCAACGAAACCGGGATCATGGTGACCGCCGGTGCCAGTCCCGCGATCTTGAACAACGTGCTGCTCAACTTGCACGAAAGCGTGGTCGTGGAAGAAACACACAGCCCCGGATTTAGCACCGTCGGGGGCGACCAACAGGTCAAACCGATGGAAGTCGTGGTCGTCGGCAGCGTGTTCCAACACGACGAACCGGAAGCCCCCGTCTTTACCGATGCACCGTTGGTCATCGTCGGGCACACCACCGATGCCAACAAAGGGCCCAGCAACGTCAACGGCGGAACGGACGATTTCAACCTGACCAACGTCGACGACGCGGTGACCCTGGTCAATCCGGGCGGCGACAACTTCCTGCCCGCACCGTTCTCCTCGGTCATCGACAGCAACGTCGATTCGCTGCGTGAACGAAGTGCGTTGTCCAGTCTGCGTGAATCGATCGGGTTGCCGATCAGCAACGTGCTGGCACCCCGACGCGACGTCACCGGGGTCAAACGAGCCGACAACCCGCTGTATCCCAACACCGGTCAAGGCTCGTCGATCTTTGGTGATCGCGGTTCGGTCGAATTGGCCGACCTGGTCGGACCGATTGCGATCGCCGAAGCACCTCGCGACAACGACGCCGAAGGCATCGACACCGACCCCAACGTCAGCTTCATCAACCTCGATGGCGGCGTCTATGAACAATTCCGAATCCAACTCCGTGACTCCGGCGATTCCTCCGACCCGTTCGCCGGTTCGGGTATCGACAACAGCACGATTGTCGTCGCCGAAATCCCGGGCATCCGTGACCGCGGTGCGAACGTCACGCTGTTCGAAGACGATCGTCTGTTGACCGAAGGCATCGACTACACGTTCAACTATGACGAAACGAAGAAGACCATCACGTTGACGCCGTTGGCGGGGATCTGGAACGACGATCGGGCGTACCGGATCGAGATGAACAATCGGGACCGCACGGTTCTAATTGCCCCGACTGCCGACCAGATCAATGATGGGGACCAAATCGAAATCACCGACAGCAACGGCGGCAAGGTGGTGTTCGAGTTCGAATCCGGATTCGTGATCCAGATGCCCGAGGCCTTGACGGTCGAGGTGCCGATCGAGGGGACCAATCAGGGCGGACTGATCGACGGCGGTGTCTTCACCATCAACGACGGTGTGAACCCGGTCGTCGTCTTCGAATTCGACCTGGACGGCACGTCGTTGCCGAGCAGCATTCCGGTCACGCTGCCGACCACGCCGACTCCCTCCGATTCGGCTGAACTGGATGTGTTCCGGAACACCATCGCCACAAACATCGCCGCGGCGATTGCGACCCAATCAGCGAACCTGAATGTCGATGTGCGGGTGGACGGTCCACGGGTCATCATCGGTTCGGAACCGAACACGCGGGTCGATGTTGCGACCAGCGGATTGGTGACCGCACCGCGGACGCTCGGATTGCAAGTCCCCTCGGCGGGAGCCGATGTCGGCGGCGTGCAAGCAGGTGAAACGTTTGAGATCAGTAACGGCACGTTTGTGCAGGGATTCCAGTTTGTCGACGCCACCCGTCCGACGCCGGCACCGGGTTTCATCGGCATCAGTATCGACCCGCTGCCGGGTCCGCCGACGGTGCCGCTCGGTGCCAACGCGGTCGCCAATGCCATTCAGAATGCAATTCTGAGCTCGGCCTTGGAATTGACCCCGACGATCATCGGAACCACCGTGTATCTGGACTTGCCCGCCAGCGGTTCGGCCACCGTTCCGTCAGGTCAGTTGCGTCCGGTCGGAGTCAGTCGAACACCGGCCGACGGCGATTTGATCACCTTCACGCCCAACGACGGCAGTGCGACGGTCACCTTTGAGGTCAACCGCACCGACGAGCGAGATGCAAACGGCAACATCATCAACGATGGTGTTTCCGACCAGAACCACATCCCGATCAATATTGACCGCTTGACCACCGGCAACGAGTTGGCCGCGATCGCGGCCGGCGAGATCCAGGCCCGTTCGATTCCGGGCTTGTCGGCCAACGACGTCAATCCGATCAATGGCGGCATCCTCAAGATCGGGGGACAGCCCGGGTTGCTGTTGTCGGTCTCCGGCACCAGCCTGGAAGTCATCGGATCACCGGACGTGACCGGGCCTTCAACGCTGCAGATCTTTGGACCGCTGTTGATCTCGGTTCCGTTCACCGCGCCCACTGATGGTGACAGCTTCACGATCCTGGACAACGCCGGCACGCCGATCAATTTCGAATTCGATTCCAACAACATCTTGAACAATCCGAACGCGGTTCGAATCCTGTTCTCGCGGTTTGATGATCAAGACACCGTTGCCACCTCGGTCGTCAATGCGATCAACGGATCCACCGTCGGATTGACGGCCACCAACCAGGGCGGTGGCACGATCTCGTTGGGGTTGATTCCCACTTCCCGCGTGGACGTGACCAACACGTCACTGACCAGCCGGCGTGGGATCGTCAGCGATGGCGAGCGGGTCACCGTCACCCAGGGTACCCTGTCGGTGACCTACGAATTCGAATCGGTCAACAACGGCGGCGGCGTGACCGGCAGCAACGTGCCGGTACCGTTTGAACCCGGTTCGACCCAGCTCGCGGTTTCGCAGAGCCTGGCCGCCGCGATCACGAACAATCCGCGTGGATTGAACCTGAGTGCCGCGCTGGAATTCGACAACACGGTCAGCCCGCCGGCTCCCCGCGTCGCCCTCCGCGACCTGCCCGGCACCGTCGTCGACGTGACCGCCGCTCCGTCGCTGATTTTGACCGGCGTCCCCGGTGGTGCGATCCCGATCAGCATCTCGCCGGCCGATAGCCCGTTCGACATCAAGCAAGCGATTCTTTCGGCGATCAACTCGGTCAACCGAGGACCCGACGGCGTGGTCACGACCCTGGCCGCACAGGACCGCGGCGGTGCGACCTTGTTCGTCGAAAACGGCGTGCTGATCGACGGACCGCTGACGAACTACTTCCTGCCAGCGATTCGCGACATCCAAGGCAACGCGTTGGAAGCGAACCGGCCGGACAACACGACACAGTTCACGATCTTGATGCCCACGGTCGGACTGGATTTCGGTGATGCACCCGACCCCGTCCTCAACATTCCCGGACGCTACCCGACCCGATTGGTCAACGATGGGGCTCGCCACGTGGTGACCGATGGGTTGTACCTGGGAACGACCATCGACGCCGACCTTGACGGCCAATCGTCGGTGGGAGCCGATGGAGATGACGCGTTGACGGGTGTTTCGACCACCGGCACCCTGTTCTCGGTGACCACGGTCAACGGTTCGACGGCGGTGAATGTCAACATCGCGACCGTGGACCCGACCACCCGCGACGGCGATACGATCACGATCAACACCGGTGTCCGGACCGCGACGCTGGAGTTTGACCTGAACGGACGCTTCGACGAGGACCACTACGCGATCCAACCGGCCGATCCGACTTCGGTCGATTCGATCCTGCAGGCCATCGCCGACGCGATCGAAGAAAGTCCCGTGGAACCGGCGGCGATCGAATTCGTTTCGACCAGCATCGTGATCAGCGGTGATGACGAAGACGGCGTTTCGTTCTCCAGTTACCAAAACCCCAGCGGAGTGTTCAACTCCAACGTCGTCACGCCGATCACCTTCACGGTCACCGGCAGCGGCATCCTGCAAGGCTGGATCGACTACGACGGCGACGGCGACTGGAGCGAAAGCGAAGCGATTGCCTTCTTCGATCCCGGTGCCGATCCGGACACCGCGCGGTCGCGAACCTCACTCGCTCTGACCGGTGATGGGACGCGTTCGTTCACCTTCGACACGTATGTTCCCGATTCGGCCCCCGCACCGCTGTTCCCGACCTACACCACCGCGCGATTCCGGTTCTCGCGAACCGGAAACCTCTCGCCGGTCGGATTGTCACTCAGCGGCGAAGTGGAAGACTATCAGGTGCTGTTGCTCAACGGTGAGCCGCCGCAGCTCAATGCCAATACCACCACGCGACGTTTCTCCGTCGATGAAGGCCAGGTTCTGCAAGCCCTGGACATCGACGGCAACCTGACCGGGGCGGTGCCCTCGGATGACGGGCTGTTGGTCGGCGTGTTTGATCGTGACGGTGACCCCGTGTCGATCTTGCCCGAAGACGCCACGGTCCGCGACCTGTTCACCGAAGACGGAACCTTCGCCGGAGAGCTGGACCTGAACCCCAACGGAACGTTCACCTTCCGACCCGAAGAGAACTTCAACGGGAGCATCTCGTTCTTCGCTCGGGTGACGGACATCAAGTCGAATCCGGAGCAGCAACTGGTCAACGATACGGCGATCACCGTCACGATCGACGTGTTGCCGGTCAATGACAAACCCTTCGCGACCGAAACCGATGTGATCACCACGGCGACGATTGACGAAGACCAAATCACGATCTTCCGCGCCGAAGACTTGATCGATCCGTTCTACGCGGCCGGACCGGACAACGAGCTGAACCAACTGCTGATTTTCCAATCGGTCTCCAGCCAGAACTTGGGCGATTCGATCTCGTCGCTCGGGGGAATCTTGGAAATCCTGCCCGACGGACGCAGCGTCCGCTACACACCGCCGACCGATTACAACGGCGACATCCCGGATGTGTTCAATTTTGTCGTCGCGGATGTCCCCGGCGGTAACTTGATCGCTCAAGCCGCGGACAAGCCGGGCACCGTGTCGATCACGATCAACGCGGTCAACGACCCGCCGATCGCCGGCAACGATTTCTTCAACGCCGAGGAAGATCAGAACCTGGTGATCGCGATCAACGGCGGAGGTTCCATTGTCGGCATTCTGGACAACGACCGCCCCGGTCCCCAGAACGAGGTCGATCCGCCGGAAAGTCAAACGATCAGTCTACCCGAGGATCAGTTCCCGCTGACCACGGATCGCGGTGGGATCGTTCGGTTGCAGACCAACGGACAATTGCTCTACACCCCGCCGGGATTGTATAGCGGCCCGGACGGCTTCAGCTATCGCATCGTCGATAGCCTGGGTGCCGAATCGACCGGTTTGGTCTCGCTCGATGTGGGCGGTGAAAACGACGCGCCGATTTTCCAAGGCGTCGACGGTCAGAAGGACGCGCAAAACGAACCGGTCGAAACGATCTCGTTGGCCGAAAGCAAACCCAATGCCCAATCCACGGTGTACGACCTGGATACTTGGTTCACGGATCCGGAAAACGACACGCTGTCCTATCAGGTCACCAGCAGCAATCCATCGATCGTGCAGGTGAATTTGCAGGGCAGCACGTTGACGCTGACTCGCCCGGCCTTCGCGTTCGGCTCGGTCGCATTGACCGTGCAGGCCTTCGACGGCAACGTGACGACCGAGCAAGAAGTCACCGTTTCGATCATCAACGAAAATGATTCGCCCCTGGTCATCGGATCACTCGATCCGCTCGAAGGAGACGAAGACGAAACGACCCGTCGCGAACTGACGAGTGTCTTCAGTGATCCCGATGGGGATACATTGAACTACGACGTCGCGAGGCTCGGTTCGATCATTCGTCCCTCCGATGCTCAGATCGCCGCCCATCCGTTGATCAACTCCATCGATTTCGACGGAGACCAGATCGTGATCACGCCGAAGGCGGATCAATTCGGTGAAGTCACCATCGAAATCGAAGCGAGCGACGGATCGTTCCGCGTCAGCGATAGCTTTACCCTCACCATTAATCCGGTCGCGGACGCGCCGGTCGCCGTCGCCGACAGCTACAACGTCGCGATCGGATCGATCCTTCGCGTGCTCAATCCGGCAAATGGCTTGCTGCGAAACGACAGCGACGCCGATGGCGATCCGATTTCGGTCGACCTCGCCACGGTCACACCTCCGGCGCTGGGAACGCTGAACCTCAACGCCGACGGAACGTTCACCTACACCAGCAACGCCGGCGACATCGGCTCGGTCGACTCGTTCACCTACCGTGTCGTCGATGCCCCGGCGAGCGGATCGCCGCGGTTCAGCGAATTCCGCACCGTGACGCTGACTCTGTCGCAGTCGCGTTACCAGAACCCGATCCAGGGAATGGAATCCGACGTGACGGCTGATGGCAACATCTCGCCGATCGATGCACTGCGGGTGATCAACTTCCTGGCACGACGGGATCCGCCTTCCGGTCAACTCCCGGTCGCCGAAATCGGCGCCGGCCCGCCGGACTTCTACGACGTCGACGGAAACGGTTTCGTCAACCCCTTCGATGCCTTGCTCGTGATCAACACGCTCGCGCAGCGGCAAAACGCGGGACAAGGCGAAGGCGAACAGATTGGCCGAGAACTTTCGACATCCAGCACCGTTTCCTTTGCAGCGGCGAGTTCAGACTTCCTGCCGACGACCAATATTCAGCGGTCGATCGAGCGAGAGCAAGAAACGCTGACCGTCGCCGATTCGACCGATGCCCTGCTGACCGCCGGCATCAACATCGAACCGGTTTCGTCACAGCAAGCAGGGGCGATTCTGATCGAAAGCTTGGCCGAAACGCCCAGCGACGAAACGATCGATCACGCGATGGCCGACTTGTTGGCGGAGCTGGATGACTCGTTCGAACTTTGACAATCATGAATGCCGTGCGGCCGGCCCCCCGGTCGCCGGCGGAAACCGCCAAGGTGGTTTTCGCCGACACACTCCCCGGCCGTTTGTCGGTCAACAAACCCTTATTATACTAAACGTTTGCACCCTAAGGCCTCGCTCGTGACGGCTCGCTTGCATTCCCCGATGCGACAACAAAGCAATTCGATCCGCCACCGGCGCGTCCCTTTCGGCCGCGCCAGGCCCCTACACTGGAGCTCGGCCTTGCCGAGCGACTGAAGACTCCCTGCTGGATTTGAGCCGAATTTTTCGTCGGCGGCCCGGCGCCGACACCACTCGATGAAGTACTCGTCGAGCCACCTTGTTTTATCATTTTTGATTTTTGGGATTCCCCGATGAGCTTTCGAAGCCTTGGTAACCGTGTCAGGAACCTCGCCGAGCGACGCCACGATCGGCAGCGCACGCAAAAGCGTTTTCAAACGCGACGGAACCTCGTCCAGCAGTTGGAAGACCGGCGTTTGCTGGCCGGACCGGAGCTGATTGCGATCCGTCCCGATTCGGGGGCTCTGCTCCGCAACGGCGACACGCTGAACGTCGCACCGAGCGAGTTCAATCTGCAGTTCCGTGCCGGCGCGGACATCAACGAAAGCACGATCACGACCGATTCGGTCAAACTGGTCCGCAGCGGTGGCGATGGGTCGTTCAGCGAGGGCAATGAAGTCGACGTCGCGATGGGATACGTCGGTCTGGAAACCCCGGGCGATACCGATCCGACCAACCTGCAACGCATCGTCTTCCGGCCCTCCAGTTCGGCATCGTTCAACTCGACCGATCCGGCCGCGGCGTTGCCCGACGACACCTACCAAATCCAAGTGTTCGGCTCCGGTGCCAACGTGCTCACCAACCTGAACGGTGAAGCGTTCAACGGCGGGGTCGATGAATTCACCACCTTCCGCCTGGATCGTGGTGCGCAGGTGGTCGCGGTCGTTCCCCAACCGATCCGTTACAACCCGCTGTCCCAAGCTTCCGACGAGATCGTCGTCTACTTCGACGACCAACCCTTGGATCCGACACAGGTAACCGACCCGGCTTATTATCGTCTGGTCAACACGTCGGGCTCGATGACTTCGGCCGATGACTCGACGATGCTCGCCGAAACGGTCACCTATGATTCGGATGCCAATCGCGTCACGTTGAAATTTGCGTCGGCCATCCCCGAAGGCAACTATCGGCTTGATATCGGTCAGTCCGGCGGCGACAACTCGACGCCCGCGACGGCGATTCAGGTCGGCAGCCTGAATTCCAGCAACGCGTTTGCCCAAAACGGATTCCTCGGTGACTCCGGCGGCGTCAGCGACAACGCGTCCGACGTCGATCTGTACAGCCTGCAACTTTCCGCCGGGAGCACGTTGACGGTTACGGTTTCGCCGCAGGCCGCGGGGCTGAACACCCGGCTTCGCTTGCTCCAGTTCCCCGGCGGAACCGAAGTCGAACTCGACAACGTCACCGCCGGACCGGACTTGGACAACGTGTTGAGCTTCCCAGTCCCGGTCTCGGGAGAGTACTTTGTTGAAATCACCAGCGCTGATGGTTCGACGGGGTCGTACCTGCTCAACGCCGCGGTGACCGCGAGTCCAATTTCGACCGACGACGACAACTCGACGTTTGACAGCGCCACCGACCTCGGCACGCTCGGATCGGCCGATCTGCGGATCACCTCCAATATCCGTCGGCAATCGATCCCGATTCCGCCACGGGCCGGCAGCGAAGACGAACCGGGACACCGCCAAATTCAACGTGAAGCCCACATCGGGGCGCGGGGCACGCAGCCGACGGTGCCGGCGGCCATTCGCGAGGTCAACTACTACTTCCCCGACACACTCGGCGTCGACACCAACGGTGATCCCTACATCAACCTGATCACCGAAAAGGAAAAACAGATCATCCGCGAGATCTTTGAGATCTACGCGCAGCTCTCGGGCTATGAATTCATCGAATCCCCCGTCACCGTGCCCTTCGGTGATCAGCTGATGATCGGGAAAGGCGACTTCCGGGCGGTCAGTCCCGGACTCGGTCCCAACGACGGTGTGGCGGGGTTGGCCAGCGGCAGCTTCGCGCTGGCCAACGGTGCCATCTACAACCAAGCCAACCGATTCTTCGGCGACGGTTACACCTCTGTGATGTTCCACGAGATCGGTCACTCGCTGGGCCTGGGACACTCCTATGACATCCCTTCTAACATGGGCAGCGGCGTCCCCAACGACGTGTTGCCCGGCGATCATGACGTCGTGCACCTGCAACGAATCGTGCCGCCGAATTCGACCGACATCGACATGTACGGCTTCACGTTGGCCCAACCGGGACAATTGCGTGCCGAGACGATCGCGGAGCGATTGGCCACACCCAGCCTGCTCAATACCGCGATGTCGCTGTACCAGGAAGTCGACGGCCGGTGGGAATTGATCGCCCGTAACGACCAGTATTTTGGTGCCGACTCGTTCTTGGAGTTGCAACTCGAAGCGGGCAACTACTCGATCGGCATCACCAGCACCGGTAACACCGACTACGACCCGAACGTTCCCGATTCCGGTTTCGGCGGCACCACCGATGGTGCCTATGATTTACAACTTTCCTTCCAGGCCGAACAGGACGGCGTGTTGCTCGACGCCGACGGCACGGCCTTTGACGGAGACGCCGACGGCACCCCCGGCGGAGTGTACTCGTTCTGGTTCCAATCCAACGATCCGGACACGACGATCTATGTCGGCAAGCAGAGCGACACGACGCCCGGACCGGAAGGCGACGGGCGTCTGTCGAGTCCCCATGACACGGCCCAAGTCGCACTGCGGCAGGCGGGCAACCGCATCGTCGTCCCGCTCGATGGAGCCGATTCGATCAACGAGGGCGAACGCTTTGTCATCGATGACGGCACCAACGTGGTGACGTTCCGCTTCGGCACGTTGGGAACCGATCCGGTCGACCTCGGCGCTGCCAACACCGCAGCCGATGTGGCCGCCGCCATCGAAGCGGCGATCAACAACGCGAAAACGGCGGGGCGTCTGAACGCCTCGGTCAACGTCAGCGTGTCGACGCGGATCGTCCAGTTCTCGGGCATCAACAACCTGAACATCGCGGGTTCGCCCACGCTGATCGCCACCCCGAATCCCGTGCGGATTTTGGCCAACGGCGGTGACGATCAAGACATCGCGACGGCGCTGGACAACCGCCCGTACCTGATCGGTCAAGACACCTCCGGGAACGCGCTCGATGATGGGGCGGAGTTCCTGGTGCCGCAGGGCGTCAACGTGATGATCGAAGCCGGCGCCCTGTTCAAAATGCGCCGCGCGAACCTGGACGCCGGGACGTCGTCGGGCAACCTCGACCGCAGCAACGCGTCGATCCAAGTCCTGGGAACTCCCGAGCAATCGGTCCTGTTCCGTTCCTATCACAATGACTCCGTCGGGGGCGATTCCGACGGCGTCGGGCCGGGCACCTCCGCCGGCGACTTCGGCGGAATCGTGTTCCGCAGCGATTCGGACCTGGATGCCAACGGCATTTATCTGAACTATGTCAATCACGCCGACATTGACAACGGTGGTGGGAACGTCTTTGTCGACGCCAACGAGTTGCCGTTCGCGCCGATTTATGTGACCGACTCGCGACCGACGATCTCGTTCAACCGCATCACCAATGCCAACAGCCCGGCGATCTCGGCCAGCCCCGATGCGTTTGACGACTCGAACGATCGGATCGGTCCGGACATCCGTGGCAACTTCCTCGCCGACAATGCGGTCAACGGTCTGTTCGTTCGGGTCAAGACGTCACTCGGGTCAACGATCGACAAACTGACGGTCTCGGGTCGTTTCAATGACACCGACATTCCGCACGTGTTGAGCGAAAACCTGATCATCTCCGGCGCCGCCGGCGGTCCGGTTTTGACCCCCGCAGGTCAACGGGTCGCCCGTGCGGCCGGCCGCCTGGTCGTCGACCCCGGCGTGGTCGTCAAACTGGACCAATCACGGATCGAAGTCGAACGGGGTGCCGGCGCGTTGATCGCCGAAGGCACGTTGAATCGCCCGGTGATCTTTACCTCCATCGCCGATGATCGTTACGGCGGAAGCGGGACCTTTGACTCCGATCCGACCAGCAGCCCCTCGCCCGCGGCCGGGGACTGGGGCGGTTTGTACTTCGGCCAATCGACTTCGGGCAGCATCGACAACGCGTTGATCGCCTACGGCGGTGGTTCGACACCGATCGAAGGTGACGCCGCTCCCTTCAACGCGATCGAAATTCACCAGGCGGACGTTCGCATCGCCAACAGCACGCTGCAGTCCAACGCCGGTGGCGGCGGTGGCGGACTACGAAACGGACGCGGCGCGCACGCCAATGCAGCCATTTACGTCCGCGGGGCACAACCGATCATCGTCGACAACACGATCATCGACAACGGCGGACCGGCGATCAACATCAACGCCAATTCGATGCTCTCGGTCACGCAGCGTGACTCGGGACGCTCGACCGGGCGGATCGATCGCTACTCCCAGTTCGATGACAACAAAGGCCCGTTGGTGCGGCTGAACGAACTGGACGGCAACTCGATCAACGGGATGCAGGTCCGCGGCGAACTGCTGACGACCGAGACCTTCTGGGAAGACACCGACATGGTCCACGTGATCGCCGGCGAAGTCATCGTCGGCAATCACCACACCTACAGCGGGTTGACGCTGCAAAGCAGCAACTCCGAAAGCCTGGTCATCAAAGCGACCAACGGCTCGGCCGGTTTCACCGCCACCGGAAGCCCGCAGGAGATCATCGATCGCATCGGCGGCACCATCCATGTGCTGGGAACCCCCGGACATCCGGTGGTGCTGACCTCGATCGCGGACGACTCGGTCGGCGCCGGGTTCACTCCCAGCGGTGCGCTCAACAGCAATACCAACAACTCGGCCAATCCCACGACCGGGTCGGCCGGCCAGTGGCGTGGATTGCTGTTCGATGAATTCAGCAACGACCGCAACGTGGCGATCGTCCGCGAAGCGGAAAACCCATTGACCAACGGCAGAGATGTCAACAGCAACGTCGTCGTCGCACAAAACCTGGGCGTGATCGCACCGGACCAGAAAAGCGGTGACGAAAATCGTCGGCTCGGTTTTGTGGTCAAAGGCTACATCAGCCCCACCAACCGGGACGACGTCGATGTCTACAGCTTCAACGGAACCGCGGGGACGGAAGTCTGGTTGGACATCGATCGCACCGACACCAACTTGGACGCCATCGTCGAAATCATCAACGCCTCCGGAACCGTGCTCGCACGCTCGGTCCGCTCCGGTGATGCCGATCCGGGCAACCTGAACGCCGACACGCTGACCAAGAATCCGTTGCTCGGCGGCGATCACTACACCCAGAATTTCCGCGATCCCGGTTTCCGCTACACCCTGCCCGGAACGCCGGGTCAGACCGGCACCTATTTCGTTCGGGTCCGCAGCAATCCCGCGACGCTCGGTGACGTCACCCAGCTTCGCGGTGAAAGCCGAGGCGAGTACCAGTTGCAAATCCGGCTCGACCAGGTCCAGGAATTCCCGGGGTCGACGGTCCGTTACGCCGACATTCGCAATGCCGAAACGGGAATCGATGTGCGCGGATTGCCCGCCCACAGCCCGCTGATTGGTGAAGCCGGCGAAACCAATGCCGCGAACCAGACCTTCGATCAGGCCCAACAACTCGTCAACCTGTTGGAAACCGATCTCGCGGCACTGGGGATCTCCGGAAACATCTCCAGCGAAACCGACGCGGATTGGTACCGCTTCCGGTTGGATCAAACCGGCGTCCAAGTGATTCCCGGCGTCAACGACAGCGCCGGCACGATTGCCGTGGTGCTGGATTTGGATTATGCCGACAAAGCGGTCCGCGCCGACACCACCGTTGCGGTCTTCAACGAAGACGGTGATCTGGTCTTCATCGGGCGAGAGTCCAACGTCGAAGACGATCGCAACGCGTCTGCCGACGGCAGCATCGACGATCTGAGCCGTGGATCGCTGGGAACCAAAGATGCTTACATCGGTCCGATTCACCTGACACCCGGCGGCGAATTCTATGTCGCCGTGATGAGCGATCGGCTGTTGCCGACCGCGCTGACCGGCGTCTTTCAAGCCAATCCGGCCAACCAGGGCAACGGCCTGGTCCGACTCGAACCGGTCAACTCGGTTTCCCGAATCGTCGAAGATCACCTCGGATTCCAAGGTTATTCCTCGCGCGGTATTGACATCCTGCCGGAGACGCCACAGGGGCTGTTCGACATCAACACGTTGACCGGCGTCGGCATGAACGTGCGACCATTCACGCTTCAAGACGTCGCGCTCTACGTCGCAACCGACGAACCGGAAAACGACAACAGCAATCGCAACAGCGATCACCTCTACACCGTCGATCCGTTCCAAAGCTCGCGTTGGTTGACGCGGGTCACCGATGACGGTGGGATCAATGGCGGCGTCAACGACGTTCAAGACGTGGTGATTCGAACCGACGGCCGCATGTACGGCTATCAACGGCTCAACGACAACACCACCAGCGTTGGTGCGTTGGTCAACATCGATCCGGAAACCGGCGACATCACGCAGGTCGGCGTCGACAACATCAACGGGCAGACCCCGACGCCGAACACGTCGTCGTATTCCAACCAGATCCAGGACAACATTTCGCGGGTCCGTCGCGCCGACCAGTTCACGACATCCGACGAAGTCGACGCGCTGACGTTCCGACGTGTCGGCACGACCGGCCCCGCTGCGGCTCCGACACCGATTTACGACGTGTACTATGCCGTCCGTGAATCGGACAACTCGTCAAAATTGTATCTGGCGACCGAGGATGGTGACGCAACCTTGACCTTCAATGCCCGCAACACCTACGGGGTCAAGGGCGACATTCAACCGTCCGACGTCAGCTACCAGACCTACAACCTGACCGTTCGCGGCACGCCTCCGGCCAACGGTGCGACGCCGCAGACCACGATCCGGATCAAGTCCAAGATCGCCGGCCTGGCCGGCGCGTTTGATCTGGTCATCAATCCGTTCCGCCCCAACAACACCAACGCCGTCGTCAATGTTGCCGGCAACACCATCACGTTGACGCTGGGCGGAACCGGCGGGCCCCCGATCACCGCCGCGCCGACCGCCCAGGCCATCGTCGACGAAATCAACAACGACCCGGCCGCCAGCCAACTGATCACCGCCGTGATCTACAGCGGCAACGCGGACAACCGTGGCAACGGTGCGCCGGGAACACCGGCCATCACCTCCACCGCGTTCTTGACGACCGCGGCCAGTGACGGCGCCAACGGCCCGCTGGCCGGACGCGTCACCGGTTTGTCGTTTGCCAATTTCTTCGGCACCGGAAACCTTTACGGGGTCACCGACGCCGGCGAGTTTTTGGAGATCAATCCGTCCACCGGCGACGTGATCAATCGCGTCGATGCGACCAACGCGATCGGCGTACCGAATTTGGACTTCCAAGGTCTCACCCTCGGACCTCAAAATGTCGAAGGCGGCGCGTACAAGAACGTCCTGTTCGCCGTCACCGGCGACGGCCAACTCGTCGCCTTTGACACCTCCGGAAACGGATTCCTGGCCTTCGAATCCGGCGGTGCGGCGCAATTGCTCACCACCGGCGCCGGGCCCGACGGCGGCTTCTTTACCTTGACGACCGACGCGGGCCTGTTTGGTCGCCAAACCACCGATCCGATCGCCGCCGACGCTCCGTCTTACTTGAGCGTGAATGAAACGCAGTCCATCAACACGACCGGTTCCGGCACCGGCGGGACCTTCACGTTGTCGATGGTCGTCGAGCAAGGTGCTGTCACCAGTCCTGCCTTTGATATCGACGCGACGCAGACGTTGATCACGGTCCAGGACGCATCCGATTTCCCGGCCACCCCGTTTAATATCCAAATCGGCAGCGAGCAGATGCGCGTCGATTCGGCCGCGGGCAACGCACTGACAGTGACCCGCGGTGTCAACGGAACGTTTGCGACGGCGCACGCCGACACCGCGACGGTGTTCGAAAAAGTGACTTCGTTGACCACCAGCAGCCTGTCGTTTCCCGCGAGTGGTTTCCTGTCATCGGCGATCAACGACACGACGTTGACGATTCCGGTCTTTGATGCGAGTGCATTTCCAGCGGTACCGTTTACGATTCGCATCCAAGACGAAGAGCTGCAAGTCAACTCGGTCGACACGTTGGCCAACGAGTTGACGGTGGACCGGCGCGGTGACAACGGCACGACCGCCGCTCACCACCGCAACTTCAGCCAGGTCCTGATCGTCTCGGATACACTGTCCGTTCTCGATGCGACCCCGTTCCCGTCGTTCGGCGGGTTCAACATTCGGATCGGCGGCGAAGACTTGCGAGTCACCGCTGTGGTCCCGAACCCGGGTGACTCCGGCGCCCAATTCTCGGTGATTCGTGGAGCCAACGGAACGTCGCCGGCCAATCACGCCTTCGGTTCCGACGTGGCTCGCGTCGACACCACGGCGCCGATTCCCTACAACGCATCGAATTTCCAGATTCGCTCGGCAATCGCAGCACTGCCCTTCGTTGGTGGGCTGGGCAACGTGGATGTCACCGGCGGCCCATTGAACGGTCTGGCGGTTTCCAACCCGGTCAGCGTCGAGTTCATCGGCGCGCTGGGGGCCAAAGACTTGCCACTGCTGACCGCGGACGCCACCGGATTGGTCGGCGACGAGATTCAGCAAATCTCGCTCGATCCACGGGTCAACGACGGCGATTTTGTGATGAGTTTCCTGGGCGCGACGACCTTGCCGTTGGCTTGGAATGCATCGGCGAGCGACGTCCAAACGGAACTGGAGAACCTTGCCACGATCGGTCCCGGCAACGTGATCGTCACCGGAACGACCCTGGCGGCTGGGCCGCTGAGCATCCGGTTCACCGGTGATCTGCAGGACAGCAACGTGCCGCTGATCACGGTGCCCGCGGCGACGGAAAATCTGCTGCAAAACGAAATTCAGCAATTCAACGTCACCGGCGGGCCCAACGGTGGGACATTCACGCTTGATTTCTTTGACGGTACCAGCGTCGTCGCCTCGGCTCCGATCAATTGGGATTCGGCTGTTGGAGCAATCGCAACAGCCTTGAACACCATTCCGGCACTCAACGGCAACATCATCGTCACGGGAACGGGCCCACTTCCCGGCGGCACAATTAACATCGAATTCACGGGAGCCCTGGCGAGCACCGACGTCGCCCAGTTCACGTTCAACAACGCGTTGACCGGTGGCACGGCGCCCACGATTGCGGTGGCGACGGTGCAGACGAGCAACGCTCCGGCACCCGCGATCACCGAGACCCGTGCCGGAATTGCGGTCGACGTGCCGATCGCCCCCGGAATCGATGGCATCTTGAGCGTCCGTGACGCGCTGATCGATTTGCCGACGTTCAACCCGGCCGACGTGATGGCCGCCGGCGTCTTGAATCCCCCAGGAAACGGCGTCCTGTTGAACTTTGTCGGTCAGTACGCCGGCGTCGATCTCTCCCTGCTGGAAATCGACAACTCGCTGAACCTGCCCTCGACCGCCGCCGCCATCACCGAGCAAGCCGCCGTCGGATCCGGAGTCGCCGGTAGCTTCATCATGGACGTTTCCGGATTGAACGGATTTGGCGCCGACGCGATCGGATTGGCGTTCTCGCCGCTGGACTTCAACCTCTGGCACCCGACCACACTCCGCGCCACCGACGCCGGCCACGGGATCAACGAAGCCGAAGATGACACTCGGGTTCCCGGTGACATCAGCGAGGCCTACGGCACGCCGGGAAGCTTCCGAAACTTTGACCAAGACGAAGGCGGCGTGAGCTACCAATTCGGTCTGGAGCAATGGGTCCTGAACCAGAATTCCGACTCCGAGCACTACCTGCAGTACCTGCCGGGCGTGAACGCCCAGTACGGCATTCTGACGACCGCGTTCCACGCCGACTTGAGCAGCAATCCGGCCATCGTGGGAGACGTTGGCAACGGCGTCCAAGGGTCGTACAACCTGCCCGGCGGCGGTTACGGAACCTTGGAAACCGGCGACTTCGATTTGGACGGGTCGGTTCCGGCTGATCGCCCGACGTTGTACTTCAGCTACTTCTTGGAAACCGAGGGTCACGACGGTTCCGACATCGATTCCGATGACGACGATCCGTTCCGCGACAGTGCCCGCGTCTTCATCTCGGCCGACGGCGGTGCGACCTGGGATCTGGTGGCATCGAACAACTCGCAACTCAGTGATCCCGATCCGACCGATTTCGGCGGAACCGCTGAACTGCCCGGATTCCTGTCGCACCTGTCCGACGCCGGGCTCAATAGCGCGACGCCGCGGCAACAAAGCCAGCAGATCGTTCAGGAGTTGTTTGACAACACCGGCCAGTGGCGACAAGCCCGCGTGGATTTGTCCCAATACGCCGGTCTTTCCGGATTGAAACTGCGGCTCGACTTCAGCTCGGCCGGTTCAGTCAACGATTCCACGCTCGGCCGCATCGATAATGAGTACAACCCCGCAGCCGCGACCGATGTCGCTCCGTTCGGCGAATACGTCAGCACGACGAACAACGCGCGGTCGATTCGATCGCTCGACAACCAGCATCAAGGGTTCTTCGTCGACGACTTCATCATCGGCTACGCCGAACGCGGTGAAATGGTCACCGGCACCAACGGCGACACGGGGCTGACGAATCTGTACGCCGGCACCAGCCGGACCCGCGATCGCGATCCGGAACAGTTCCCCGATATCGTCAACGGGCCGTATCAATTGGAGATTCGCCGGACGGACGAACACGTGGTGCTGACCCCGGTCGGCCCGGTCGTCGGTGCGATCTTTGACACCAATGACCGGCACGTGGACGAAGCAAGCGAGACGGCTCTGCTCACCTTTGAACCGGCCACGTTTGTCCCCAGCTTGTTACCCCAAGACACGACGGTGCTGGGCGGATTCACCGCTTCGGAAATCGAGCCATGGTCGGTCACCAACGTGAATCCGAGCACCGGCACCAATAGTCTGCAATCCGGTCCGGTCGGAACCAATCGTGTCTCGATCTTCGAGGTCACGCGAGCCGAATTGGGATCGTTTTCCGACACCGCCGGTGTCATTCGTTTCTCCTACGACGTCAATTCGGCGCTTGAGACGCACGGGTTGCGATTCTTGATCGATGGCGTTCCGCAGCGATTGGTCAATGACTCGGGCGAAGAACCGATTCTCGATCCGACGCTGGCCTCCGGTGTGACCGGCTACGTCACGGCCGAATTCACGTTCGGTTCTGGCAATCCGACCTTCACGTGGGTGTACGACTTCACCGACACCGCGCCGGCGCAGGGCGACAACCGTGCTTTCATCGACAATGTCCAACTGCTGCAGGGCGGCACGGGACTGCTGGCCGATCGCAACCGCGAGCGTGCTCAGGGCAACCTGATTCTCGATTCGAATTTCATCAGCAATTCGTCCATTCTTGGCATCAACGTCGAGCCGGGAACGACCGAAGCCGGCGCCAGCGTTCCGCATCCGGGATCGACGATCAACTTCCCACAGTTGAATGCTCAGCGATTGGTGCCCGGCGTCGTGATTCAAAACAACGTGATCTCCGGTTCATCCGGAATCCGTTTCGCCGGTGAGACCACCGCGGTCCCGCAGCGTCCGGTTCCCTTCGGTCGGCTGATCAACAACACGCTGGTCGGCGGCGGGCGATCGGGCACCGGGATCGAAATTGTTGGCTTGGCCAGCCCCACGTTGATGAACAACCTGATCACGGATTTCAATCGAGGAATCACCGACGGCGGAACGGGAACGGTTATCCGTTCGAACTTCTTCCAGAACAATACCAACAACGGCAACACCGGCAGCGGCGCGCTGACCGCGCCGGTCGCCGCACCGCTGTTCGTGGATGCCGCAAACGGCAATTACTACCTGGACAGTTCATCGGCAGCGGTCGACAGTTCGCAGAACACCGAACAAGATCGCCAAAACTATCTGACCTTCAAAACGGAACTCGGCATCCCGGCGTCTCCGATCAACGCACCGCTGCGTGATGCGTTCGGTCAACTCCGCGTCGACCCGAACGCGTCGGCATTGGGTGATCGTGGAGCGTTGGAGGACACCGATGTCGATGCACCGTACGCGGTGATCTTGAACCCGGTCGACAATGATTCCGAAGGCAACGATCGCGATCCGAGTAACACCGTGATGTGGGTGACCGATCCGCTGCTGGAAAACTTTACGATCTTCCTGGGTGACGGCCGCGATCCGAACTCGCCGTTCGAAGGCACCGGGGTGGACGGCTTGACCGTCGATGATCCCAACGACGATGCGATCTCGGACCGGGCGATTGAGATCACCCAGAATGGGATCCCGTTGGTCCAGGGCGTCGACTACGTCGTCGGCTACAACGAACTCAGTGGCATCCTGCGTCTGACACCGCTGTCGACGCTCTGGGAACCGTCCAGCGTGTACATCATCAACTTGGACAACTCGTTGATCGCCGACCGCGCGGGCAACCTGCTGCGATCGAACCAACGCACCGGTAACACCCGATTCACGGTCATCATTCCCGACGTGGAAATCGATTTCGGTGATGCCCCGGACACCTATCGCACGTTGCTGGCCAGTGACGGGCCACGGCACGTCATCGCCGAAAGCGGCACGCCGATTCTCGGCGTCGTGATCGACGGCGACGACGATGGCAACCCGTCGGTCGGCGCCGTCGGCGACGACTTCACCGGAACCGGTGGCGACGACGATGGTCTGGCCGTCGGATCGTTCCAAGGGATGACGACGACCGCCGGGCTGATTCTGGCCGACGGCACCGTTTCTCCGACGTCCAATTCGGCCGACGTGATCGCGTTCCTGGATCGCAACGATCGCGCCGGCGCCGTGCTGCCGATCACCGTGACCGGCAGCGGTAAACTGGACATCTGGGTCGACCTGAACATCGACGGCGACTTCTTGGACCAGGGCGAAAAACTGATCTCCGGATTGGACGTCGTCGATGGCGTCAACCTGGTCCGCGTCTTCACGCCGGCCACCGCCACTACGGGCCTGACCTACGCCCGAGTCCGGATTTCCACAGCCGGCAGCTTTGACCCGTTCGGATTGGCGATCGGCGGCGAAGTCGAGGATTACCAGGTCAACATCGTCGATATCGCCGAACCGTTGCCCGACCATGATGGTTACACCGTCGACGAAGACGACGTTCTGGTCGTCGACGGAACCTCCGGCAGCCAGGCGTCGTTGATGGCCAATGACAGTCTGCCGGCTGACGAGTTCGTCAACAGCCTGGTCGTCATCGACGAGCCGCTGAAAGCAGGCACGACAGACACCTACTTAACGACGTGGGGCGAAGTCCGTCTCGATGACGCAGCATTGGGGCTGTTCACTTACACGCCCAATTCCGATTATCACGGACCCGATTCGTTCCGCTATCGGATCAGCAAACAACGCAACGACGGCCCCGAAGCCGACGCCAATGCGGTGTTCGCCACCGTCAACATCGACGTCGCCCCGATCAACGACGCCCCGCTGGCCGTCGATGCGAACTTGGTGGCGCTGGAGTTCCAGCCCGGTCAGTCGCCCGCCGATCAGCCTCAGGAATTCCTCGCCTCGGAATTGCTGGTCGGTGCGATCGCCGATGACGACATCATGATCCCCAGCTCTCCATGGGACGAATCCAATCAAATCGACTCGCTACGGGTGATCTCGATCACCGTCGGCGGTGTCACGATCGACGCGAACAATCAGTCCGCCATCGGAACCACGCCGCAGTTCGGAACGATCTGGGCCGATTTCGCGACCGAACCGGCGGATCCCGCCGATCCGACCACCTTCGAGCGGACCTTCATCACCAAGATCTACTATCAAGGTGCTGACTACTTCAACAGCGACAACCTGCGGGATGTTGCCGACCCCCGCATCTTGGACACGTTCTCGTTCACCATCCAAGATGATGGTCGGTCGCTCTTAAACGGCAATCCCGTCGCCGGGACACCGCTGACCGATGATGCCGATGCGAATATTCTGGTCGCACCGCGAAACAGCGATCCGGTGTTGTCGCCCGAGTTGGTCTCGCCTGCCAACGATGCCTACCGCAACTTCTATCTGGACCAGAGTCTGGAGGTCCCCGTCCCGACCGAAGACACCCAGTTGATCATTCCCGCCGCCTTCCTGCTGGGCAATGATGTTGCCGGCCCGGCGGTGACGACCGATCCTCTTGATCCCTTCGTCGCGGCCGATGAAGTCCTCGGCGTCAACGGCAACGACGGGGCACTGGAAATCATTTCGGCTTCGATGGACCCGCGATTCGGCACCGTGGAGGTCGACCCCAACACGGGCGATGTCCTGTTCACACCGGCCGATGACATCTACGGTCAGGTCGAATTCACCTATGAAGTTCAGGATAGGGGCGTCGACGAGGAACTCGACGGCACCCGCAACGTGGTCCCGAGAACGGCCACGATCACCAGCACGATCTTTATCGAGCCGGTCAATGATGCTCCGGTCGCCTACGATCGTGCACTCGGTATGACCGAAGCGGTCGAACCGGCTGGGCCGAACCTGCTGACGTTCTCCGCGGCCGACTTGCTAGGCGGCGTCAGCCCGATTACCGATTCGCCGATCACCACCACCGTGGATTCGATCACGCTGATCGACGGGAGTGCATTGGTCGACGGGCAAACGCTGGTCATCACCGACGCAACCGGTCAACCGACGGTGGTCGAGCTGAGCACGTCAGCGACCGCCTCGATCGGAACGGATGTGTTGTTGACCTACTCGGTGTCAGAGCTTGCCGATGATCTGGCCACCCGTCTCGCGACCCTGCTGGTCAACGCCGGGATGACGGGTGCCGCTGCGGGGCCGACGGTCACGCTGAGCGGAACGACTTCGATCGTCGTGACGGAATTGCCCGACGTTCCGGGCGATTTCGATGTGAATTTGGGAACACCGTACGACGAGAGCGAGCAATCGCTTCGGATCGTGTCGTTCACCACACCGGCCGGAAACGTGACAGTCGCCAGCGGCTTCACCGGAACCGAAACGCTGGCGACCCCCGAAGGCGGGCTGTTGACGTTGAACTTCGTCAACGGAGCCTTCGCCGACGGGACGTACCAGCCGGCAGACGACTACAACCGACTGCAGCCGTTCCAGCCGTCTGATCAGTTCACCTACGGCATCGCCGACGACGGCCGAACGACGTTGCCGATCTCCCAGACCGTGCTCGGTTTGCCGGAGCAGACGAGCATCCAGGAAGCGACGGTCACGATCACGGTCGAGCCGGCGAACGATTTCCCGTTCATCGAGCATGTCGATTCGGTCGATGTGCCGGAAGATCCGACTCCGGCCGAGGCGACGATCAACAACGTATTCACCACGGTGCTGCCCGGCCCGCAGACCGCCGAAGACGAGTTGCAAGACCAGGGACGTCCGACGGTCGATCGAATGACCGGTATCCAGGTGACCGATCCACGCGGCGTGATGGCTGATCTGCCGATCGTCACCGCCAGCGGTGGATTGACGGTGTTCCCGAACGCGAATCTGGTCGGCGAAGTGATTTATGTCTTCACCTTCACCGACGACCACCCGACGGATCCGAAATCGACCGACGTGACCGTGACCGTCAACGTTCGCCCGGTCAACGACCCGCCGCAGTTCAATCCGGACGTCACCGGCACGTCCGATGCCAACGGCGCCGATGACCAGTACACGGTCGCCGAGGTGATTGATCCGAACACCAATCAGATCATCGACGGGACGATCACGTACACGTTGAAGGAGGACAACACGCAGGCAGGCGGTGACGTCGACACGCCGTTCTTCATTCCGCTTCGCCGTGATCCGGGCGCCAGCGGCTACAACCGCGTCGGCTTGCTGGACGTCTTTGTCGTCGGACCCGACAATGA
Source organism: Stieleria sedimenti (assembly GCF_025060895.1). Classification (GTDB taxonomy): domain Bacteria; phylum Planctomycetota; class Planctomycetia; order Pirellulales; family Pirellulaceae; genus Stieleria; species Stieleria sedimenti. The sequence continues at coordinate 21,314 of NZ_JANZKV010000304.1, read as the reverse complement.
AGCCGACCCGAACATCGAGGGCGGCAACCAAACCCTGTCGCTCGACCAGATTCCGACGCGCACCGATCTGGGCGGAACGTTGACCCTCGGCGTCGATTCGTTCGGCAATCCCGGTGTGTTCTACGACCCACCGGTCAATTACAACGCCAACATCGGTCCGGTCGACTCGTTCTCCTACACGGTGATCGATGACGGAACGACGTACCAGGGTGGAGGCTTCAGCCCCAGTCCGCGAACGGCCGCCAATTTTGTCCAGTTCGTCCTCAATCCGGTCAATGACCGGCCTCAGTTTGAGGTCAACCTGTTGCCCGTCACCCTCGGTGACCCCAACAGCCCGCTGCGTAGCATCGAAGTCATTGAAGATAGTGCCCCGATCACTTTTGACAACTTCGCCTTCGACATCGAATCGGCTCCGCCGTCGACCGCGTTTGACGAAGTCGATGTGATCAACGGCCAAACCGTTCAGTTCACCGTCTCGCCGCTGTCCTTCGACGCAAGCGTAGCGGGCGACTATTTCTCGACCCCGCCACAAATCACGCCGACCGGCGTGATGACGTTCCAGCCGGCACCGAACGTGTTCGGAAGCTTTGATTTTGAGATCGTGTTGGTCGACAACGGAGCCGACGATCTGGCACGAGGCGATTTGAATAAGTCGAATCCGGTCACGATCACGATCGACGTCCTGCCGCAGAATGATCCTCCGGTGGTCCGCACCGATGTCGACCCGCTAGAATTCTCAATCAATGAAGACGGAACGCTGGACATCTTCAGCGTGGGCGGCGGCAATGATCGAGGTCTGTTGGATGTGTTTGCCGTGGGGCCGGCCAACGAGGGGCAGAACTTGACGCCCGGCGGCAATCAAACGCTGGCATTAAAGGAGCCGACGCCGCTTCAAACCGCCAGTGGCGGATCGATCACTCAAATTCGTGACGGTGGTGGCGCCCTGATCGGCCTGCGTTACACGCCCCGTCCGAACTTCGTCGGAACCGACTCCTTTATCTATACCGTGACCGATGATGGGACGACGGTGGACTTCGGGACCGGGGGCGTCGAACGGTTTGATCCCCAGATTGCTGCCAATTCGGTATCAATCCACGTGATGCCGGTTAACAATACGCCGCAATACAGCGGTCCGGTCAACGTGATCGTCGACGAGGATGCCGGTCCCGTGACGATCGAAGACTGGGCCGTCAATGTCCTACCCGGTCCGCGAACGGCGCTCGATGAACTCAACAGCCAAGACGTGTTCTTCACCGTCACCCAGATCGCCGGCGATCCCAACCTGTTTGCTTCGGCACCGGTCGCGGTCGTCGATGGCGACGCGGACACCGCCAAGCTGCTGTTCGAGCCCGCCGGTGACGCCAACGGCATCGCCAGTTTCGAGGTCGTCTTGACCGACGTGCCGACCGATGGAACCCCGGCGGCGTCGACTGCACCGCGGACCTTCACACTGAGGGTCAATCCGCTGAACGATCCGCCGACATTCGATCGCGTCGCCAACCCGATCACCGTCGACGAGGACAGCGGCCCGTACTCCCAACCGTGGGCTTCCAACATCAGCCCGGGCCCGGCCGACGAAGTGTCGCAAACGGTTCGCTTTGAAGTTACAACGCCAGTCGGCGCGCAAGGCTTGTTCCAACAATTGCCGGCCATCAGCGACGACGGCACCCTGCGATTCATTCCGGCGGCGAACGCCAATGGCTCGGTCGACTTGACGGTCAGGGCGATCGATTCCCTGGGTGGATCGAGCGCTCCAGAGTTGCTGCGGTTGGTGATCACGGCGGTCAATGATCGACCCGTTGCGGTAACCGACAGCGTGACGACCAGCGAAGACGCCGTGCTGACGCTGACGGCGAGTCAATTGGTGAGCAATGACATCGATCCCGATATCGGTAATCCCAGTGATACGCTGACGATCGTCATGCCCGCCGACAGCTTCTCACTGAGCGGAGCTCGGGTCCAATACAATCAGGCGACCGGGGTCATTACCTACGATCCGTCCACCTCGATTGCCTTGCAAGCCTTGACGCAGGGCAGCACCGGCGTGGACGCCTTTAACTACCGCGTGGTCGATTCCCAGGGTGCGTTGAGCAACATCGTCTCCGTGGCGGTGACGGTCAACGGCGTCAATGACGCGCCGATCGCTCGTCCGGATAATCCGACGCTCAATCCGACCGGGCCGACGGTCATTGAGGTGCTGGCCAACGACTCGGATGTGGACGGCACCCTGAATCCCGCCTCGATCGAAATTACCCTGCAACCGGCATTCGGTTCGTTGTCGATTAGCGACCAGGGTGTCATCACCTTCATCGCGTCGCCAAGCTTCGCTCTGGAGGACGTGTTCCGCTATCGCGTGGCCGACAATGACGGCCAGTTCAGTGCCGAAACGTTGGTGACCATCTCGGCCAATGCGGCACCGATCGCTCGCACCGACCAGGTGGCAACGTTCCTCAATGAAACGATCGTGATCAACGTGTCTGCCAATGACCAGGATCCCGATGCTGCAGCCGGGGCGCCCAACCGCGGACTCGATCTGACATCGATTCAAATCGTTGACAGTCCGTTTAGCGGCGACGTCGTGCCGCTCGGCGACGGGACCATTCGCTACATCCCCGCCGAAGGATTCCTCGGGATCGATCGCTTTACCTACACGATCGCCGATACCTCTGGGCGTGTCAGTAGCCCCGGAACGGTGCGGGTGCAAGTGGTCGGAAGCCGATTGCAGAACCCCAACCTCAACCCCGACGTGAACGACGATGGTGATGTTTCACCGATCGACGCCCTGTTGGTGATCAACCGACTGGCTCGATCCACCGCGTCAGAAATCCCGGTCGAGGACAGCGATTTCGGACCTCCGTACTTTGACGTCAATGGTGACAAATTGATCACGCCGCTGGATGCCCTGGCGGTGATCAACGAACTGGCACTCCGCCAAGCCGTTAGCGGTCAAGGGGAAGGATTCGAAGGCGAGCAAGTCGGATTCATCGACAACACGGGGCAGGACGCGCCCGCCGCGCTCGTCAGTGACGTGATCGACTTGATCGCATTCGACGACGACGACGACGAGGACGACCGGATCGATGCCCTCGATGCCGCCTTCGGTGATCTGATCTAAAGTGGGATAGGCTTCCAGCCTGTCATGGCGAAACCGTGCCGCCGCTTAGGCGGCGCGGCTCAGCGCCCGAACGGTCTGCAGTTGCTCGATCCGCCACAGCAATGCTTCCCGTTCACGTGCGTGCTGGCTGATGCAGCGGGACAATTCGTTGCTCAGGCGTTTCACCTCAGCGATCGGGCTTTCCTGCATCGACCACTGTTCCGACTGCGACTTCAACGTGCGGATCTCCTCACTCAATGCAGCGATTCGTTGTTCCAGCAACTCGCATTGAGCGGTTCGTTCCAGAAGCTGCTGCTGCAGACTCTCGATCGTTTGCTGTTGGGCGAGTTGGGTTTGATGATGACGCTCGCGGAGTGTCACTTGGTTGTGCTCCAACTCGGTCACTTGAGCCCGCCACTTGGCGGACAACTCGGCTTCGAGGTCTGACTGGACGGCCTCGAAATCAGGTTCCTGTCGTGTTTGTTCGAGCTGTTTCAATTGTTGCGATTGTTGGTCCAGCTCCTCGGTCAGTTGCGAGATCGTGTGTTGTGCGGTGGCGATTCGGTCAGCAGACTCCGCCAGCTGTGACCGCCGCTCGGCCAGATCCGCGCGCAGTTGCACGTTTTCTTGTTGCTGATTCGATGCGTCCTGACGCAATTCGCTCAGCGTGGCTTCGAGCAGTTCGATCCGATCGGCCTTCGTCGCGGTTGCGCGTTCGACATCGGCCAGCCGGGTGTGAAGCTGATCGATGGTTTGCTGCAGACGATCGTTTTCCGTCGACGAGAGGACCACCGCTCGTTGACTGGCCGCGAGGGCATGCTCAAGTTCGGCGACTTTTGCGCGGTCGTGGTCGCTGAGCTGTGAATTGCTGTGTTGAGCTTGTTTTTGCCGCTCCAGTTCCGCCTCCAGTCGCTGCAGTTCCACGGCATAGTGTTGTTCGGCTTCGTTGGCCCGCAACAGCGCGTTGGCGTCGGCTGCTCGGGCGGCGGATTGGATCTCGCGAAGCTGGTGATCCCGCTCCAACAGCGTCGACTCTGCCTGGTCGGCGCGGTGATTGGCGTCGGCGAGTTCGCTCTGGGCGTTCGTGATCTCTTTCGTCAGATCGGCGACGCGTTGCCTCAGCTGGTCATTCTGGCTGACCAGTCCGTTGTTTTCTCGCCGCGTTTGTTCCAACTGCCGCTGCGTGTCGGTGGCGAGCCGCTCGGTCGCATCGATCTCTTGATCCTTGGCAAACAATGAGGCGTCGAAGTCATCCGACTTGGCCTTCAAACTCGCGACGGTCTCGATCAGCGACGTTTTTTCTTCCGAGACCGTCGTCAATCGCGCGGTGGTGTCCTGAAGTTGTCTGTGGAGCATCTCGATGGCGCGCTGGGATTCTTGCCGATCACAGGAAGATTCGACAAGCACCGCCTCGAGCTCGGTCTGCAATTGCCGGATTTCCGATTCCCGCTGGTCCGCCAGATGATCCAGGTCGGCGTTGATCAGCTCCACCATTTCGTGGTCGGTTTGCAAGATCCCGACGGTCGCTTCCAGTGTTTCGATTTCCTCGTCGCAGACCGCGAACGCTTCAGAAGTTTTGGATCGAAATCGGCCGAATTCGTCGACCAGTTGCGTGTACCGGAGACGTTCTCGTTCGTGCTCGCTTTCATACCATTCGCTCAGCTGGACAGCTTGTTCTTGAGCGGTTTTCCAATGTTCCAGGATCTCGTCCTGGTCATCCATCTGCTGTTGCAAGGCTTTGATCGTCGCCAGCTTGTCCGCGATCGCAGCGTTGTGCCGATTGACGATGGAGTCGTGGCCGCGTTTGAGCGATTGTTGTTCGGCCGACGCGGCCAGCGCCACGTGCTTCAATTCATGCTTCAACGTCGCGACGTGCCGGTTGAGGGCTTGGGCGGCGCTGCGAGCTTCGGCAAGTTGGTTCTTGATCGCTGCGATTTCTTGTTCATGGTTGTCCTGCTCGCTCCGCGTTTCATGTTGCAACACTGCGAGCTGTTGTTGCAGCGTTTCGATTTTCCCCACCAAGAACTGTTTTTGTTGCGCGAACGCTTGCTCGGCCCGTCGGCGGATCTCGGCGGCTTGCCGGTTGTTGGCAGCATGAGTGGACGCGAGCAGCTGACGCAGACGCGCGATCTCGGCATGATACAAACGGAAATCCGCTGCCGGCCAACTGGGCAGACCAAGCCGTGCCGCGTCATGCATCACGTCGGGGGGCATGCCGAGCGGATGCGTGTCGTAGGCCTGCGGAGCGGTGGTGTAATGGGTGCGCCGGCGATCGTCCATCGAATGATCCCATCCCTGGGAAAGTGTTTCGCGCCGCGAGATCGAAAGAGCCGTGTCGACGTCCACACCCGCGGTTTCATTGCGCGTGAAACATACGTCAGCCCGTCCGCTCAGCGGAAGGTCAGTTTCACGGCACCGATTGATAGCAACCGGCGAGACCCATCGCTCTTCCCTTCGCTACGCTCGACTCTCCCGCAACCCTCCCGTGTGCGGGAGGGTCGAGCGGAGCGAGGGGAGGGCTTCCGGCATGGCTGCTCCATCGTGGCTAGCAACTTTGGCGTTGCAACAACCCTCCCCGCTTCGAGCGCACACTCCTCCGCGACCCGCTCAGGGGGAGGGTGACAACAACTTCGTTGATGAACGGATCGCTTAACTTGGTGCCTCGCGTCCGACCTCCCGAAAGTCGAGCAAAGCGGGGGGCGGTCGGCTATGATCGTGAAGGCTTGTTGGGACCGCCCATTCGGTCGTCTGTCACCTTTTTTCGTAGGGAATTTGATGCGATTCGTTGTTTTGATGATGGCCGTTTGGGGCACGGCCTTCCCTTCGATCCGGCACGCCGCCGCGCAAACGACTTCAACGGACAGCCCCGCCGGCAACGAAAAGGTCGCGGAGATCTTTCGTACGTTTTCCGCCAAAGGCGCCCAACGCGACGCGTCCCAGCTGACGCCGCCGGATCAGATGATCGACCGGCTTCGGCTCCGCAGCGATGTCGAAGCCGACTTGATCGCCCATGAACCCGAGCTTTCGCAGCCGCTGTTTCTGTCCTGGGATTCACGCGGTCGCATGTGGGCGGTGCAGTACCGCCAGTATCAGTACCCTGCCGGGCTGAAGGTCGAGCGTTTCGATCAATACCTGCGGGCCGTCTACGACAAGGTGCCCGAACCGCCGCCGCACGGCGCCGCGGGTGCGGACAAGATCACGGTCTTCAGCGATACCGACGGCGACGGTTTGTATGACTCCAGCAAGGACGTCATCACGGGACTCAACGTCGCCACCTCGGTTCAAGTCGGTCCGAAAGGCATCTGGGTGTTGAACCCGCCGTATTTGCTGCACTATCCCGATGCCGACGGTGATGACGTTCCCGACGGCGATCCGGAAGTCCATCTGTCGGGATTCGGGCTGCAAGACACGCATTCGGTGGCCAACAGCTTGTTGTGGGGACCGGACGGTTGGCTGTATGGTGCCAACGGCAGCACCACGGCAGGAACGGTCAGTTCACAAGTGACCAAGGGCGTTCGATTCGAAGGCCAGTGTATTTGGCGGTATCACCCCGAATCGAAAGTCTTCGAAATCTATGCCGAGGGTGGCGGGAACACGTTTAGTCTGGAGATCGATTCGTATGGACAAGTTTTTTCGGGAACCAACGGCGGTAGTAGACGCGGTTATCACTATCCGCAAGGCAGTTATTCGGACAAGAACTGGGGCAAGCACGGTCCGTTGATCAATCCCTATGCGTTCGGCTATTTCACCGGCATGCCGATGAAAGGCGACACGCGACGGTTTGCTCAAGCATTCATGATCTATGAAGGCGGGTTATTTTCAAACGACTTTGATCGATCCATTGTCGCACCGAATTCGTTGCACAATCTGGTTTGGAACAGTCGTCTGATTCCGGATGGATCGACCTATCGTACCGAAGACGTTGAAAACCTGATCGAAACCGACGATCGCTGGTTTCGACCGGTGTACGCCGGCGCCGGCCCCGACGGCGCGATCTACATCGCGGACTGGTATGACACCCGTTTGTCCCACGTCAATCCGGTCGACGACTGGCACAAGAACAGCGGACGGATCTACCGCATTCGCCCCAAAGGATCCACGCCCGTCTACCGCTTCGGCGATCTCACCGTACTGTCCAGCGATGACCTGATCAAACTGTTTGACTCGCCCAACAAATGGCTCCGCCGTCGCGCCGCGTTGGTCCTCGGTTGGCGCAACGACAGCGATGCGACGGAGACGCTTGTCAAGCTTGTCGATCAATCGGGGTCGTTGGAATCGCTCTGGACACTGAATCTGATGGGGCAACTTTCGACCGAGCGGGCCGCCGGTTGGTTGCGGCACGACAATCCCCACATACGACGTTGGACCGTTCGGTTGTTGGGAGATCGGCATGAAGGCCATCAGCAGCTGGTATCGCTGGCGGAGAACGAACCCAATTTACAAGTCCGCGCCCAACTCGCATCGACGGCCAAGCGGATCGACAGCCAGACGGGGTTGGCAATCATCGACCGCCTGACGCGACGCGACGAAGACGGAAACGATCCGCATTTGCCGCTGTTGTATTGGTGGGCGGTCGAAGCCCACGCCGACGATTGGGATGTGGTCAACGCATTCTTCTCTGACGACACGTCATGGGACCGCCCGTTGGTCCGCCAACACATTCTCGGCCGTCTGGCCCAACGCTATGCGGCTGCTGGAACAGCCGCCGACATGGACCACTGCGACAACTTGGTTGCCCTTGCCCCGGACGACGCAACTCGCGACATCTTGTTGGTCGGGTTGACCAAAGCGTTCCAAGGCAGGTCGATCCCGGAGTTGCCCAAGCGTCTCGACCGCGCGCTGTCCGCCTATCAAGAATCACGCGGTGAATCCGGCGCGGTGCTGGCACTTCGCAGCGGCCGCGAGGGCGCCGCGGATGCTGCGATCAAATTGTTGCGTGACGCGTCGACCGACCTCGGACTGCGGATCGAACTCGCCTACACACTCGGCGAGCTCCGCGAGCCCAAAAGTGTGGATGCCCTGTTGCGATTGGCGACCGGTCGTGAAACGAGCGAACCGGCGCTTCAACGAGTCGCGATCAGCACGCTGGCCAATTTTGACGATGCCCGAATCGCTGCCGGGTTGATCGGCGCGTTTTACGGAAAAATTTCACGCGAACATGGTCTGCGAGCCGCCGCCTGCCGGACGCTGGCTAGCCGCGCCGCCTGGGCCGACCGATTACTCGAAGAGGTGATTCAGTGGCGGGTTCGTGTCCCCGAAGTCCCAGAAGACGTCATCCAGCGATTGCGGACGTACGAGGACCCGGCTTTCATCGCCAGGGTCGAGCAAGCCTTCGGCAAGGCCGTGACGGTATCCTCGGCCGAGAAAGTTGCGGAGATCGAGCGGCTGACGGAGTTGCTGAGTCACTCCGCCGGCGATCCCGAAGCAGGCAAAAAGCACTTCATGACCAAGTGCGGGACGTGCCACAAGTTGTTCGGCGAAGGCAAGACGATCGGTCCGCCATTGGACGGTTACGAACGCGGCAGTTTGAAGTTTTGGTTGCCGGCGATCATTGAACCGAGTCTTGAAATCCGCGAAGGCTTTCAGTCGTACATGGCGCTGACACTCGATGGCCGCGTCGCCACCGGGATGATGGCCGCCCAAGATCCCAAGACCGTCACCCTCCGCACCGCCGATGACCAGACCGTCGTTCTCGTCCGCGATGACCTGGAAGAATTCAAAGCGATCAAGACGTCGCTGATGCCCGAACAGGTCTTCAAAGACATGACCGACCAACAGATCATCGACCTGTTCGCGTATCTGATGTTGGGTACCAGGCGATAACCAACTGACCCCAGACGCAGCGGTCAAAGGCACCGAAGCGTCGGAAAAGGTGTCCGACACCTTTTTGGTGGAATGGGGGGTTTGGGGTTTTTGCGTCAGACCCTAACGCTTGAGGAGCCGCACGTTCACGGGCGTGCCGACGGTGATTTCGCTGCCGGTCGGTGACAGGGCTCCTGTTTCGGGATCGATTTTCAGCGACACCACGTTGTCGGAATTCTGGTTGGCAACGACGACAAACTTCCCGCTGGGATCGATTCCGAATCCGCGCGGGATTTCACCCCGGGTCGATTCGTTTTCGATCCACTCGATGTCACCGCTGGACGCGTCGATGCGAAAGACGGCGATCGAGTTGTGACCTCGGTTGGAAACGTACGCCGTTCGTCCGTTGGGATGCACCAAACATTCCGCCGTGCTGTTGCCCCGCACCGCCTGACCACCGGGAAGCGTCGAGGCGACTTTTAACACCGACAAGGTTCCCGCCGCATCGTCGTAACGCAGCAACGCGACTTCAGAGGTCAGTTCCAAGTTGGCCAGTGCGACGTTTCCCGCGGGAGCGAAACAGAAATGGCGGGGGCCTCCTCCGGCTGGCAGCTTCAGCGACGGCTGCTTCGAAGGCGTCAGCGTTCCCGATTCGGAATCGACGTCGTAGATCACAATCTGGTCCATGCCGAGGTCGGCGACGAAGGCTTGTGACCCGTCGGCGTCGTAATTGATCGAGTGGGCGTGCGCTTCCTGCTGGCGACGAGGGTTCACGCTGCTGCCGCTGTGCTGGTGAAAGGATGCGATTTCCCCGAGCGAGCCGTCGTCATTGATCGGAAACGACGCACAACTGCCGCCGCTGTAGTTGGCAACGCCGAGCGACTTACCAGACGGATGCACCGCCACATGGCAGGCAGCCCCGCCACGCGTCGATCGCTGATTAAGTTGCTTTAGTGCGCCGTCGTCGCCGATAGAATACGCGACGATGCCGACAGAGCTCTCGTCGGTCCAAGGCGTTTCCGAGACGGCATACAGCGACTTGCCGTCAGGAGCAATCGCGACGAACGACGGGTTATCCGCTTTGGCCGCCAACCGCGGCCGGGAGAGTGCGCCGGTGGTCTCGTCCAGCGTCGCAACATAGATCCCTTCGCTCGAAGCGTTTCCGCGTGTGTAGGTGCCGAAATAGACAAGCGTCTCGGCCGAGCACATCGTGCCGGCCAGCAGAAGATACAATAGGGCCGCGAGTCGCATGGTGATTCTCCAGAATGAAATTGGAGTCGCTATTGTAGCTCGCCGGCGAGGACGGAGTCGCGGATCGCAATCATCCACTGTGCGATTCGGGGCGACGCCTTGCCAGCCGTGGATCAAACCGATCATCCTGCCCGCATTCTCTGAAATGCACCACTCATTGAATCACATTGAGAACGAGTCTGATGCGCTACCTTTTTCCTGCCCTGCTTGTTGTGCTCGTGTTTGCAAAGACAGGTTTTACCCAACCGGTGGAATCGCCGAGGCCGACAGGCGATCAACGGATCGCGGAGTATTTTCGCGCCGAGACACAAAAGCTGACCAACCGAACGTTCGCCGACATCGAGACGCTGGAAGATTGGACCCGTAAACGCCCCGAGTACCGCCGCCAGATGTTGGAGATGCTCGGTTTGGATCCAATGCCACCCAAGACCCCGCTGGAACCCGTCGTGACAGGCACGCTGGAAGAATCGGGGGTGATCGCCGAGCGATTGCATTTTCAATCGATGCCGGGATTGTACGTGACCGCCAATTTGTATCGGCCGAGCGTGCAAAACGAAAAGCTGCCGGCCATCCTGTATGTCTGTGGTCACGGTGGCGAACGGCACGAGGGCAAGAGTTTGGGCAACAAGACTCACTATCAACACCACGGAGCGTGGTTCGCGCGAAACGGCTACGTCTGTCTGACCATCGACACGGTCCAACTGGGGGAAATCGAAGGCATTCACCACGGGACCTATCGTGAGGAGATGTGGTGGTGGAACAATCGCGGGTATTCGTCGGCGGGCGTCGAGGCGTTCAATTGCATTCGGTCCCTGGACTACCTGCAGTCTCGCGACGAGGTCGATGGAGATCGAATCGGTGTCACCGGACGAAGCGGCGGAGGGGCTTATTCGTGGTGGATCGCGGCGATTGACGAACGGATCACCGCGGCGGTTCCGGTGGCCGGGATCACCAGCCTGAAAAACCATGTCGTCGACGGTTGTGTCGAGGGACATTGCGATTGCATGTACATGGTCAACACCTATCGCTGGGATTTTCCGATGGTCGCCGCGTTGGTCGCGCCGCGTCCGCTGTTGATCGCCAATTCTGACAAAGACCGCATCTTTCCGCTCGATGGTGTCGTGGACGTCTACGCAAAAGTGCAAAAGATTTACGACCTGTACGACGCCCGCGACAAACTGGGACTGCAAATCTCCGAAGGTCCACACAAGGACACGCAAGAACTTCGCATCGCCGCATTTCGTTGGATGAACCGGTTCCTACGCGAGGACCAGACGTTGATCGAGATGGCCGCCGAGCCGCTATTTGAAAAGCGAGACTTGAAAGTCTTTGAGGAACTGCCGGAGGAACAGCGCGTGACGACGATCCACGAGAGCTTTGTGCCTAAAGCGGAGTCGGGCGACCTCGATGCGGACTCTCCCGAAGCGGTCCGGGCATTGATCGATCGACTGAGGCAACGAACGTTTCGCGGCTGGCCGGATTCGCCTGAACCGTTGGACGTCCACTCGATTGCACTCGAAGGTGGACCCTCGCAGGCCCAGGTGATCGAGTTCACCAGTCAGCCGCCGTTCCGATTGCCGATCTATGTGCTGCGACCGGACCGAGACGCGAACGCCCCGCTCAACGTCTTGATCCTGGACCAGGATGGCTGGAAGCAATGGGCGGCGGGCTTGTCCGTGTTGTTTCCCGATCATGTGCCCGGCGTGAAACCCGACCCGGAAGTCGCCGCGGCACTGCGGCGGATGACCGAGGACCGCAACACGGTCGTCATCGTCCCCCGCGGTGTCGGACCGACCCGCTGGACCGATGATGAACGAACGCAGACGCACATCCGTCGACGCTTCATGCTGCTCGGTCAAACCCTGGCGGGCATGCAGATCTACGATGTCATTCGCGGTCTGGAAGCGTTGCGGCAAACGCCAGGATTGGAAAAGTCGGTGGTCTCGATCCAGGCCGAGGGAGACGCTGCCGTTTGGGGCCTCTATGCCTCATTGTTCGTCGACGGGATCGATCAACTGAATCTTGAAAACCTGCCCCAGCGAAATCGCGACGCACCGGATCTGTTGAACGTCAGCCGGTTCGTGGAACTCGAGGACGTCGTGAAGGCGGCGGCCACGCGATTGGTGAAATAGTAGGGCAGGCTGTGCATGCCGGGTGAATCGCCTTTTGCCCAGGCTATGGATGTAAACGGCCGTTGCCCGAAACCGTCCACTCAAACCAGACCAGATATGTGAAAGATGTGTAGATACCGATGCCCTTTGGGACGGTCGCGGAGGCGTTTGCGCCTGGAGCGGGGAGGGTGCTTTGGCGTCGTTTTTGGCATCGGTGGCTGCGGGCCAGCGGAAACCCTCCCCTCGCTGCGCTCGACCCTCCCGCACACGGGAGGGTTGTTTCTCGACCCATACCCTGAATGTCAATGGCCGCCGCGGTGAACGGGCGCGATCAGGGCGCGCAGGTGCTCGGCTGCTCGATCGGGTTGCTCGACTCGGAAGTGCAGCTCAGCCAGTTGCAAACGCATCTGATGCTGCACGATCGGTGAACGCACATGGTCGAGCGTGTCGGTGAGAAACTCGGCGGCCGCCTCGGGTTCCATGAATCGCGACGCCATCTTGATCGCTTCCAATGCCGCCTCATCGGCCTTGGACACCGATTGCGACAAGCGATTTTCAAGTTCCATTTCGGCGATGCGAAGTTCCAGGCGATTGCGGTGCAATTCGAGCTCTCGCATTTCATGCTCCATCGCTTGCAGATGTTGATCACGCTCGCGTTGTTCGTGTTCGCGACGCTCCATCCGCTCGCGTTCGTGCATCTCGC
>NZ_JANZKV010000304.1:0-8288 GCF_025060895.1 Stieleria sedimenti | reverse complement strand
ATCTCGCGTTCGTGCATCTCACGCTCGCGCATCTCACGCTCGCGCATCTCACGCTCGCGCATGTCTCGTTCACGCGACTCACGTTCTTCGGCTTCTTCGCGATTTCCGGGGCGGTCACGCGTGAGCCGTTCGTCATCGGGACGACGCCTCTCGGCGCGATCGTCATCGCGTGGTCTGCGATCTTGCTCGGATGTCTCGCGCTCCCGGGCCTCCGCTTTTCGGTCATCGGCTCGGAGGGGCGTGGGCGTGAACAGTGACGCGACAAGGCAGAACGCCAAACCGGCGAACCAGCCCGTTGTCAACGATCGATCGGTGAGGGTCATGGTGGGACCTGCAAGTGGGGAATCGAGTGGAGGGAACAATGATCGCCATCGTAATGACTTCGGTATCCTGACGACCACGAACGCTACCGCAACAATCTAACCGGTTTGGGGCGAGTCTGCCGGAGTGGCATGGCGGCCGGTTGCCTGTCCACCCGGCGGCGTTAGCGAAAAGGAGGCCGCAATCAATCGTACGGGCATCAGTGTTGGTGTGTAGGCTGAAGGGACCGTCCTGCTTAGGACGGACCGGTTTTTCGAGTACGATGACCCTTCCGGGCTGTCGTCCGTTGGACTCATGACGACGACCTAGAAAGGACGTCGTACAACGGTCCGCTGACCGCATCACACTCAATCGACGAGATCATGAGGATTCGTCACGTTTCGCATCGTTCCTAATCTGGACGGTCTCTTGAGCGGCCCGCAGTCGTTGCGGAGCAGCAACCGGGAATCGCCACTGGCACACCGTTTTCCGATAAAGCCTACGGAGCCAGCAACGACGCGCCACACGATTTGGCCCACCGCGAGTGATATGTCCCCAGTCGTTGGGGTGTGCTGCCGTGTGGCATGATTGCCGACACAAGTCCGATCACGCGGTCGATGTCGTCCCACAAATGTTGCGAGGTGACGGCGGGGATTTGATTGAATGCCGTTCGGTCGAAGCGTGACGTCGGGATAGACTCCAGCAAGAATCGAACCAGCGGCATGCACCACGCATCGATGGCAACGGCGGATGCCCCCAAGGCGATCAGCTTGGCAACGTCTCGGGCGCTGACTTCGCCCGGCACGATCCACAGGGGTTTGTCTGCAAAGTCGTGTTCATCCATCAATCGACGCGTCTTGGTGACCAACGCAGCCAACTGGATCCCCTCGATCTCCGGCTGATTCATTCGCACGATCAAGCCATCGGGCCGGGAAACCAGTGCCGCGGCGATCTCTTCTTCCAAACGGTAACAATCGATGGACACAAAGACCGCGGCCGAGGGTGCGAGCAACCGCAACTGGTCGAGTTTCGTGCGGGCTTGTTTGAGCGAGACGACATCGGTGGGAAAGGAACCGGTGGCAACATGGCCGCCGCCACCGATCGTCGATTCTTCCGCACCGCCTTCCCAACGTCTCATCTGCTCCGGCGAATAGGCGAATCGTCCCGAGTCATCCCGCGTCGCTGCCAGTCGGACATCGATGACACGTGTCTCGTCGAAATCGGCGGGCGTGAATCCATAACGCTCGGCGCGATAGGGGGTCATTCGCGGCAAGAACTGCCGCTGCGCTGCATCAATTGCGGCACTCTCGTCGGCCGGGATTGCTGCAAACAACTCACTGGGTTCTTCGTCGATCGCGACGTCGCGGCGGAGTGCCGAAACCACGACATCGAGATTGGCCACCGACGCAGCGAGTCGTCCGGCAACATCGCGTGGCAACTGAATCCAGGGCGGTTCGTACCAGAACAGCGGCAACTCCAATCGGACCGAGCTGCCATCGGGACGTGAAATCGTTTGGGCGGCCGGGTACATCGGGCTGGTCGCCCAGACCGTTGCCGAGTGTGGCGGCAGGAGGTGAAGCGAAGCGAGTCGGTCGGAATTCACAGGTGATCCTTTCAAAAGCTACTGCTCTGTTTAAACGTTGACAAAGCACTAACGCCAATTGGGAACCACTTCGCCGCGGGCTGCATTTTCAGCCGCCAATTTTGCGATCGGGACGATGCGACGAAAGTCGGTCGCGTCACCGCGGATCCCCGCACTGATGAGCAGCAATCCCAGTTGGACCTCCTGCTTTTTTCGCAGCGGCGCTTCGGTGACGCCGGGAGTTAGGCTTGCCGCCTTTCCCCGAATGAAGACCGCAACGTTGCTGAGCGGATTGCCCAGGTTATTGCCCGCGTCGCCTCCGATCACGATGGTTCCCGCCAAGGCGCCGAGTCCGACATCGTTGCCGACGTCGCCGCGAACGAAGAGTCCGCCGCCACGCATCGCGCCCCCGGTACGATCCCCGGCCGAACCATAGATGCCCAGGGTGCCGCCGGTCATCGCGGTTCCCGCACCGTGGCCGGCGTGACCGCGGACCCGGATCGATCCGCTGGACATGCCTTCGGCAACGCCGTGTCCGACATTTCCGAACACTTTGATGACCGTTTGGGAGTTGTACGCAAACGCGTAGTCGCCCAGTGAACCGCGGACACGCAATTTCACCGGGTGATCGATCCGCATCAGCGCGGCGTGTTGCCCGTCCGCCCCCAGGATCTCGACCCGCGGAAATTTTTCTTCATCCCCTTGCAGCGGCACCGAGCGGATCGCCTCGCGAAGTTCCGCATCAAACAGTTCCTGCATCGAGAATTCATGATCGATGTCCGGCAGGCTCGTCGAGTCAACCGATTCCTGGTCAAACCCGACCATCGTATCGTGCGTCGAATCGAGCTGCCGTGCTTCGTCGGGCAGCGCGTCGATCGGCAGTGCATCAGACGGCAGTGCATCAGACGGCAGTGCATCAGCAGGCAGTGCATCAGCAGGCAGCGTCTTGTTCGTCAACGTCTCGCGAGAAACCGACTCCGCCGGCGCGGAACGCAGCGGCGTTGGCGGTTTCGCCGATTGAGGAGGTTTGGGAACGTGCGGCATCGAAACGACAATCAAACTCGGTGGCCGGAAAGGATCCGTCGAACAATCCCCTCTAGTTTAGCCGCCGCGGCGTCCCCTGCCTCTAGCACTTCTGCGTGATCGGCGACTTTCGCTCGGTCGGGATCCGCCACATTGCTGACAATCGACAAAGCGAGCACCGACATGCCATGATTGGCCGCCGTTAACACCTCTCCTGCGGTGCTCATTCCCACCACATCGGCTCCGATCCGCCGCATCATGCGGTATTCGGCACGGGTTTCATAAGTCGGGCCCAAGGTCGCCAGATAGGTGCCTGGGACGGCAACAAAGCCACCTTCTCGGGCGGCGGCCAGCGCGAGTGAAGCGAGCTGCGGATCAAAAATCTGACCCCGCCGTCCGGCGGGAAAGCCGATCGGCAACCCGTCCGGGGCTGCCCCGGTTTCGCCCTGCACGTTTTCGCTCTGTGCTGTTTGTTTCGGAGACGCGAATTGCCGCCGCGCATGCAGCCAATTGATCTGATCGCAGAGGACGACGATGTCGCCCACGGCCAGCTTCGGATTGACACCACCGGCCGCATTGCTGGCGATCAAACACTTGGCCCCCATCGTATGCATCACCCGGATGGGAAATGTCACCTGGTCGTCGGACCAGCCTTCGTAACGATGCAAACGACCCGCCATGGCAATCACCGGATCGCCGCCGAGCGTGCCGAACACCAGCTGCCCGCGGTGACCGCTGGCAGTGGAATGGGCAAACCCGGGAATGTCGGCGAAGGGCACGATGACGGGTGATTCGATTTTATCGGCCAGCGAACCCAGACCGCTGCCCAAAACGATCGTCGTGACGGTCGGCCGACGAGACGGCGCGGTATCGCCGTTGGCGTACGCCCACTTCCCCGCAATGGTTTCACGCAACATCGCCACAGCCATCGCGACCGTCTGCATTGGCGGTTCTGCTTGATCCTCGATGCGATCCCTCATGCGATCCGCGTTTGCCCCGCTTCGGCCACGATCCCGGTCACGATTTTTAGCAACTGTGGTGCGGCGAGATTCGCCGTCGCGATGATTTCTTCGACGTTGGCCGGCTGCAGCGAATCGGGCAGACACATGTCCGTGATCACGCTCAAACCGATCGTCTTTAACCCGCAGTGCACCGCCACGATCGTTTCGGGAACTGTGCTCATCCCGACCACATCGGCGCCGATGGTGCGTAGGAAGCGGTACTCGGCCCGCGTTTCAAGATTCGGACCGGCGACGGCAACGAAGACGCCGCGGTGGACGACGATGTCTTCGCGACGGGCCAATGCCAGCGTGCGATCAATCCATTGCTGATCGTAGGGTTCACACATGTCGGGAAAACGCGGCCCCAAACGATCATCGTTGATGCCGATCAACGGGTTGTCGCCCATCAAGTTGATCTGGTCATCGATCACCATGATCTCGCCCGATTGGTAATACGGGTTCAAACCGCCACAGGCGTTGCTGACGATCAACAATTCGGCGCCCAAGCGTTTGAACACTCGGATGGGCAACGTGATCTGCTTCAGCGGATAGCCCTCGTACATGTGAAACCGTCCTTCCATCGCGACGATCGGCACACCTTCCAAGAATCCACAGACGAGCCGTCCGCGGTGACTGGTTGCCGTGGACGTCGGGAAGTGGGGGATCTCGCCATATTCGATCGACGCTTTGACATCGATTTGATCGACCAAACCACCCAACCCGGTTCCCAGGACGAGGGCAACTTTCGGCGTTTGAGCAAACGCGTTTTGAATCACCGCGGCGGCTTCTTCAATTTTTTCGTACAGATCAAGCATGTCAAATGTTCGGATGAATCACGGGGGTGAACGAGGGCACGACGCACGAATCATAACGCAGGACGACTCGGCTGCCATCGGCGGCCAAAACCTCGTTAAACTCGTCATTCAGCGGCGACGTTCCGTTTTCTTCTCCCATGTCTACACGCACTCGCTTTATGGCTATCCCCGATCCTGACCAGTTCGAAAAGCTGGCGTCGTTTTATCTCGGGCGTCAATACGATCTTTTCTCGGGCCGGCAGCTGGACCAACTGCTGATGTACGACAGCAAAGACCTGTGCACGCACGCGATGTGCGTGGGGATGACCGGCAGCGGCAAGACAGGCCTGTGCCTGTCGTTGTTGGAAGAAGCTGCCATCGATGGGGTCCCCGCGATTTGCATCGACCCCAAAGGCGACTTGGCAAACCTGATGCTGGCGTTCCCCGATCTTGCACCGAGTGATTTCAAGCCCTGGTTGGAGCAAAGCGACGCGACGCGTAAAGGAATGAGTGTCGATGAGTTGGCCGAGACAACGGCAACGCGGTGGCGAGAGGGCTTGGCGTCCTGGGGACAAACGCCCCAACGGATTCAGGCCTTCAAGGACGCGGTTGACATCGCGATCTACACCCCCGGCAGCAACATCGGGCTTCCGCTGACGGTGCTCAAGAGTTTCGATGCCCCCCCGCCTGAATTGCTGGACGATACCGAGGCGATCGGCGAGAAAGTCACCGGCGCGGTCTCGGGTTTGTTGACCTTGATGGATCTCGATGCCGATCCGTTGACGTCACCGGAGCACATCCTGCTGTCATCCATTTTGACACACGAGTGGCGCGAGGGACGCAACGTCTCGATCGCCAACCTGATCCGTCTGGTTCAATCCCCACCGATCACGCGGATCGGGGTCGTCGACCTGGATTCCTTCATGCCCGCTGCGGAGCGTTCGAAACTGGCGATGCGATTGAACAACTTGCTGGCGTCGCCGGCGTTCGCGTCATGGCTGGAAGGCGAAACACTGTCGATCGACAAACTGTTCTACACCGACGATGGCCAACCGCGTGTGTCGATTTTGTCCATCGCTCATCTCCGTGACAGCGAGCGGATGTTTTTTGTCACCTTGTTGTTGAACGAGCTCGTCGCGTGGATGCGGCGACAAACCGGTACCGGCTCACTCCGTGCGATCTTTTACATGGACGAAGTCGCCGGGTACTTTCCCCCGGTCGCCAATCCGCCCAGCAAGCCGCCGATGCTGACGCTGCTCAAACAAGCTCGCGCGTTCGGCTTGGGCGTCACTCTGGCGACGCAAAACCCCGTTGACTTGGATTACAAGGGCCTGTCCAACATCGGCACCTGGTTCCTGGGACGGCTGCAAACCGAACGCGACAAGGCCAGGGTCTTGGAAGGCCTGGAGGGGGCCGCGGGAGAATCCGGCCAGCCATTCGACCGCAACCGGATGGAACAGATCTTGGCGGGGCTGGGCAACCGGGTCTTCTTGATGAACAACGTTCACCAGGGCGATCCGGTGACGTTCCAAACGCGTTGGGCGATGTCGTTTCTGGCCGGGCCGCTGGCCAGGCAACAGATCAGCGACCTGATGCAGGATCGAAAGGCGGCGGCTCAATCGCGTCGCGAAGAGAACAGCGAATCGATCGTTGAAGAACACCCGTCATCCCAACGTCCGGTCATTCCGGCTGGCGTGGAGGAACGATTCCTCGGCCAGACCCAAGTGGCCCACCGCGGTTGCAAGAAGGTCTATCGGCCAGCGCTGGTCGGCAAAGCGTCGATGCATTTTATCCGCGCCAGTGCCGACTTGGATCATTGGGTCGACACCGCGCGGCTGCTGTGCTGTGGCGGTGGCGTCCCCGACGACCTCTGGGAACACAGCAAAAAGCTGTCGCCGGACGCCGAGTTCTTGACCGAACCGGACGACGCCTTCGAGTTCAGCGATCTGCCCGACGGCTTGCGAGGCAAGTCTTCCTACCGCACGTTTAAGTCAAAACTGAAGGACTATTTGTACCGACACGAGACCGCTACGCTCTACAAGTGCCCCGGGATGACGGGCTATGCACCGGGCGTCAACACCAGGGAGCAGGCCAGACGGCACTTCCAGCAACTGCTGCGCGAAAAGCGAGACCTGGAAACGGAGAAGCTACGTGACAAGTATGACGCCAAGGTGCAGTCGGTCGAAAAGAAAATCCGCACCGCCGAAGACCGAGTCGGGCGCGAGCAGTCGCAATACGGCCAAGCCAAGTGGTCGACGATCCTGTCGGTGGGCAATTCGATTCTGGGCGCCTTCATGGGCGGTCGGCGAGGCGGTGTGATGACGGCGGCGAGGGGAGTCGGACGCGCGACGCAGCAGGCCGACGACGTGCGCCGTGCCGAAGCAGCACTGAAGGAGTTGCACGACGACATCAAAGAGCTTGAAGAGGAACTCGATGCAGAGATCCAAGACCTTGCCAAGCGGTGCGACATCGACAAGATTGAATTGGAAACCACCGAGATTCCGCCGCGAAAAAGTGATCTCAAGACGGAAGAGGTCTTTGTGGTCTGGACGCCTTGGCAAGTCGACGCCAGCGGCATCGCCATGCCACTGTATGAATGAACGCTGCCTCAATGAGACCTTCACCACCCCAACCCATCGACTGACATGAAAGACTTTAAAATCATTCCGAGTGACGACGAACTGGAGTCACTTCAGCGGGATCTCAGCTTTCACCCGGCCGGCATCGCCGATCCCAAAACACTGACGCGGCAGCAGATCGACCACTTCAATGAGCGTGGGTTCATCGCCCCGCTGGACATCTTTTCCGGCGCGGAGATCGCTGAGATCCGTGACTATTTTGACGATCTACTCCGCAAGGTCACCGCCAGTGGAGGCGACAGCTATTCCATCAGCTCGGCGCACCTGAAGTACGGCCCCGTGTATGACATTTTAAAAGACCCACGGATCGTGGACCCTGTCGCCGACCTGTTTGGCGAAAACGTGATCGGCTGGGGGTCGCACTTCTTCTGCAAAATGCCCGGCGATGGAAAGTCGGTCGCCTGGCATCAGGACGCCAGCTACTGGCCGTTGTCACCCAGCAAGGCGGTCACCGTCTGGTTGGCGATCGACGACGCCGATCAAGAAAACGCCTGCATGAAATTTATCGCCGGATCTCATACCAAGGGGCACATGACCTACCGCCCCAGCGACTCGACCGAACACAACGTGCTGAATCAAACGATCGATGATCCGGAGCAGTACGGGGAACTGGTTTATGATCCGTTGAAAGCGGGGCAAGCGTCGATCCACGCGGATTTGTTGCTGCACGGCAGCGACGCCAATGATTCCAACCGGCGTCGTTGTGGGCTGACGCTACGTTACTGTAGCGCCGACGTGCACGCCGCGCTCGGTTGGAATGAAAAAGGGGTGCAGGTCCGCGGCACCGACCCGAGCGGGCATTGGAGCAACCAACCCCGACCGGAATAGGCCGCTCGGGGACCAGGAACGACGCGACCCCGTCGGCGGAACGCTGTGAAGCATTTTTTAATCGACAGGCCGTGAGCCCACTACCGCTCAATCGACATTGAGGGCGCCGCTCGCGCTGGCG
>NZ_JANZKV010000303.1 GCF_025060895.1 Stieleria sedimenti | reverse complement strand
CCCGGATATTGCATCCGCCCATTGTTGCCGCGATTGAGCTTGGCTGTTATCGCGCGAGCGGTATTTGGCCGCCATTTTTTTCGTTTCGGTCGGTGGCAGCGCAGAATGCCCCCCTCCCCCACGGTGATTTCGAGCACGCGGGCCATGATTCGACTCGACGATGGGCGAGGCTAATCGCTACGGCAAAGTCGGAGCATGACTTGGTCAAATAACGCGGCCGATGGACAGTGGCTGCAAAGATGGAACACCACTCGGCGGCATGTCACTTTGACCCGAGCGGCAATCTTGAATAGTCGCAGTCGAATGCTGTCCACGCGCAGACGCGAATGCTCGGTGCCTGAGAGTGCCAGTCGCCTGAGACCATCGACCATCGCATAGGCCAACGAGGAGAGCATCAACCGAAATTGATTGGCCATGAACTGCGTGCAACTGGTCCGGTCAGCAAACAAACACAGTTGCTGTTCCTTAATCCGGTTCTCCATCTCACCACGCATGCAGTACATCTTGCGATAAAAATCTTCTGGATCCCAAGCGACGCTGCACCGGATCCCCGGCTCTTTGAGTTGCCGAGGTTGACGCTTGCCGTCGATCATGGGCCGATGGAACGTCGCATCAACGATGCCCTCGTCGCTGGGCAGGTTGGTCACTACAAAACGCGGGTTGGCTCCCTTGCCGGTGTACTCCGCCTTACCAACGACCCAACGATGACGGTTCCAGGTCCTGGACGTTTGGTAGCGAAACCATTTGAAGCAAGCTTGCTTGCCGCCCAGGTGTGATTGCCGAATCCTCGCCTGAGTCATTTCGCAGGCGATTTCCCGTACCAAAACCTTGTTCTTTGGTAAGCCGAAGATGTAACCGACGTCGTTCTTGTCGCACCACCGCATCAACGGTTCGATCGCATAGCCGCCGTCGCCGCGGAGGATGATCTTCACATCGGGCCATCGAGAGCGAATCTTTTGGACCAGCAACTTCGTGACTGGCCGAGCATGATAAGCCGCCCCGACACTACTGGGACGTAAATACGAAACCAAAATTTGGTCGCCGCAGAATACGTACAGCGGAAGGAAACAGTAGCTGTCGTAGTAGCCGTTGAAGTGCCGGCGATCCTGATTGCCATGGACCGTATCATCGGTCGCGTCGTAGTCCAGGATGATCTCTTCGGGTGGCTCGTCGAAGCTATCGATGAAGGTGTCTACGAGGATTTCATGCAGCTTAAAAATCGTTTTGGAGTCGATTCGATTTTCAAACCGCGAATAGGTCGAAGGACTCGCCAGCGGGGAGTACGTCTCGTCGTAGACGCTCTCAGCGGGCGTCCTGCCGGCGGCTACTTGGAAAGCGGGATCGTACCGCAACACGTCGTGATCATTGGCGTCCTCGTAGCCGGCGGCAATAGCGAAGATTCGGCTGGTAAGAATCTCGGTTTGTGAATGAACGATGTGGACGGGATCGCGAGGATCGGGGATGGCTTGATCGACCCGCCGAATCAAGTCGAGCCTGAGATCCACTTCGCGCAGCAGCAGCAGTCCGCCATCGGAAGTGAGAGTGCCACCGTCGAAGTCGACGTCAACGGCTTGTCGTCGGAGCCGTTTCAGAGCGGGACGTTTTCGATTACGCTTTGTCATTGCCGAGAGCCTTGGGCCTGTGGACTTTGAAGTGTGGTAACTCCAATGCCTATCAGGACTAAGGCTTTCGCGCTAGGGGGGGAGTCGAATCAGCGGATGCAATATCCGGG
>NZ_JANZKV010000302.1 GCF_025060895.1 Stieleria sedimenti | reverse complement strand
CGGGAATCGCCTCAAGGCTAAACACCAACGGTTGCTGAATCCCTTGTTCCTTCAGCCCGTGCCATTTGGGCCATTTGGTTGTTGGCGCCTGCCCCCTTTTCCGCGGCCCGATGCCAACGGGTATCCTGGTGACTCGCTTCGATCGACGAGGAATGACCGATGAAACTTGCCGCCAAATTAATCCTGCTGTTCATGCTGGGCGTGCTGGGCATCGTCGCCCTGTTCTCCTGGCAAACCATTCGACGACAACTCAAGTGGGACGAGGAACTGCGTGCCAACCACGTCGATGACGTCGTCGGGGCGCTGAAACCCGCGATCGACGATGCCTATCGCAACGGCGGTGTGGTGACCATTCAACAGGCCATCGAAGTGACCGCGCGTCATATCCCCGGCCAAGAATTGCGTTGGGTCGAAGGCGTGCCGGCCGGCGATTCGGAAACCAAGATCACGTCACGAAAGGTCTCTCGAATCTCGGTTTCCGACAAAGACGGCGAAACCGTCGCCCACACGTTTGTGCCGTTGGAAATCGACGGGTCGCAAGCCGGTGGCGTAGAAGTGTCTCAATCGATGGAGCAGCAGGAACAATTCATTCGCGATTCCATGATCGCTTCACTGCTGTCACTGCTCGGCGTTGCCGCCCTGTCCGGCATGATGATTTACTTTGGCGGCGTCCGGCTGGTCGGCAAACCGCTCGAAAAGCTGATCGATCAAGTCCACCAGATCGGAGCAGGCAAGTTGCCTCAACCGCCCGCCTTGAAACGCAGTGACGAACTCGGATCGCTGGCCCAAGCGATCAGCCTGATGAGCCGACAACTGGACCAGCAGCAGAACACGATTCGGCACACCGATCGGCTGGGAACCGTCGGCACGCTGGCCGCCGGCATGGCGCACGAGATGGGCACCCCGCTGAATGTCGTTGCCGGCCGGGCCGGTCTGATCGCGAGCGGAAAACTGTCACCCGAGGAAGTCCGCCAAAGCGCTCAAACGATCAAGTCCGAAGCCGAACGGATGACCACGTTGATTCGTCAATTGTTGGATTTCGCACGCCAATCGCCGACCACCCACACGCGGATCGACATCGGCCAGATCGCCCGGACCACCTGTGATCTGATCGAACCGATCGCGGACAAATCGTCCGTCAAAATTGATCTCCGCGGCGGTGACCAAGCCTACCCGATCCGCGGTGACGCCACACAGATCCAACAAGTGCTGACCAATTTCCTGACCAATGCGGTCCAGGCCATGCCCGACGGCGGCACCGTCACCGTCGCCCTCGAGCGTCGACAGTCCTCGCGGGGCGATCGGATGGTTGTCCATGTGACCGATCACGGCCGAGGCATCCCGCGGGAACAACTCGATCATGTCTTCGAACCGTTCTACACCACCAAGGATATCGGACAGGGAACGGGGCTCGGACTGTCGATCGCCTACGGGATCGTGCGAGAACACGGCGGCGACATCGAAGTTCAGAGCGAAGAAAACGTGCAAACCACGTTCACTGTCTCCCTGCCCGCCGCCGACGAAACAACAACCGCTGCCGAAGAACCCACAGCCGCCGCCCCATCATGAACGGAACCATGTCCAACGCAAACGTCTTGATCGTTGACGATGAACGAAACATGTGCGAGTTGATCGAGACCGATCTGCGACTGCGGGGAATCAACAGCCGCTGGTGCCTGTCGGCAGCGGACGCGGTGGAGGCCCTGCATCAGGAAAACTTCGATGTGGTGCTGACCGATGTAAAAATGCCGGGCACGACCGGTTTGCAACTGTGCCAGCAGTTCACCGAATCCAGACCCGATGTGCCGGTGATCGTGATGACCGCTTTCGGAACATTGGAAACCGCGATCACGGCGATGCGCGCCGGCGCGTATGACTTCATCACCAAGCCGATCGAGATGGACCTGCTGGCGATCACGTTGCGGCGGGCGATCGAACATCGTCAGCTGTCCGAGCAGGTCCGATTGCTGAACGCGTCGAGCGACGAAAACGGCGCGTTCGGAGAGATGATCGGCAAGAGTCCCGCAATGGTGAAACTGTACGAACAACTGCAGCGTGTCGCACAATCCGATGCCGCGGTTCTAATCTGTGGCGAAAGCGGAACCGGCAAGGAGCTTGTCGCCCGGTCGATCCATGCCAACAGCCGCCGCAGCGAGAAACCGTTTGTCGCCGTCAACTGTGGCGCGCTCAGTGAAACATTGCTCGAGAGTGAACTGTTCGGCCACGTCAAGGGAGCCTTCACCGATGCACGGAGCGAACGTCGGGGGCTGTTCCTGGAAGCCGACGGCGGAACGCTGCTGTTGGATGAAATGGGCGAGATGCCGATGCCGATGCAAGTCAAGTTGCTGCGGACACTGGAAGAACGATCGGTCCGCCCGGTGGGCAGCGACAAAGACATTCCCTTTGACGTCCGTGTCTTGACGGCAACCAACCGTGACTTGGAAACCTCAGTCGCCGAGGGGCGATTCCGCGAGGACCTGTTCTATCGGATCAACGTGATCGGCATCCAGTTGCCGCCGCTGCGAGCCCGGGGAACCGACACGCTACGACTGGCGGAACATTTCTTGAAACAGTTTGCCAGGTCCGAACGCAAATCGGTGGACGGGTTTGCCGATGGCGTGGCCGAAAAATTGCTCGCGTATTCTTGGCCCGGCAACATTCGCGAGCTGCGCAACGTGATCGAACGCGCCGTCGCGCTGACGCGTTACGACAAGATCACGATCGAAGACCTGCCGGAAAAAATCAGCAATTTCTCCGCCCGCACGCTGTTCCTCGGCGGCTTGGATCCGAGTGAATTGGTCACGATGGAGGAAATCGAACGCCGCTACATCAACCACGTGTTGGAAGCGGTCGGAGGCAACCAGACGCAAGCCGCCCGGATCCTGGGGCTGGATCGAAAAACGATCTATCGCAAGTTGAAGCAGGACGCGTAGGTCACGCTGTGCGTGACGATTGGCATGCACAGCATGCCCTACTTGCGCGAGGTAATGCATGACGGACCACGCCCCTCCGCCATCACTTCAACGGCAACCCGGTCAGCTTTTCGCCGTTGGTGTCGAGGATCTGAAAGTGGTGGATGCCGACTTTCTTGCCGTCGGTGTATTTCCAGACTACTTGTTTGTCGCGTGTGACTTCAAACAGCTTTGGTGCCGTCGGGTTCTTTCGTCCACCGGCATAGCTGGTGATCACCACGTTGCCGTTGGGCAGCACCTGGCTGCCGCAAGGATCTTGCAACCAGGGTCCGGGCAGGTCATCGTTGGTCAACTGCCAAACGATTTTCCCGGACGCATCGAAGTCGACCACTCGGTTTCCGTGCGTGCAGCACACCAGGGTCTGTCCGTCAGCGTGGCGGATCGCGGTGAACGGCCAGGTGTGGATGGCATGCTCGGTATCGCCGAGCACCGTTGTATCCAGCTGATCGATGATGCGGCCCTTGGCGTCGTAATGAAAGACCGCGAAATTTAACAGATGCGGCGCCAGGTACGTCCCGTCGGCCAGCTTTCTGGCCATCCGCGTCTGCATGTGATGGTTGTCTTTTTGACAGGCTAACGGGAACTCCACCCGAACCGCTCCAGAACGATCCACCTCGATCAACCGCGGGTTCGTGCCGGCTTCGGTGATCACGAACGTCCCATCAGACGTCGGCTGGGCGCTGTTGACTTCCGACTGCGTCCCTTTCCAGATCACCGTTTCCGTTCCGTCGGGAGTGATTTCAACAACGGCACCGCCGGAGTATCGCTTCCCCTTGTTGAGCGTCAGGACGATGTTTCCGTTTTCCAGGACGTATCCATCGCGTGTTGCGTGGGGATAGGTCCATGTTTTGTTTCCTTTGCCATCGACAATGTACGTCGCCGCGCCGCAGGCGAGAAAACCGTGGCTTGTCGGCTCGGCGGCGCGAGACGCGGAGAAGGTGATGACGCAGCACAACACGGCGGTGATCGATCGAACAAAATTTCTGCAGCGTCGGACGGGCCCGATTTCCGTCGTTCCGTCGAGGGTTTGGGTGACAGCACGTGCCTGTTGGTCAACGGACGTGATTGGGTGTTGGGGTTTCATTTTGCACTGGGGAATGTTGGGCGTTGAAGGGACGGTTGCGGCTGGCCGGTGGTCAAGCGGAGTGAACGCCGGCGGAGCCGGCGAGGATGGAAAGCAGGATGCTACCACACTGTCTGGCCGCCGGCGGAGCCGACGAGGGTGGCAAGCAGGATGCTTACCCCACTGTCTGGCCGGCGAGGGTGGAAAGCAGGATGCTTGCCCCTCTGTCTGGCCGACGAGGGTGGCAAGCAGGATGCTTACCCCACTGTCTGGCCGGCGAGGATGGCAAGCAGGATGCTTGCCCCTCTTCGGGCATCACCCGATGATGTCATGTACCACGTGGCCTTTGACGTCGGTCAGCCGCATGTCGCGTCCGCCGAATCGGAAGGTCGACCGGGTGTGATCGACGCCCATCAGATGCAGCATTGTCGCGTGCAGATCGTGGACTTCGACGCGGTTTTCGATCGCCTTGTAACCGAACTCGTCGGTCGCACCGTAGGTGGTGCCGCGTTTGACGCCACCGCCGGCCATCCACACGGTAAATCCGAACTGGTTGTGGTCGCGTCCGTCCTTGCCTTGGGCAAAGGGCGTGCGTCCGAATTCGCCTGCCCAAACGACCAGCGTCTCGTCCAGCATTCCGCGCTGGCGAAGGTCTTTCAACAACGCGGCGATGGGCTGGTCGACAGCGCGGGCGTTGTTTTCATGGCCCTGTTTCAGGTTGCCGTGTTGGTCCCACCGGTCACCGCCGACCTTGGGGCACGTCAGCTCGACAAACCGGACTCCATTTTCGATCATTCGACGGGCGATCAAGCACTGGGCCGCATAAATCCGTGTCGGTTCGTAGGTTGATTCCATCCCATACATCTTTTGGACGTGGGCGGGTTCGTCTTTGATCGACATCACTTCCGGAACCGCCATCTGCATCGCATAGGCCAGTTCGTAATTTCGGATCGCTGAATCCAGACTATCGTGCCGGCCGAACTGTTGGGAGGCGAAGCCATCCAATTGGCCGATCAAATCCAGCTTTTCACGCTGTCGTTGCGGGGACGACTCGGTCGGCGCGATATTGGCGACGCCACTTCCGGAAGGTTTGAACACCGATCCCTGGTAGCTGGCGGGCAGGAATCCGCTGCCGAAACAATCCAGCCCGCCGGGCGGAATCAGTCCACCGTTGATGACGACAAATCCGGGCAGATTCTGGCACACGCTGCCCAGGCCATAATTGACCCAGGCCCCCATGCTCGGACGCCCCTGCAGACCGCTGCCGGTGTGCAGAAAGTAGTTGGCAAAGGTGTGCTCGGGAAATTCTGAAACCATTGATCGGACGACCGCCAGTTCGTCGACACAGGTCGCCACATGGGGAAACAGGCTGCTGACGGGGATGCCCGATTCACCGTGCTGCTGAAACTCCCAGGGGCTCGCCAGCACGGTCCCGTTGTTGTTGAACTGAGTCGGTTCGACGTCGAACAGGGTGCCGGGATCTTTGCCGTCGAACTTGGTCAGCAGCGGTTTTGGATCAAAGGTGTCGACCTGCGACGGTCCGCCATCCATGTACAAGAAGATCACATTCTTGGCACGTACTTGATGATGTGGGCCGTGACCGGCTTTGCCGAGTTCCTCGGACGGAGTCGACTCGAGAGAATAAGCCGCGTCCTGTGCCAAGCCGGCCAACGCGACGGCCCCAAAACCGCTTGCGCAGCGTCGCAGCATGTCGCGACGCGAACTCGGCTGGGCTTGATAGCGGTGGCAGGGGAAGAGAGAGTGCTTGGTCATCGCAGAAAAATAAACTCCTTGGTGTTGATCAGCGCGTGGGCGAAATCGCTCCACAATTCGGCGTCGTCGGGATCCACTTGGCGGGCTTCGCGCTGGGAATCCAAGAACGCCTGGGCGACGGCCAGTTCTTGATCGGTCGGTCGTCTGGCAAAGGCCGACGTGTACATCCAGCGGATCCGCGGCTCACTGGAGGAGTGCAACGAGATGGCGCGGTCGGCCCATTGACCGGCCAATTGAACCACCAACGGATCGTTCATCAGAATCAATGCTTGGGCGGGGACGTTGGACACGTTGCGTCGCCCCATGGTGCTGAACGGAACCGGGGTATCGAACGTCAACATGAACGGCGAGAGGAAGTTGCGTCGCACCGCGGTGTAAATCGATCGTCGACGTGCTCCATCGAGCGGGCCGCTCCGCCCCGGTCGGCCGCGTCCATCCATGAAGGCCGTCAGGTGGATCGGGATCGGCTCCCCGAATTGGACCGGGTCCAAGGCTCCGGAGATCGACAACAGCGCGTCCCGAATGACTTCGCCTTCGAGGCGTTTCGGAGGGCGGTGGTGAAAGAGTTGGTTCTTAGGATCGGCGGCCACCGCGGCGGGATCGGCCAGGCTGGACATCTGATAGGTCCGTGAGAGCACGATCCGCCGAATCATCCGTTTGAGACTTTGCCCATCCTGACGGAATTGGGTCGCCAGGTGATCCAACAGATCCGGGTGCGTCGGTCGCTGGCCCAACACGCCGAAATCGTCCGTGGTGGGCACGATGCCTCGGCCGATCAAGTGATGCCAGATTCGATTGCAGATGACGCGTGACGTGAGCGGATTGCCGGGATCGTTGATGTGTTCAGCCAGTTCCCGTCGCCCGCTGCCCGATCGGATTTCCATCGGGTCGTCACCGGAAATCGCGGTCAGAAAATGTCGGGGTTCGATCTCGCCCGGCTTCGATGAATTGCCACGAATGTAAATCGATGCGTCTTCGCCTGTCCCATCGAGCATCGCCATGGCCAGTCGAGAGCGATGCATGATCTGCGTCTGCAGTTGCGATCGTTCTTGAGACCACAGGCGGGCGATTTCGGAAAGCTCGTCCGCCAGGATCTCGCGGGCTTGGCTTGCCATCTTTTCCACGCCGGCGGCGATCGCCTGTTGTCGCTGTTGGAGATGTTTTCGATCCGGTTTCGACGCCCCTTGCGTGATCAGCGAAACTTCCAGCTGGGCGTTTTCGTCCGGGGTGAATTCCAGGTGCAGCCGATGGCCGACGTAACGATTCAGATTCAATTGCACCCAGTCGTCGGTCGGCTTGATCGCCTTGATCGTCTCGCCGTGCAACGGGCCGGCGATCAAACGGTGGGAGTCCACGCAGGCGACGACGTGACCGGCACCACGCACCAGACAGGCAACGTTGCCGTCGGTCAAGGTGAACGTCGGCGTCCGCAAGGTGCGTCCGCTGCGGGGCAGATTGGCCAGCCGACTGCGGTTGTTCACCCCCGTTTCGCTGACCGACTGCAAGCCGTTCCAAAAGGGATCGCTGACCGCTGCGGAAACGGCCGTGAATTCAATCACCGGCTTGCCGTCCTTTTCGGCGACCATGCTTTGGCCGGCCCGGCGCGGCTGGTCTCCGAACAGAAACCCGTCTTGATAGAACCGGTCCGCAGAAATGGTTTCGTAGTCGAACACGATCACCGCGGCCGACTCGGGTTTCAACGGGGCGACGGGCTCGGGCGATAACGGATGATCGGCCAGCAATTGGTCGACCGAGCTGCGGTACTTGGCATCGATTGCCGACAAGGCATCGGCGATTTTGCGATTGTGTTCGATCGATTCGAAACGGACCTGCCGGTAATCGCTGCCTTGGAGAAAGCCGGTCAACGAGTAGTAGTCGGCGGTCGAGATGGCATCAAACTTGTGATCATGGCAGCGGGCACAGGACACGGTGACACCCAGAAACGCTTTCGACATGACATCGATCATGTTGTCAAACCGGTCGCTCTCGTCCTTCAGAATGTCCACCGGTGAATGGACCCATTCGCCGAGAAACCAAAATCCGGTTCCCAGAATCGATTCATTGAATCCCTTGTCAGGGTTCGTCCGCGGCCGCTCCAGCAAGTCACCGGCAAGGTGTTCGCGAATCAATTGGTCGTAGGGCACATCGGCGTTGAGCGCGCGAATGATGTAGTCGCGGTACTGGAACGCGTTGGGCGCATCGTTGTCGAATTCGTGGCCCCGCGATTCGGCGTAGCGGACCAGGTCCAGCCAATGACGTCCCCAACGTTCGCCGAAGTGCGGCGAGTCGAGCAGTTCGTCGACAAGCCGTTCCAATGCTTGGGGCGACTGGTCACCAAGAAATCGTTCGGCTTGCTCGGGGGTCGGCGGCAAGCCGATCAAATCAAAGGACACGCGTCGCAGCAGGGCCGATCGGTCCGCATCGGTGGACGGTTCCAACCCCGCCTGCTCAAGCCGGTGGAGCACAAAATGGTCCAGCGACTGTCGCGGCCAGGTGTCGTCTTTCACCTCGGGAGGCAGGGGCGATCGAACCGGTTGCCAGACCCAATGGTCCTGGGAACGTTGCTCAAGATCAAACTCGAGCCGCGTCGTCGTCTCCTGCGGTGCATCTTCGGGCGGCCACGGTGCCCCGATCTCCACCCACCGCTCCAGCGTCTCGATGTCCGCCGCGGGCAGTTTTCCCTTGGGCGGCATCTCATACGATTCATACCGAACCGCTTCAATCAGCAAGCTGCCGTCGACATCGCCGGGAACGACCGCTTCGCCGGAATCCCCCCCCCGCAGCATCGCCGCCAAACTGTCGACCCGCAGCCCCGCCTGAAGCTTCTTTGATTTCGTGCTGTGACACGAATAACAATGCTCTGCCAACAGCGGACGGACTTCTTTTTCAAAGAATTCCAACTGTTCCTCGGTCGGTGCCATCGCCACCGACTCGGCCGGAGCAATCCCCACCAATGGGCAGGCCAAGAAACCGGAGGTTAACACACAGCGCCAAACAAATTGCCGAATCGAAGTCACTTCTTCTCCACGTTGATCGAGCCGGGACACGCAAACCAGACGGTATTCTACCTGAAGAAGGACGATAACGGATCCGGCAGTTTTCCAGCCGCAATCTTCATCCTCGAAACGTTGCGCCAGGGTGGGACTCCATCGTAGTGGTGCCGATGAGAAACCGAGAGGGGAAACTGCGACAGCGGGCCAACGATTTACGACTCAGCGTCACCCGATGTAACTCAGCCTGGACGCCTCACCGATGCGTCCATCACGATCACCTTGGCACCGCGTACGTGTCCCCGCTTCAGTTCCACGAGTGCCCGGTTGGCCTGTGCGAGCGTGTACGTCTGCACCTGCGGTCGGATCGGGATCTCCGCCGCGATCGGCAGAAACTCCGCGATGTCGGTGTGCGTGATATTTGCCACGCTCTTGATCTCTTTTTCCATCCACAAATGATCGTGGTAGCAGAGGCGGCTGAGGTAGTCCTTGTCGGCGTCCTCCTTGCGAATCGCATTGATCACCAATCGTCCTGCCGGTCGCAAGTTCCGCAGCGCTTCGACAATCGGCTTCCACGCCGGCGTGGTGTCGATGATTGCATGCAACCGTTCCGGCGCACGGTCGTCGGTGGCGCCCGCCCAGTGTGCCCCCAATTCCAGCGCAAACTCACGGGAACGTTGATCGCGGGCGAACACGTAGATTTTCGTTCGCGGATATAGATGCCGAGCCAACTGCAAGACTAAGTGTGCCGAGCCGCCGAACCCTGTCAGCCCCAGCAGACCGCCGTCGAAAAGATTGGCCAGCTTGAGCGCCCGGTAACCGATCCCGCCGGCGCACAACAACGGTGCCGCTTCGGCGTCGTCGAAACGGTCTGGAATCGGATACACATACCCCGCGTCGGCGCACATGTATTCGGCGTAGCCGCCGTTGACATCACGTCCGGTTGCACGAAACGAGCCACTCAGGTTCTCCAGCTTGCTTCCCGATGAAGAGTAGATCCAGCCGACGCCGACTCGCTCTCCGACCGCCCAATCGGTGACACCGTCTCCCAATGCGACAATGCGGCCCACCACTTCATGCCCGGGCACCACGGGCAAACGCGAGGGAGCGGTACGGCCTTCGATCTCGTCCAGTTCCGTGTGACAGACGCCACACGCCAACACCTTGATCAATACCTCTCCGCGACGCGGATCGGGAATCGGCAATTCGACCCGCTCGAGTGGCGTCTGGCAATTGTCGAGCGAAACGATCCGCGGCAGCACCATCGCGTTCATCATGTCCATCAGTTTTTCTCCGACGATCCCCATTCAATTCGCGTGCCTTGTCAGACAGCAATTGACGTCAGACAGCAATTGACATGCCGCTGACCAAGCACGGCCGTTCGGCACATGTTTTGCTTCCATGCTTTGCTTCTAGGAACGCTGATTCGACGCTCGACGCTGCAGCGTCGCAATCTGAGCCGAGAGATCCAATCGACCTGGTTCGAAGGGGAGTGAGCAACATGATTGAGTGGCCGATCGGTCTTTCCACGGGTTGTTTTTACCGTCACAGCATTTTCGATTGTCTGGAACGAATCCGAGCCGGCGGATTCAACCTGATCGAAATCTGTTCGTTTCCGTCGCACCTGGACTACCACGATTTTGAGATGGTCAAACGTGCCGGTGATCTGATTCAGCAATTGAAGATCGAACCGTATTCGTTCCACGCACCGTTTGCCGAACAGATCGATATCACGTCCCCCGACGCGAATATCCGCAATCGATCGATCGAAGAAATCGTCACCGCCGCAACGGCTGCTGCGGAGATCGGTGTTCGCTATTTCGTGATCCATCCGGGTCCGGAACAACATGACCTTCCCGAAGATGAGCGAATGCACCGCATGGAACTGGCCGCCCACTCGCTGAATCTGATCACCAGCGAGTGCATTGAACTGAACGTGGGACTGGTGCTGGAAAACATGATGCCGCACCTGTTTTTCGGCAAACCCCGAGACGTTCTTTGGATCTTGGGTGCGATCGAAAGCACCGATGTCGGGATCTGCCTGGACACCGGGCATGCCTACCTTTCCGGAGATCTGCTGTCGGTCGCGCACAAGCTTTCCGGCCACCTGTGGATGGTTCACGCCAGTGACAACGGCGGCGTGGAGGATGACGATCTTCCGCCGGGGGACGGCACGATTGAGTGGGAGCCATTCATCAGGCAGCTCGACCGTGTCCGCTTTGAAGGCCCCATCATTTTGGAACTCAACGGCAACTCCGATCCCGAAACCACGCTGGATGGTGCACAGCGAGGCAGTCGCTTTATTCGGGAAGTCAAACGGCGCGTCGAAGGTGCGAATTCGCACATAACAGTCTAACGCCGCGAATCCGGTGTGCGGATTTGGCCGGAGATGTGCGGGACGCCGGCGGAAAGAATGTCTGCGATGTGAATCTCCGCAGAACAGCGGTCGGCCGATTTGCCTCTACAAGTGTCTACGCCCACAGACCGAGAACGATGCCTCGGGGATCGCGGAGACGCCTTGCAAGCGCTGCGGCGAGCAGGGTGGGGGGGAAAGAGCAGGATTCGTGTGGTCGAATCGATTCCGCGACCTCGACTCGGCACAAGAGATGCACCATGGATGGAGCGCAAACTGGGTCTCCCGATGGAGTGGGTGTCATCGTTTGACGTTTTCCTTTACGCAGGAGAGTCCCGGTCAAAATCGCACCACGTTCGCGTAAATTTCCCCTGGCGTTGGACCTCGATCGCGCCAAAAGATTGACCAGGTAATTCGATGAGCATCGATCTGAGCACCAATTTTGGCGGCTTGCATCTCAAAGCCCCCATCGTGGTGGGCTCGTGCCCCATGACGGCGGAAGAGCCGAGTCAAGTCGCGTTCGTTTCCGCCGGGGCAGGGGCGATCGTGCTGCCCTCGCTGTTTCAAGAGCAGGTGTTGTTGTGGAACGATCGTAACGGGATCGCGCTTTCGGAGCAGGACAAATCGTTGCTCAAACGCAGTCGCCGCGTGCCGGTGGAGAACGCCGGATTTGATGCCGAGTCCTATTTGAACATGGTCACTCGGGCCAGCTCACAGCTTTCGATTCCGGTGATCGCCAGTCTGAATGGTGAGAGCGGCGGCAATTGGTTGGACTTTGCCAAGGAAGTGGAGCAGGCCGGTGCGGCGGCAATCGAGTTGTGTTTGCAGCCACCTCCACCATGCGTGTATGGCACGGCACGCGAAGTCGAAGACGCGGTCGTCGAAGTGGTGACGAAAATCGATCACGCCATCAAGATCCCGCTGTTTGTCAAGCTGCATCGTAGCTACACCCGCCTCAGCCAACTTTCGTGCCGTTTGTTGTCCGGCGCCCAGGGATTGATTCTATTCGGCCGATTGCCCGACACCGACATTTCCCTGGACACGTTCGAGCTGAAATCCGAGTGGACGCTCACCGAACCGGGAACGGTCAGCAAGATCATCGGGCCGGTCATGCAGGTCCACAGTTACTGTCCCGGCATGCCGTTGGCCGCCTGTGGCGGAATCGGTACCAGCATCGATGTCGTGAAAGCCTTGTTGGCTGGAGCCGACGTCGCCATGGTCACCTCGGCGGTCTGCCGCGAAGGACCGACGGTCGTTCGCACACTCGTCGATGGTTTGCGCAATTTCATGGAACGCCGTCACATGAAATCGCTTGATGACCTATTCGAGAATCGCCCGCTGGAATTTGACACCGAATCCCAACGCAATGACTACCTGAAAGGATTGACGGCGCGATTTGATCCCGCAGAAGTCCGCAGCAAAGTCTCCCGTCTGCACGGCGACCGCTGGGGCCATCCGATCAGCGATGTCGTGGATGGCTGAACGGTCGACCGAACAAGGTCAATCGAATGAGTTAGCGGAACGGCGCGAGCGGGCTGTCGATTTAGTGAGCCGCGACGCGTAAGCGGCCGGGCATCCAGGCGTGGCCCGAGGCCTTACGGCCAGCGGCTCACCATTGCCTCGTCCAATTTCTTAAAATCGACAGCCCGCGAGCCGTCCGGTCGCGCTTCAAAAACACCCCT
This sequence comes from Stieleria sedimenti, assembly GCF_025060895.1. Classification (GTDB taxonomy): domain Bacteria; phylum Planctomycetota; class Planctomycetia; order Pirellulales; family Pirellulaceae; genus Stieleria; species Stieleria sedimenti. Next base: position 3,421 of record NZ_JANZKV010000302.1, on the reverse strand, counting down.
CTTGGCGTCAAAGTAAGTAGCATTGATCGCCAGCGTACGGGTCCAACATCATCCACCAGCGTGATCGAGGCACGCAACCATGACCACACCCCGATCGTCGCCTCACTCCGCAGGCCGGCTCTTTTCCGCGGTCCTGTTTCTCGTTTCGGTACTTGGCGTAGGGTTGGCCGAAGTCGCAACGGTCGACGCCCAAGTCGCCGCATCGACACAGCCGCAAACCGCCACCTCCGGGACGCTGGGCACGGGCACGACTTGGGAAACCCCCTGGTATGTCATCGATAGCGGTCAGGACGGCCCGACGGTGTTGATCACCGGCGGCGTGCACGGAAATGAACCGGCAGGATACCGAGCGGCCGAGCAAATTCGACATTGGCCCATCAGTCGCGGAAAGCTGGTCGTCATGCCGCAAATCAATCGGCTGGGTCTGGCAGCCAACATCCGTTGGTCACCAGAACATCGGAATGATCGCCTGCGCCGCGATCTCAACCGCAGTTTTCCGACGTCCGAGCGAGAAGACGCGTTGACCGAGCACACCCGAGCGATCTGGGAGTTCATCACGCGTCACCAACCCGATTGGGTTTTCGATCTTCACGAGGGATTCGATTTCCATCGCCTCAACGCCGACTCGGTCGGTTCAAGTGTGATCGCCTTTCCCGACCAACGTGATTTCGCCAAACGAATTCAGCAAGCCGTCAACGCGGACGTCGATCCGCAGCGTCGTTTCGACCTGTTGGCGAAAAGCGGCCCCGTGGTCGGCAGCCTGGCCCGAGCGTGTCACGAACAACTCGGTGCCGTGAGTTTTATTTTTGAAACGACGTTCAAAGACCAACCGCTTTCGCTGCGAACGCGACAGCATCGACGGATGGTTTCGACCGCGCTTGAGTCGATCGGCGTGATTGCAGAGGACTGTGTCGATCGTTTGGCACCGCAACCGGCACGCGGGACCACGAACGTGGCGTTGTTCGACGATTCGGGAGCCAACGAAATAAAAGTGATGAAGGTTCTTGAGGGTCGGCCGGAGCTGCTGGTTCGAAAGGTCGGTCGGCACGACATGCGACCGGGCGTCTTGGATCAATTCGACGTTCTGGTGTTCCCCGGCGGCTCGGGAAGCAAACAAGGCAAGGCGATCGGCCCGACCGGGCGTGATCACGTCCGCCAGTTCATTCGCGATGGCGGAGGCGTCGTGGGAATCTGCGCCGGCGCCTACCTCTGCTCGTCGCACTATTCCTGGTCGTTGAACCTGATGAATGCCGCAGTGTTCAACACAACGGTGGAGATCCCCGGCAAGGGACGCAAGTCGATGTGGTACCGCGGTCCCGCTACCGATGTTGATGTCGAACTGACTGACCATGCATCTCAGGTGCTGGGCGTCTCCGGAACGCAATCGATTCAGTACCAGAACGGTCCGATCCTTTCACCGGGAGACAACGACTCGTTGCCGGAGTATGAACCGTGGGCCTTCTTCCGCACCGAGAACGGCATTTACGAGCCGCAGAAGAACACCATGCTCGGCGCCCCGGCAATCGTCTTCGCTCGGTATGGTCACGGGCGAATCCTCGCCATCAGCCCACATTTCGAAAGCACCTCCGGTCAAGCCGGGGTGATCCCACGAGCCATCGCCCACGTCAGCCGCAATTAAACAAAGTGTTCCCTGGATCTGTCGGTTCTTTTGCGAATCAGGCTCTGCAGCGCGATACAATTCTATCCAACTTGAATCATCCCGACACCCTGCACAAACACGGTCGTGTTCTGCGACCTCATCATCGAACCACCCTTTCGAGCGCGATCATGACGAAACGATCAATCCCTGGTCGGCATCCACTCACCTGCTTGGCACTGGTCGCCGCCCTCACCACCGCGGCGTCTCCGCCAGCCTTGGTCCGGGCATCCGAACCGACGACGGCGCTGCAGTTGTTCGAAGAACGGATCATGCCGATCTTTCGCTCGCCCAATCCGTCCAGTTGTGTGCAGTGCCACCTGTCCTCAGTCGACATCAAGGACTACATCCTGCCCTCACACACCGAAACATTCGTCGCGCTGCGGGAGGACGGATTGGTCGATGTGGAGGCCCCCGAACAGTCAAAGATTTTGACGCTGATTCAGATGGGCGAAAAAGAGACCGATCCGTTGGCCAAGCGAATCCACGAGAAAACGCGGCAGGCCGAATACGAAGCGTTCTCCGCGTGGATCAAAGCCTGTTGCAGTGACCCTGACCTGGTTTCACGCTCCGCGCCGGAGCAACTCGCGACGGTCGGACCGGCCAAACCCTTGGAAGTCGTCCGGCATGCCCGCAAGAGTCGCGTGCTGGAAGCGTTCACCCGCAATGTTTGGTCGCAGCGGATGCGTTGTTTCCCCTGTCACACGCCTGATGAAATTGACGCCGACAATCCGAAGCATCAAAAGCCGGCCGAGCGGCACGGTGAACTCGTCAAAACCTATGGCGCGCGGATGAATCTGTTTCGCGAAACTCCCGAAGCGACGCTGGCGGCATTGGTCGCCAGCAGCCGCAAGCAAGACGGGAAACGATACCCGTTGATCAACTTGCGAGAGCCGGCCAAGAGCCTGTTGGTGCTCAAGCCGACGGCCAAATTGCCGCCCAAGCAGGACGACGGCAGCCTTGCCAAGCCGTCTTCGGCCGACCCGGTTTCCCACATGGGAGGCATCAAGATGCACGTCGATGACCACTCTTACAAATTGTTCGTCGCTTGGCTGGAAGACTACGCCGCGGTGGTCGGCGACCAATACGCGACCGCTGACGAATTACCCACGGACAACTGGATCCCGACCCAGCGGATCTTGCGGGTCAAAGGGACGCCGGCGGATTGGAAACCGGGCTCCGTCGTCCAACTGTTCGTTCACGGCAAAGATCCGTCGGGCAACTGGTCGTCCGATCCCGTCGCGTTCACGCAATCGGTGGTGACCCCCAGAGGCATGGTCAACGGAGCGTTGTTATTGATCGCGTCGAACCTCGGGCCAAACCATGAGGCCGCCGAGGACGCGTTTCCGCTTGTTCCGGGAGAGTACTTGGTCAAAGCATACGCGGACACCGAAGGCAAAATCAAAACGGCTCCGTCGCAGCTGCTCGATGCGTCCGACTTCGCCGGGCAGGCCGTGATCGACGCAAAATGGTTGAGCGGTTTTCCCCAGGCAGAGACTTTCGAAGGCGCTCGCTTGGTGAAGTAACAGCGATCCACGCTCTGGCGAGAGTGGCGTCAGCTTCTCACTTGCGAGTGTCCTGCGACAGCAGATGCCGTTGGTGTCCAACCTTTAGACGCTCCCACTCGCTGCGAGGCAGCGACACCGGGCGGCTAAAGCCCAATACCGCTAAGTTAACATGAATGAGGGGGCCCGGACGCTGGCGCGAACCGGCTGATGTCAAACGAATATCAGCCGTTTGGCGCGAGCCTACGGGCCCTCATCT
>NZ_JANZKV010000301.1 GCF_025060895.1 Stieleria sedimenti | reverse complement strand
TCGGGATCTGCTGAGTCAATGGTGAGCCGCTGGCCGTAAGGCCTCGGGCGGGCGCCGGCATGCCCGGCCGCTTACGCATCACGGCTCACTAAATCAACAGACCGCTTGCTCCGTCCAATCTCGGACTTTGCCAGCGCACTCGCGCTGTGTCAGCGTGAAATGTTCGAGTTGCGTTTGTCGATCACGGTTAGCCGGTCACCAAAGCCCAGCCCACGCCGAAGGCACCGGAGTCTATCGGGCTACCGTGCCAAGTCGACCGCTGCTCTGGCGCCGAGGCGCCGACCAGTTGCGTGTCGCTCCGATTGTCGCCGCTGACAGACGCGATTTCGCTCGCGGCGGTCAATACCTTTTCGACAGCGGGAGACAGGTTGCCGCCGTAAATCGCAAACCCATCGACTCGGATGCCACGTGGGTGAAACACGTCGAAATGTGGAGAAAACCCTGCACACCACGGTGAGCACGAGCTGGTTTCGAGGAAGACGTTGAGATCAAACGTGCCGCGATCGAATCCGGCTTGCCCCGGTGACCCGATCGGCTCCTGATCGGTCGACTCGGGGGGAGGCATGAGCGCCGCGTGCGTGAAATTGTCGAGCCCCTCGGTTCCGGACGCCGAGACACAGATGCAATGTTGACCGACCGACTCGCTACGGAGCAGCTCCAATTCCCAGTTTTCGTCGCGCGGAGCGTTTCCGATCGATGCATCCAGCGCCGCGACTTCCACCCCGGTCAGGCGAGACAGCGCATCGATCAGGTTCAGCCCAGCGGTGGAGCCGACCAGGCCACATCCGTAAAGCAGGAAGTCACCGTCGGCCGCCAGCGAGGCGCCGATGGCACGCAGCGACGAGGCATGGTCGAGTGCCAGATCGGCGCGATCAATGGCTTGATCCCCGAGTTGCAGCAGCCCGTCCCAGCCATCGGAAATGAGATACACGACATCCAAGTTGGCCGCGCCGGTGAGCGATTCAGCCATCTGCTTGATCCCATTTCGTTTCGGGTCCAGGTAGATGATCTCCAATGGTTGACCGTTACGGACCAAGTCCTGGACCCGCGTCTCGTGCTGCTGGACCGTGACGTCGACGAACGCGTACTGACGTGGATGCAGCCCCGGCACTTCACTCGAGCCGCCGTCCATGCGGCCATACCATGACACCGTGCGAGGTTTCCGTTTCGGCCCATGGCCCGATGGCGACGCGTTTGCATCGTGGGGATCATGGGCTCCATCCATGGCGATGAAGTCCGACACATCGGCGTCAATCAAAACTCGTTCTTCGAGCGGTTCCGAATTGCGACGGCGATGGGGAACAGACGTGCGTTGGGTGGGATTCATAGTGATAGCCGGCTCCGCTACCGAAGACACGCCGGGCGTCCACGGAAGTTGAAGATTGGGGGAGGGTGAGTCGCAAGTCACGTTGCACCACAGACGCGCACCAGACGCACGACACGTGACCTTCGTCATCACTGATAACGGCTGAGGGCAAACCCTCTCCAAAGTGAAACACGAGGGTTTTCCCTCGGTCGTTGCGAATCACTGCAGATCAGGCGAACGCTAGCGTTTGTAGCGGGCGTAGCGATTGGAGAACCGCCGCGGGATGGCAGCGAAAGGGCATTGGCGTCTGCACAAGTCGAAGTCACCCTCCCTCGGGACGTCGATTCTTTTACCGCAGGATTTGGCAACCGATTGAGATTCTCTCCCTCTGGGGGTTCTTCGTGGATTTTAGTGGCTCATCGCTCAGGACCCAGGTTTTTCGAGGCATTGCTGCGATGTCCGAATGGGGAGAGCGAGGACAAACGCTCGGTTTAAACGACCCTCCGCCGACACGGGGGCCGGCGGAGGGCACGAAGCACCTTCGGCGCATCGCAGACCAGGTGATTCCTTGGCGGTTTGCTCCTCAGCCGCCGCAG
>NZ_JANZKV010000300.1 GCF_025060895.1 Stieleria sedimenti | reverse complement strand
TCTTCAGATGAGGGCCCGTAGGCTCGCGCCAAACGGCTGATATTCGTTTGACATCAGCCGGTTCGCGCCAGCGTCCGGGCCCCCTCATTCATGTTAACTTAGCGGTATTGGGCTTTAGCCGCCCACTGTCGCTGCCGTGCAGCGAACGGGAATCGCCTAAAGGCTAAACACCAACGGTCGCTGCATCCCCTGATACTTATCTCCGTGCCAGCCGCGGCACCCTCCAACGAATCGGCAGTGTTGCGCTGCCGATTTTTTGTTTGCGCTGCCGGGGTGACCGCGACGTTTAGAGTTTTTCGACGTAGGCGAAATAGGCGCCGAAGACTTCTCCCGAGTCCGTTTCGAAGCTGGCTGTCATCGTCGTCGTTTCGGGCTCAAGGTCCAACTCGAAGACGACTTCTTTCGCGCCGTCGGGAACGACCGCCGACTTTTCAACACCGCCGATTTTTAGCGTGGCATTCGCTGCCGCGACGGGCTTGCCGGGCGTTTCCCGAAATGCCTTTTGTCCGGGCACCGGCGGTCCCGGTGGCAGCGGACTGGTGATCGGGTGATCGATTTCCTCGGGCCAGCGTCGCAACCGAACCACATACTTGCCGGCCTCGGTGATCTTGACGTTCCAGAACCCGGTGTTGGCCGGGCCATTCATTGCCGCCCGCACCTGGCTTTGATTCCAGGGTGTCATCCGCGTGGTGATCCAATCGTGGCTGGTCAAACGGGCCGGATTGTCGGCAGGGTGTCCCAGGTAAATCGCCGTGGATTGGTCAAACGTCGGCTCCAGTTCCGCCCACCAGCGTTCATAGAAATTTCTCAATCGCTCAACGACATCTGGGTGCTCCGACGCCACGTCGTTTTTTTGTCCGGGGTCGGCGTCGATGTCGAACAGTTCCTGTCCATTGCACAACCGCCAGCGGTCGGTCATCACCGCCGAACTTTTCCACTTGATCGGATCTTTGACGCGTTGGGAGTCGGTGACCAGAATCCGGTCGGGCCAATCGGTCGCACGATCAAAGATCAGCGGGGAGAGATCGACGCCGTCGAACCGAACGCCTTGGGGCGGAGCGACACGACACATCGAAATCAGCGTCGGCAGAACATCGACGTAGCCGGTCAGCGTGTCGACGTCGCGTCCGCCGACCAGATTGGCGTCGGGCCAGCGAATGAATAGCGGGACGCGGTGTCCGCCGTCATAATGGCTGCCTTTCTTGCCACGCATTCCGGCGTTGAACACCTTGTCGCCCGAGGAGGTGCCGTTGTCGGTGGTGTAAATGAAGATCGTGTTGTCGGCAATCTTCAGGTCTTCCAAGAGACCGAGCAGCTGCCCCACGTTCTCGTCGATGTTGGCGATCATGCCGTAGAAGTTTGCCAATCCCGTGTCCAAGTTGGCATACGGCTCGCTGTACTTTTCGGGGGAGTGCATCGGGCCGTGCGGCGCGTTGGTGGCGATGTAGGCCAGGAAGGGTTTGTCGGCCGAATGCGAATCACGAATGAACTGTTCGGCATAATCAAAGAAGACATCGGTGCAAAAGCCTTGGACCGGAGTCACCTTGCTGTTGTGCCAGTAGGATCCGTCGAAGTAGGCGTTGTCCCAATGATCCGGAGTCTGACCGACACCGCCGCCGCCATGTCGCATCACTTCGGTAAAGCCGCGGTCTTCGGGGCGGTAGGGATAGTTGTCACCCAAGTGCCACTTGCCGAACATCCCGGTCTCGTATCCGGCCGCAGAAAAAACGTCTCCCATAGTGACTTCGTTTTCGCGCAGCATCGAGCGGCCCATGATCGTGTGCCAGACGCCGGTGCGATTGGTCCAGTGACCGGTAAGAAACGCGCAGCGTGTCGGCGAGCAAGTCGGCGCGACGTGATAGTCGGTCAACCGAACGGAATCGCGATGCAGTTGATCCAGGTTGGGCGTTTGGAGAATCGGGTTGCCATGGCAGGACAGATCGCCATAGCCTTGATCGTCCGTGATCACGATCACGACGTTGGGTCGAGTTTGCTGCGCGGAGGCCACGTCAGCCAAAACGCTGAGGGCGGGCAGGGCAAACGCAGAGAGCAGACCTGCGAGTGTCCGGAATCGGAATGGAAACTTCATTTTCGATGAATCTCGAGGAGTGGGGAACCGAAGAATCGACGAGGTCATTGAGTTTCTGCAGATGACGCTGTGCGACACCTACCGCGGCCGATGAGAGGTCGATTTGCCAAGACAGTTTACCTCCCCGCGGGCATCGGTATCTACACACCGTCGGGAATCAACTCTGAACCTCGCCCGGAGACCGGCGTGAGCCGTCTGGTGTCGGTGGAACAGCCGCCGGAATCGAGCCACGCGAGCCGTCAGGCCTCAGGAATGACCTCGATCGCCGTGTCGAGCTTTCTCTGCCGCTCGGCGACGACGTCATCGGACATCAGCACGCGTTGAAAAAACAACATCAGCAGCGTGCACAAATAACGGCGTCCCATTTCGCGCATCCGCAAGTTGGTTGAACCCCACGTCCGGCCTTCCCAGCGGATCGGGATTTCCTTGATCCGGTGTCCGCTGATCAGCGCGCTGAGTGACATTTCCAGCGTGATGTTAAAATGGCAGGCGCGGTAGGGCCCGCAATGATCGACGACGTCGGTTCGATACGCCTTGAACGCGTTGGTCAAATCGTTCATCGGCGTCCAGAACATCCATTGGATGGCTTTGTTGACACAGCGATTGACCCACAATTTCACTGTCGGATATCGCTTGACTTCGGCGCCTTTGATGAACCGCGATCCGAAGACGCAGTCGTACCCTTCTTGAATCGTTTCGTAATACCGCAGCGCGTCTTCGGGATGATCCGACCGGTCCGCCATGTAAATGATGACGACGCTGCCGCGCACGAATTGCAGCCCGGTTCGAATCGCGCGGCCAAAACCGCCGGGCGGCTGACGACGAACCAATCGGATCGATGGCCAACGCTCGCGACATTTCAGCACCTCTGCTTCGGTCGCATCGCTGCTATTGTCGTTGACCACGATGACTTCGGCGTCGATCCCCGACTGATCGACCAACAGCGTCATCAATTCCTCCAAACAGGGTCCGATGTTCTCCTGTTCGTTGTACGCTGGGATAACAATCGACAATTGGCGTCTACGTCTCTGAACGCCTTCATCCTGGCTGATCATTTGCTGTCGCCATCGGGAGGAAGTGAATCGTGGGGTTCTGCGTGGTGGACTGGAGCAGGCCGATACAAATCCACAAAACAGTTTTGGGGAATTTCTCGGGTCCCAAATCGTCGTACATGCAAACCGTCGTACTGGTTCGCCCAGCCCGCGTCTTCACCTTCCCAGGAAAGCAGCAAGTACGTGTAGGAAATCGGTTCATCACCCCAGTACTGCTCACGTTCCTGGCACAGCCGCGTTTCTCGACCGCTCAAATAGACGTCGAAAACATAGGACAAATCGGCGTAGAAAACCCCTTCCCGCGGCAAGTCGTTGAGCACGCCTTCGATGAAGGCGGGCGCATAGACGGACGGATCTTTCCAGCGCGACAAATAAACCCAGGTTGTGCGAAGTCCGGCTCCGGGAAGCAGCATCAAAATGGCGATTGCCAACAGCAAACCACGCACGGCCGACGCCCGCCCATTCGCCGGCATCAAACCGGCATCGACCATCCTCTTGCTGATGAAATCGTCGATCCCGACGACGGCGATCGCGACGATCCAAACGAAAGGGTAGATCCAATAGCCCTTGGTCGGGTGGAGTCCGGCGACGGTGGCGGTCAGGAACACGCTCGACCAGACGAGTGCGATCAAGCCTTTCCGTTCTGACGCCGTGATTCCTCGCTGCTGCCACAAGAAGACAGATCCCAGCACCAATCCCGATGCCATCAGCAGGCATTGCAGCGGACCGGCAAATTCAGACAGCAACTTGGCATGATGGATCAGGGAAGGGATCGGCCAAACGATTCGAGCCGGTAGTCCCGGACCGGCCCGATCGAGCACGTTGGCAAAAAACTGGCTGCGAAATTCATAGGGATAAGACACGATCAGCGGGATCCACAATGAAATGGCCAACACATTTCCGGCAAGGTACAGCGCGGCACGTTTGGTCTTTTGCATGACGGTTGCCGTGCCCAGCAACATCGCGACACCGCCTTGCATCGCAAACACAAGTGCGAACGGATGAAACAACCCTGCCAGACCGGACAACGCACCGCTGGTCAACGCCCAACGTCCGCTATTGGCGGGCGCCGTTCGCAGCATCTGCCACGCCGCGATGATGGACAGCCATCCCGCGACGGCGCACAACAGATCGGGACGTGTGGTCAGTCCGGTGAATAGCAGTGGTCGAGAGAGGGAAACGATCAGCGCCGCGGCGCCGGCCGCCGAATCGCCGCCCCCGATGCGTTTGACGATCCAAAACACGATCGCAATCGTCGCCAGGGCGCCGAGAAACAGCGGTATCCGCGCCGTCGCATAGCCCGCCGGAAAGATCGCAAAGAAGGGGGCCTGGAGGTAAGATAAACCGGGTGGAAGCGCCATCAGGCAAACATCCGCGTTCTCAAATAAAGTCTCGCGGTTGCGGGTCGGAAGATAAGGAATACGGGGGATGCCTTCTCGCCAGACCGTCAATCCTGGAACGGCGAACCATTGCTCGTCTTGCACCCCGGGTTGATGAATCAGCGTCGGAAGTCGCAAGACAACAAAGAGCAGCATCGGCGCGGCCAAGGAGGCCCATACCGGCAGCGAACGACGGCGCGGATTCACGAGCAGATCTCCAACCAATCCGGTGTCCGCAATGCGAACTCGGCGATCTCTTCCAAAATCATGTCGGTCGTCCGTTGCGGATTCCACTGCCACGCCGATCGCGCCAACGTGCTATCTAACACGATCCAGGGCAAATCAAACCGACGAACCTCGTCACTGCTCGTGACCGCATGTTGACCGAATCGCGCATCACACCAGCGAGTCAACTGACGAAGCGACCGCGACGATTCGAGACCGCCGCTGACGTTATTGACCAGGGGTTTGGTCGGATCCGAACCGGCACCGATTTGCGTGACCAGAAGGTCCGCGACATCGATCGGGTGCAAACAGTCACGGACTTGAAACCCAGTGCCTCGGCATCCGATGTAACGCAGCGGGCGTTTCGCCAGGTGGGAATGGATCCAGAAACTGAAGATCCCCTGGTCGGGGCGACCGAATTGTCCCGCACCGGCCAGCACGCCGCAACGATTGACGCGGACGGGGAACCCGAACGTCTGACCGTATTCCAGAGCCATCGTTTCGGAAGCGATTTTTGTGGCACCATACAACGAGACCGGCGGAGCGGTGGAAAACGACTCGTTGATGCCGGCTTCGGTGATTCCCGTCGGAAGCGGCTGCGACACGTCCAGCAGGTAGCGGTCGGCCGCCTCGTTGAGCGCAAGCTCCGCCAGCGGACGCATCGAATACACGCGCGACGTGCTCAGCAGGATCAGTCCCGCGTCGCAGCGCCGACAATACTCCAGCAGATTCAGTGTACCGGCAAGGTTGTGCTCAATGAGTTGCCGCGACGAACCGCCGCCGCCGGTCCCAGCCAAGACACTCGGCAGCGCCGCACAGTCGATCACCCAATCCACGTCAGGCAGCAATTGCAAGTCGGCTTCCGATCGCACGTCGGCGCGGACAAACGTTTCGCACAGCTGTTCGGCCGAGCGGCGATTGAGTTCGCTTCCGGCACGAATGAAATTATCCAATCCGAACAGTCGGACGTCGTCGTTCGTTGCCTTGATCCGTCGAGCGATTTGGTTGCCGACGAAGCCACAAATGCCGGTGATCAGAATCTTCAACCGCTACACCTGTTGACTCTTGGCAAACAGGGCGCCGGCGATTCCGCCAAGGATGACCATGACCAAAAACGCACCGATCCGCGACTTCGGCTTTTGGAACACGAAGTAAATCAAATAGACAACGGTGCAACACAGAAAACCGACTTTCTTGTCTTCTTTGAATCCTTCGACGATCAGCTTGACCAATGCGCCAAACGCCACCAGAGCACAGGCCGATCCGGCCAGCTGCAGGAAGGTCTGCATCGCGTTGAAGTTGTCTTGCCCTGTCGTGCGATTGGCTGACATGACGGCCATCACCGCCAATCCCGTCGCACTGCACAGAATGAACAGAATCAAGCCGAGCATCCACCAGGGCATTCCGGCACGCTCGGTCATGTCCTTTTGCATCTTGTCCGCGCGACGCATGTCTTCGGCGGCTTTCTGTAGTGCCAGCGTCCCGCTCGAGATGTCCACGCCGGGTGTCAGGTGACCACGCACCGATTCACCGGTGGTTTTGTTGAAACCACACTTGGTGCACAGGATCGCGTCGGCCCCCATGGCCGCCCCGCAGGACGGGCAGACCGCAGTGATGTTGGTGCCGAACCCTTCCTCATCGAACAAGTCGTTCATCGGATTCCCGGCCGCGGTCGTACCGACCGCCTGGGCCGAAGGGGCAGCGACGTTTGGGCTGGCGACTTGCTGGGCGGACACCGCCGGAACCTTGATCCCCTGCCCACAAGCGGGACATTTGACCGCTTTACCTGCGAATTGATCTTTTACCGCGAGAGCTTTCCCGCACTGGCATTTGATTTGAATCGGCATGGAGGCAACGAACGAAAAGCGTGACGTGGAAATCGGCAACCTAACAACCTACTTATTGTCCACGTCAGGTTCGGGTCTGTCTACTCGTTCAGGCCGGGCCGGTTCGAATCTGTCCGCATTTGCGCTCTCACGCATCGTCGATCGGCAAAATCCGGACAAGTGGCACATCATCCGGACAAGGTTCATCACCACTCCGGGAGGTTCGTGCAGTTTTTAAGTCGTTGATCGTTAAGGGTTTTCGTCACTCTCCCTCCGGGAGAGTCGAGCATAGCGAGGAGAGGATTCTCTTTGCCGCTTGGGACGCGACTCGGTCAGGTGAAGTAAAACTCGCGATTGACCGTTCGACCTCCCCTCGCTGCGCTCGACCCTCCTGCCAAGAGGGTTGCTTCAAAACTGCGCGACGTTCACACGGGAAGGTTACTTCATAACGTGATACGTCTCTCCCCTACTGCCCGAACCTTGACGTCCAATGCGGGACGCTTTGGCCAGCGACGGAAATCACTTGAAGAACGGGTTGGCCTGAACCACCGATGATTTGGACGTTCGTTTTTTCCCCGCCAGGGCTTCTGGCGATGCATTCTCGTTGATCCATTCGGACAATTCGTCCGCCGATTGATAGCCCACCGCGTCGCCGATCTTGCGACCGTCTTGCAGCAAGATCAATCGCGGAATGCTGCTGACCCCATATCGTTCAGCCATCTCGGGTCGTTCGTCGACGTCGATCTTACGGATTTCAACCGGCAGACTGGTCCGCCCCAGCTTGCGGAGTTCCTTGTCGATCATCCGGCAGGGCGGGCACCACGGGGCACCAAATTTCATCAGCACCAGCTGCGGGGCCGAACCCGAACCCAAGGCCGGATTCGGATCGAACGACTCCTGTCCTGATGCGTCCGCGAACGACTCATCGGTTTCGATTCCCGAGACGTCCACGGAACTTGACGAGTCGGAAAGTCTGGTGAGGTTGAAATCGGACGACGCCGCCAAATAAATCAAACTTGCGAATGACAACACGGCCAAGGGGGCGAGGATTTTCATCTCAATTCAACGTCGTACAAAAGGGTCGTACTGGGAAACTGGGAAGTCGTACGGGGGGCTCGATTCACGGCCGCGACAACAACGCGAGCCCGCGTTATCGGAATCTACACCATGTTTCGGTAGGCCGCGTCTAAGAAATGTCCAGTTGTCGGCGAGCCCCGCCAGGGCGGATGCCGACCCGACCGCCCGCAGCGTCGTCGCGCAACGCGTCGTTCAATTGTGCTTTGTCCGCTTTGAATATTTTGGGAGAGACCGGACGGCTCGCGGCCTGTCGATTGAATCAGCCGTTTGGCGGGAGCCTCTCCGGTCGGAGCAACCCTCAAGGTCCATCGAGACAAAGCACTACAGCGCGTTGTCGAGCATGCGGGGCAATTGCCGCAGCAGAAAACGGGGCAAGACGGCGACGCACTTTTGGCTTTTCGGATCGACCGCCACCGCACCGATGATCTGCTCGTTCACGGCGGCTCCCTGCAGCACCATCCCGACGCGTTGTTGCGTCTCTTCAGCGGCCGCGTCGTCGTCAAACCAAATCACGACGGGAAACCGATCGAGCGATGCGTCCGATCCGATCCACCAATGTTCGGCATCGACGACGCGCGCCAGCATGTCCTCGGGCTCGAGCAGCTGTTTCATCGCATCGGCGGCAGAAACACCTTCGCCGGTTCGCGGCATCCGCTTGTCGGTCGGTTTCAGATCGCGACGTGCGGCGTCCTGCCAGTTGACGTAGCAGGTTGCTCCGTTGAGTTTGGCGATTTGCCGAACCAGGGCCGCCACGGTCGCCGCCTGGATTCGCGGTGAGCCCGAAACACCGGCTTGCAGTTTCGGCCACGCGTTGACTTGATCCTCATACGTCCCGCCCCATCTGGCGAAGATCGCATCGGGCAGTTTGCCGGTGGCACCGCGTGCCCGTCGGATCGCCTCGCAAACAAACACGGCCAATTGGGCCGGCCCGCCTTCGGTCGGAATCGTCACCCGGGAGGGATCACCCTCGGTCTGCCCCAGTAGCGCGCGGGCGACGCTGACGGCTGAATCACTTTCGGGCGCCAGATCGCTCAGATCCAACAGCTCGGCGACGGCTTGATTGAATTTTTCGTCGGTCGGCCGCAGTGTGATCGTGCGAGCTTTTTTGTCGAACGTGCAATCGGTCGCCACACACACCGCCGTCAAAATGTCTTCGACCGTTGGCCAGCCCTTGGGCAGCGGGACGCGTGAGTTGATCGGTATGCCGACGATGTCAAAGGAGACCCATTCGACTTCGATCGGCACGCCACTGAGTTGGCTGAGCAGCAACATCAAATCGTTCAGCGGGTAACCGTTCGGATCGGAGGTCTGCATCGCCACGGTCAGGCCGAGGGCTTGCCGCATGTTTGCTTCATCCCTCGGATCCAACGCGACTTCCAAATCAACGTCCACCTCGGTCGCACGATCCAATTGGATTTCGTCGATCGTTTCGGGGGCCGGTTGGGTTTCGGTGAATTGCGGCCGACCGATTCCGCCGAGCCCGTTGAGCAGCCCCTGAAGTTCTTTGGGCAATTCCGTCAGCGTGCCGGTCTCATCGGTCGGATCGGGGGCGTCACCGAGCGGAGGCGTCTGCAGGGGCGCGGTGGGCAGTGGGGTCATGCCGTCCAACGGGCTGGCCGAGAGCAGCGGGCTGTCGGTCAACAGGTCACTCGGCGGGCCGGCGTTTTCGTTCGACGGAGGGTTGTCGACCGGAGCCAACTTCGACGCCCCATCACGGGAGTGAGCCGGCGGTTCGTCATCGACGGACACGGCCGACGCCTCTGCGGTTGCATCGACAACCGCTTCACCGTCGATGCGACCGGCGTCGGTGTCGTCTGCCGACGGTGCCGGGTCGGGCGTCGGTTGGGGCGGGCTCGCTTCCGCTTCCACTTCCGCTTCGGCTTCGGCAACGGCGGCGTCCGGCGTCTGTGTTTGGGCGCTGCCGGAACGGCTTCGGCGGATCACGGCGAACAGGACGGACGCGGAAACAACGCTCGCCAGAACGACGGCAACCAGCATCGCGATGCGACGCGACCGGGCATTTTTTTGACTGTGCCAATCCGGTGGCGGCGCGACAGGTTGTGACGCGGTCGGTTCGGCGGAGGCTGCGGTGTCCGGAGACGGCTGGGATCGCGTCGGATCGGAGCTGACGACCGGCGGCGGCTCGGCAAATCCGCCCGCGGGTAGCACCGGCGGTGCCTCCGAATCCGGCCCGTCCGCTTGGCTGATCGAATCCTCCGTCAACGCATCGCTGTCGACCAGATGGGTTCCCACCGCGATCGGAGCGGCGCCCGCCGGATCCGTCTTCGGCGGCGCCAACTGAACCATCGACTGGCACTTGGGACAGCTCACGATGCTGCCGACCAGTTCCGGGCGGCTGACGCGCAACCGGCTCGAACAGGTCACGCAGGTGACGGAAAAGGGCTGGAAATCCAAGCGGAAGGTCCTTCAGGGACGGTGGAATTCGACTTCGAACCCTCTATGTTACCATGCGATTCCGGGGACTCGACACATTGGTGTGGGCGAGATTCGCACGGTTCTCTAAGATTGCAGCTTTGGCGGCCGATCGATTGAGTCCACGTTCCGAAATCAACGCCATCCCGTTAGCCCGACAGTCAGCGAGGGGCGCCGCGCAGCCCCTTGCTGACGCATGCGGGCTCAAATCGACAGGCCGCTAGCGATGACCTACACTCCGATAAACCCCTGGAAAACCAGACGCGAAACGACGCCCACTGGAACGGAATTTCTTGATCACAACGATGCTGGACACTCGGCGATATGACGACCGCGAGCACATGTTGCTCGCCAGTTTCGCGATGCGCAGCCGAGACACTCGGGGTCGCCGGTTTGCAGAACCCGATCATCCGTATCGTGGCCCTTTCGCCCGGGACCGTGATCGGATCCTCCACAGCAGTGCGTTTCGCCGGCTGTCGGGAAAGATGCAGGTGTTCACCGGCGAGATGGGGATCTACCATCGCACCCGGCTGACCCACACCTTCGAAGTCGCTTCGATCGCACGCACGATTTCGCGTGTCCTCAGGCTCAACGAAGACCTGACCGAGGCCCTGGCGCTGGTCCATGACATCGGGCACCCGCCATTTGGACACTGTGGCGAAGACGCGTTGAGTGAATGCATGCAGCCGGTCGGCGGGTTCTCCCACAACGGGTTTGCCCTCGTCATCGTCGAGCAACTCGAACAGCGTTACGCGAAGTTTCCGGGACTGAATTTGTCGCTGGAAATCCTGGACGGGCAAGACGTGCGGGCCCACAAGGCGGAAGCCGCCGTCGGCCGCAGCCCGCTGCTGGAAGTCCAACTCGTCGACGCCGCGGACTCGATGGCCTATGACGCCCACGACGTCGACGACGCCCTGCAAATGGGATTGCTGTCGATGAACGAGTTGATGGAGCTGTCGATTGTCCGACGTGCGATGGAATTGGTTCGTGAAAAACAAGGCACCGATCGACTTCGCGAAGAACGTCAGCTGTTGGTTCACGAGCTGATCGATCTGCAGGTGACCGACTTTTTGAGCGAAGCCACCGAGCGCGTCGTGGAGTTCCAGGGCCAGAGCGTCTCGGAAGTCCGCGATGCCGGGTTGAGACTGGGACACAGTGATCCATTGGCGCGGGAACGGGCGGAGTTGGAATCGTTTTTGTTCGAAGCGGTGTATCGTCACCCGCGGCTGATTCCCGTCCGCCGTGCGGCCTATCATCGAGTGCAGGACATGTTCGAAGTATTGCGGCACGATCCTTCCCGATTGCCGCTACGATTTCGCCGCCGCTGCGAATCGCACCCGATTGAAACCGTCGTCGGCGAGTACCTTGCCGGCATGACAGACTCGTTTTGTAACGCGCAATACAAGTACGCGACCGACGGCAGCACCGGCCCGCTGGCCGACTGGTAGCAATCCCGTGATCTCGTTTCGGGCCTCGTTCCCAGGCGATAAAGTGGGGTAAGCATCCTGCTTGCCATCCGCGGCGGCTCTGCCGCCGCACCGAGGACGGCTCGGGAGGCGGGAGCCCAATGCCACTTACTTTGACGCCAAGCGGGGTGTGTTTGTTAGCGGTAGGGCGCCAGCCCTCCGGT
>NZ_JANZKV010000030.1 GCF_025060895.1 Stieleria sedimenti | reverse complement strand
GTCAAAGCCAGTAGCCGGAGGCGAGCGCAGCGACGCCTCCGGACATCCGATCCCCCCTCAGACGCGACCCCGGAGGGAGTCGAAGCAAAACGCGTCGGAGCCCTCGGACCCGGCCTGCCGCACAAGCATTGCGATCAACTCTTTGTAAACGGTATGGGCCGCGATCAGCTGCAGCCATCCGTGACGCACAGCGCGACGCGCCACCTGACCGACAGGCCGGCGTCCTGCGTCACATCCGCATGCCACAAATCATCGGTGGTTCGAGCAGCGAAAGACGTGTTCCGCCGTACAACCGGTGGTCCCACTGTCCCGGTGGCAGCTTGCATTCGTCGTAGTGTTTGTCCGTTTCGGCGACGATCAGACTGCCCGGCGGGGAGTGATTCATTGCCAGACGGATCAGCCCCTGCAGCGACTCGGCGGCGGTTTCCCACATTGCGTAGGGTGGGCACAGGTAAACAATCCGCGGGGTATCGTCCAACGGTGCGTCCGGATCGGCCGGTCCCAGAAGACTGCTCCCCAAACGGAACGCGTCTCCGTAGAGAATCTTGATCTTAGACGCCACACCCAACGTTTCGGCGGTCGATTCCAAGAACGCGTGGGCCCGCCGGTTCTTTTCGATCGCGACGGCAGACGACGCGCCCCGGCTGAGCGATTCAAACGCGACCGCTCCGGTGCCGGCAAACAAATCGAACGATTTGGAACCCTTGATGCGAGGGCCGATGATGTTGAACAAACTTTCTCGCACGCTATCCTTCATCGGCCGCGTGAATTCCGCACCGTGGTAAACCACCGTCCGGCCGCGCATCGCCCCGCCGATGATCCGCAGCTTTTGCGGACGCCGTTTTTGCGGTTTCTTCGGGGTTGGGGGTGGATCTTTCGATTCGAGAGATCCGGTTCGCGGTCGACGCGGCTTGCGGGAGCGGTTCATCTGGGGAAGTATACGCGGGCAGCATTTTTTCGCGATCCCCGCTGGCGACCTGTCGGTTGCAACCCGCATCTGTCGGCAAGGGTCACGCGGCGTGACTCGCTCACGCGGCGGGCCAAGCTCATCGCGTTGATTTCAGAAACTCGAATCAAGCGACAGGTCGCTGGCGTCAATCGGACCACAGATCGGCCAGGCCGAACCTGGCGGAAACCGCTCAAAACCGAAACGCCGCTCGATGCGTAGTGCTGCTGAGCTCCTTCGTTCCCACCGCAGGTTTCTAGAACCCCATGATCGTCCGCAGCCCACTCAGAACATTTGTCCCCGTCTGCCTCATCGCGGCGCTGTCGCTCGGTCCGGTCCAGAATTCACGCGGCCAGCAACCGAATGCCGACACCTCAGCACAGCCGGCCCCAGCGGCTCAGTCGGCGGCCGGAACGGCGACGGTGGACCACAGCGGGCACGACCATGCCGCCCAAGCAGCGGACCTCCAGGCCGCCGATTCCGCGACGGGCCCCCCCGACACCGCGGCTGAGACGGAAGCGATCCTCAAGGAATTCAAGGAGATGGCTCAGCCGGAATTGTACGAAGATGGAATGGCGGCCTTGGACGCCTTTGAAGAAATCTCGCAGCAGTTCAAGGACAAGGTGTTGCAGATGCGGCGCCACTACATTTTGTTCGTCAACGGATTCAGCGACGATCGCCAAACGTACCTGACGCTGCGAAACGAAAGTCGCGAGCTGATGAATCAGGCCTATCGAAAAGCACTCGATCTGATCGACTTCTTTCCGCACCCGGTGGCCATGCGATACGTGGTGACGGTTCTCGAACAGCGATTCAAACACGACGTGTACAACGCGGAAACGCTCGAAGGCGCAGCGAAAATGCTCGATTACGGAATCCGGCTCCGCTACGTCGCGCTGGCAGCCGCACGTGCCGCAATGTGCGCCGGCGATTTCCCACTGGCCGAAAGTCTCTACAAGAATCTTCAGGAGGATGAAATCGAAGACAAGGACAAGGCGATGATGGTTCAATTTGACGCCATCAAGAAACAATTCGAAACCGAGCAAGCACTGTTGCGCAACGATCCCGAAGACCTGCCCCAAGTCCGCTTCAAAACAACTCGTGGCGAGATCGTTGCCGACCTGTACATTCACGAAGCTCCGTCTACCGTCGCGCACTTCATCGAACTGGTCGAATCGGGTTTCTATGACGGATTGGATTTCTTTCAAGTCGTCGAAGGTCTGCTCGCGTTGACCGGTGACCCGCTCGGCGACGGCAGCTCGCGACCGGATCGCTACCTGGCCGACGAACATGGTCGCGACGTCGTTCGCATGCCCCTGACGGGCTCTCTGGTGATGGCGAAACTGCCCGGCCCCAACAACGATTTCATCCCCAACACGGCGGGCACGCAATTCGCAATGCTGTTCATGCCGTTACCCTCCGTCAGCGAGGAGCAAACCGTGTTCGGCAGAATCACCAAGGGCTTGGACGTCTTGGGAGCCTTGCGGAGAGTGGACCCGCACAAAGAAAAGAAGAAAGGCGCCGTGGTGATGCCGCCCGACCGAATCCTCGAAGCCGAAATCCTGAATCGCCCCGAGACACTGCCCGAGGTGATTTACGCCGATCCCTTCGCTCCCCAGCCCTGATCGAGATGCGCGGCCAATGCCAACCCAGCCGGACGCGTGACGGTCTGTTGATTCATTCGGGATCTGCTGAGTCAATGGT
>NZ_JANZKV010000003.1 GCF_025060895.1 Stieleria sedimenti | reverse complement strand
CGGTATTGGGCTTTGACCCCCGTTCGGGGTCATGCCGCGAACCGATTATCCCGAAGGGATTTCAGCGAGTGGCCGGAGGTCAGCGCAGCGCCACCTCCGGGAAGCAGGCCCCGAATTCCCCTCGACCCCGGACGGGGTCGCAGCGAATCAATCTCACTCCGTTTGAGATCAGCCGCGTGCGTCGAACTTGGCAAAAATCATCTTGCCGGCGTTGGTCTGCAGCGTGCTCGTCACACGTACTTCGAGTTCCTGGCCGATTCGGTTCCGCGCTCCTTCGACCACCACCATGGTCCCGTCATCCAAGTAGCCGATGCCCTGCTCGGCACCTTCACCCGGCTTGATGATTTTGACGTTGAACGACTCATCGGGAAGATAAACCGGACGCAGTGAATTGCTGATCTCGTTCAGATTGATGACCGGGACGTTGTGCAGTTTGGCGACCTTGTTCAGATTGAAGTCTCCGGTCACCACCTTGCCTTCGAGGTGTTTGGCCAGCAGGACGAGCTTCAGGTCAACCGTTTGGCCGGCTAATTCCGGCAAGTCACGATCAAAGATCATCAGGTCGACGTTGTCATCGGCTCGCATCCGATTCAGCACGTCCAATCCGCGGCGGCCACGGACGCGTCGCAGTTTGTCGCTGCTGTCGGCGATGGCCTGTAACTCGCTGAGGGCGAAACGCGGCATGATCAACTGGTTGTCAAACACGCCGGTGTTGACCAAGTCTGCGATTCGGCCATCGATCACCACGCTGGTGTCCAGCACCAGTGGCTTAAAGCCTTTGACTTCGCGGACGAATTCGACATAGGGAATCAGAAAACGAAAATCGTCTTTGGTTTGGATCAGAATGCTGACACAGACATAGCACAACAGCATCCCCATGATCAGCTTCACCGCGTTGCCGACCAGCAACGACTGGGCAAACAGCGGCGCGATCGCGATCCACAGGATATAGCTGAGCAAAATTCCGATCAGCACTCCGAAGTAAACCGCTGAGATGGAATCGATGCGTTTGCGCGGGATAAAAATATCCCCCATGATTGCGACGACGGCGATCCCCATCACGCCGGCAAAGACGACATAGGGATTGATGTCCGCATCACTCGGCAGCGCCGTGTTGATGATCCACGACACCCCGCCGGCGCAAAGTAAGAAAACGCATCGAAGGATGATCAATTCCATAAGACTAGCTGGTCACGGGATCAATGTATTGGATTGGTTTGGGAAATCTCTATCGCCGCATTGGCACCGTTGGCCAACGCACAGTCTAGATGACGCAGCGATCAGTCCCCAAGGGGACACGGAAATCGAAACCCGATGACAGGAAGAAAGTGCCCCGAAAAACCCCAGAAACGGGAGAATTGACACAATGTGAGGCCCGCGTCTGGCTGCCAGATGTAAAGAGATCCCCAGGGCAAGTAAGAAACTCGCCCCACCTTAGCTATTTGATCTCGGCCAGCAATCGATCCATCTTGGATTGAATTTTCGAGGCGACCGCGGCGATTTCGTCGTGGGCTTTCTGCGCCGCTTGAGCGAGTGCTTGAGCCTGCTCGACCTTTTTCTGCAGCCCTTCGCGGGTGGCCAGCAGTTTGTCGGCTTCGGCCTGCCGCGCCGCCGCGGCTTGCTGGTGCGTCTTGATGACATCGATCAGGGCGATACGGTTGCGGCGTTGTTTGGCCATGTCGGTCAATTTCGCCGCCAGTTTCTCCTCCGATTCCGCGACCGCGATCATCTTGGATGGATCGGCTTTTAATGCCACACGTAGAGCCGTCACCTCGTCTTGAAGATCACGAACGGCGGTGGTCAGCGTCGGCAGCTGTTGGTCGAAGGTTACGGACGTTTGTTCAGCCGTTTTGGCGGCAGCACTACTTTCGGCGGCCTGTTTCTTGAGCGCGGCAACCTTCTGGTCCAACTCCGCGAGCGACTTTTTAGCGGCCGTCGTCGCAGCGTTGGCCTGGTCCAGGTTCGCTTTCGCCGGAGCCAGTTTCTCTTGGATGGAAGCCAGGGTCGTCTTGACGGCTTCGACACGTTTGGTTGCCGGTTCGGGGTTGGCCGCCAGGCGGACCATGGCATCGGGGGTGTCGACCGGAGTGTTGAACACGGATCCGGCCCAGTCTCCATAGATCAGCCGTTTTCCGTCGTGAGTGATGGCGACTTCCAACATATCTTCTCCGGCATGGTTGAACGATTTCAGTTCCTTGCCGGCTGCATCCCACAATTTGGCTCGATTGTCCCGACCGGCGGTCGCCAATTGGGCTTGGTGGTCGAATCGGACCGCTGTGACGCCGCCACCATGGGCGTTGATGGATTTGATCGCCTTGCCGGAGACCATGTCCCACAACTTGACCGTCCCGTCCTCACTGGCGCTGGCCAAGACGTTGGAATCATCGCGCCAGGCGAGTGAAGTGATGCCGCCTTTGTGGCCGGCAAGATCCAGGTACTGGCGTCCCGTTTCGGCCTCCCAAACGATCAGCCCGCCCGAGCGATCACCGGAGGCGAGCAGCACTCCATCGGGGCTGTAGGCGACGGCGTAGATCCAATCGGTGTGTTTCTTGATGTCGAACAGTTTTTCGCCGCTGCCGACGTCAAAGATCCGCAACATCTTTTGCGGTCCGCCCATCGCGACGCGCGACAGGGTGTCGTTGGCGTCGGCGCCGAAAACGATGTCCAATTCGTCGCCGACGGTCGCGACGCGTTCGCCGGTCTTGACGTCATAGATCGCGACGAGCCCGAGTAGGGAGTGTTCGCCGCCGCCGGCGATCAGGTACGAACCGTCACCGCTGAAACGCAGCTCCTGAGCGACGCCTTCGGGGAACGGCAGAATGCCCAGCAGTTCCGCGGTGTCGCTGTGATACATCACGATCTGGTTTTGCCCGGCGATGGCGACCAGCGGAGCCCAGGGACTGGCCGCAATCGCGGTCACCGCTGCGGCTCGCGAGGTGACGACCGGGGTTTCCAAAGGCAGCGTTTCGGGCATCGCGACGGGGCCGTCGGGTTTGCCGCCGGTGGGGGCGACAAAGGCCAACGCGTTTGATTTCATTTTCTTGGCTTTGGATCCGGAGTTCTCCAGAATCCCGCCTTCGATCCAAGCTCGAATGATCGCCAATTTGTCTGCCGGCAGCTTATCCTGCTTGGGTGGCATCACGGGCGTGTCGTCGTGGTTGACCAATTGCCACAGACGGCTGCTCTCGGCATCACCATCGTCATAGACGACTTCACCACTGCCGCCGCCCTCAACGACCGAGCCGAACGTGTCCAGTGCCAGGCCACCCTTCTTGTCGCTCTGTTGGTGACAGTTCAGGCAGTACTGTCGAAAGATCGGTTTGACGTCGTCTTCGTAGGTGACCTTCTTCGGAGCCGCGTCGGCCGCTTGGCAAACAGAAACAGCCGACAGCGTCGAGAGTGCGGCAAATCGAACAAATGCAGATCGAACAGACATGGCGGGAGAGGGTAGGCGGGGGGAGGGGGCTGGGGCACAGGTCCGTGTCGAAATCGGAACTCGACCCAGTTTAATCAGCGTCGCCCGATGAGCGACGCGTAATTCCTAGCTGTCGTGCAAGACGGTTCTGGTAGGGAATTCAGCAACCGTTGGTGTTTAGCCTTAAGGCGATTCTCGGTCGCTGCATAGCAGCGACAGTGAGCGGCTAAAGCCTGCACACCAACACTTGGTCTAGACACCCATTGCTTCAAGGTTGAAGGATCACTAGTGGTTGAACACAAATTCGCGGCTATTGAGCACGGCCCAGAAAATGTCTTCCAAGGCGGCCGGCTTGTTATCCGCCTTGTCGACGGTGGCTTTCAAATCCGCCAGCTCGGTCGCCGATGGGCTGCGCGAAAGGCAGCGAACATAGATTCGGTCGATCACCTGTTCCTCGGTCAACTTCTCCGTCTCCATCCATCGCTTGATCTTGTTTCCCTGAGCGACCTTGCTGCTGACGCTGCTGCCATTGAGCAAATGCAGTGCCTGGGAGAGCGAGGGATCGGTCGAGGCTTCACACTCACACACCGTTGCGCGTGGGGCGCGGCCGAAAGTGGTCAGGAAGTAGTTGCTCGTTTTGCCGTCGGCGATTTGCACCGCACGTGCTCCGATCGGCAACCCGGTAAACTTGTCCGGCGCCTCGGTGACTTGGCAAATGCAGTCCAGCAAGCTTTCCGCGGGGATGCGACGGATGTTCGCGTGGGCATAATTGCGATTGTCGTGGGCGTTGGTTTCGTTCGTTTCGGAGCTGCGTTGGTAGGCTTGGCTGTTGCAGATGTCACGCACGAGTCGACGGAAATCGAAGTCGTATTCGACCAGTTTCTCGCCCAACAGTTCGAACAGCTCGGGGTTGCTGGGCGGATTGCTGACACGAATGTCATCGACTTCGTCAACCAATCCGACGCCCATGTAGTGGGCCCAAACACGGTTGGCGATCGACTTGGCGAAGAACGGGTTCTCCGGGCTGGTCAACCATTCCGCCACCACCGCGCGGCGATCTTTTCCACGGGTATCGGGTGCGTCCCCGCCGAGGAACTTGGGCGGGACCGGTTTCTTGGTCACCAAGTGATTGACTTCGCCACCGCCTCGGTTGTAGACGATTTTCTCACGATAGTCCTCGGCGTTCTTGCGACCGATCTGCGAGAAGAAGGACGCAAACCCGTAGTAATCATCCATCGTCCAGCGGTCGAAGGGATGGTTGTGGCATTGGGCACACTGGGTGCGAATGCCCATGAACACTTGCGCCACGTTCTCGGCGGTCTTCAGGGTATCACGCTCGATCTCGTAAAAGTTGGTTGCCGGCGATGTGAATGTTCCGCCGGTGCTGGTCAGCAGGTCGCGAACCATTTGGTCGATCGGGACATTTTTGGCAAACTTGTCGGTCAACCAGTTCGCGTACAGGAAGGCAGACTTGTAACTGACCTGGTTGGTGCTCTTGATCATCAACAGCTGGGCAAACTTCATCGCCCAGATTTCGCTGAACTCCTTTCGTTCGAGCAATCGATCGATCAGGGCGGCGCGTTTGTCGTCGGCCGGATCGGCGACGAAGTTGCGGTACTCTTCTTCGGTCGGCAGCAGTCCGGTGATGTCGACCGTCACACGACGGATGAACTCTTCGTCGCTGCACAATCCACTCGGCAGGATCCGCAGCTGTTGCAGCTTCTTGCCCACCGATTGGTCGATGTAGTTGCCGGTGATCTTCGGCGGCGTGTAGTCCAAGTCGGTCGGCAGAGCGAGCACTTGGCTGCCGACGGTGTGCGTGTCAAAGCGGGCCATCACGAAGGCTTCTCCGCGTCGACCCGCGGTCACGTTGCCGGTGTCATCAATGGCTGCGGTGCCGGAGTTGTTGGACGTGAAGGCGGCCAAACGCGTGACATCACGAGTGGTGCCGTCGCTGTAGGTCGCCACGGCGACGAATCGCTGGGTGGAACCCTCGCCTTCGATGACCGCTTGTTGTGGATAGATCGCGACGGACGCGACGGTCGGCGGCTTGTTGTCGGCCGGATCGGCAAGTGCCCCGTTGGACAACCATTCCAGGACGGTAGCGTAATAATCGGAATCGGTGTCGAACAGTTTGCCGCCGGTATGCGGAACCGCGCCGATCGACTTTTTCAGAAACAGGCTTTCTTCGGGGATCGCCAAGTTGATACGGCGAACGCCGATTTCACGGGTGATCCGCAGGTAATCGCCATCGGGATCGAAGCCGAACAAGCTCATTCGGAATCCGTCTTTACCGCGGGCGGCTCCGTGACACGAACCGGTGTTGCATCCGGATCGCGTCAACACCGGCATCACGTCGTTGGTGAAGCTGATCGGTGGTTTGGTTTGTGAGTTGGACACCGTGACGGGAATACGGACTTCGGTGCCGAGGTATTCGGCGATCAATTCGGTCGAACCGTCGGCCAGCGGCAACAGCTGGAAGTTGTCTCGTTTGACCTTGGATTCGTCGGCGATTTTCCAGATCACACGCTCGCTGGCGTCTTCGGTGATTCCGTCATCGCGGCGCAGCACTGCGACGAAAGACTGAAAGTCGCGGGCCGAGTTGAGCTTGATTTCAGGCGGATAGACCGCCAAGTCAGGTTTCCGCGGTGAGTCCGAGGGGCGGGATGCTGCTTCGTCGGCGGGTGTCACGCCGAAGGATGGCATTGCCAGTGCAACGAGGAGCAACAGGGATGCGGCAGGGCGAGTCTTCATGTCAAAAACGCTGTTTGGGGGGACACTCGATCTGAACCGTGGCTCTGACGAGGTGGGCTCTGTCGAGGTGAGTCACCGAGTGGCGTGGACCATTCGGAACCAAAACTGTGGTGGTGTCAAAACGAAAGCACCCGCGGATATGGCGGGTGCCCTCGTCGCTGATTTATTTCTTCTGCCGGAGCTGTTCCAAACGACTCAGCGGTTTGGGCTTAGCGGGCGCTTTGGCGGCTGGTTTGGGAGCGGCCGGCTTCGGGGCATCGACCTTCGGTGGCAACGGTTTATCGATCCGAAGCTCACCCGAACCGTTGGTCTGGACGATCGTTTCGTCACCGACTTTGACGCGTGCGATGCAGTTGAGCGTTCGGTGTGTGCCGACCTTGGCCTTGGCGTCGATGACCAGCGGGAACGTCACACTTTCTGATTCGGGTGTGACCGGTTGCGTGGCGGCGGGGCTGGTCACACCGGCCGGGATCCCGACCAACTCGACCTCGGCCTCTCCAGGGTATTCACGCAGGATCTCGATCGGAATCGTCACGTTGATTTCGGTCCCCAATTCCCCGGCGGACTTGGGGAACGTGTATTTGAAGATCGAGTTTTCCACTTCCAGCATGATCGGTGGCGTGGCCGTTTGTGCGGACCCGGTTTTGGTGTTGTAGGACGCCACAAAGATGATCGGCCAGGTTCCGATTCCGGCACCGGTGTTGGCGGTGATGGGAATATCGACTTCCGTCTTGCCCTTCGCAATCGAGCGACTGTTGTTGATCGAAATGCCCGGCGGGTTGTAGAGGGTACGGATCGAGACGGTATCGTCGAAGCCCTCTTTTTTGGTGATCCGCACCTTCAGGCTCTTGCTTCCGCTCCGCACGATCGGCGTCTTCGGTTGGACGACTTCGATGGTGAAGGGAACTTCATCGGTCACGGCCATCGCGGCGCGTTCGGTATCGTATCCCCACATTTCGCGGCGGTTTTGTCCCAGCACCAGCTTGTGGTGTTGCGAAAGTTTGCCGCCGACCAACGGGCTCTTGTCGTCGCCCTTGGCAAAGATCGTGTACAGCGAGGCGTTGTGCGTGGCGTCCGGGGCCGCGGTCAGCAAGACCGGGACTTCGGGGCGTCCGGCTGGCATCGGGAACGTCGTCGCCGTCACACCTTTGGGAAGTCCTTCGAAGGACAGATTGACTTCGCCGTTGTATCGGTCACGGGCGGCCGAGACGACCATGCCGACGCTTCCGCCGATCGGAACCGCGACGACTTGAGCCTCGTCACGACGAAGTTCCTTGAGCGACAGATTGACCGCCGGCGTCGGCGTGCTGACTTCGATTCGATAGGTGTAGGTCGGGCCGCCGCCACGAAGGTGGTCATAAATTCGAACCGTGTGCTTGCCGTCGACCTTGGCGTCAAATTCGAGGAACGGATCAATCTTTCCGCGGCTGTCATCACTGGACGTGATCGTCGCGTGCTTCGGATCGAACACGTTCAGCACGGCATCCAGAGGTGAACGCAACACGTCTCGGGCAAATACTTCGACGCGGTACTTGGTGCCCTTCTTGGCTTCAAAGGTGAAGCAATCGTAGTCCTCGGGCTTCTCGATCACACCGCAATAGGCGCCGGGGACCGGAACCACGGGGGCGGATCGGCGATCGTCATTGGGTTCCTTTTCCATTGCGACGGGCAATTCGTTGACGCGGATCCAATTCGGTGACGGGGTGACGCCATTTTCGTCTTCGGTCGTCACGCCCCACTGCGGATAGTTTTCACTGGGAAGCGGAATCTTGGCCGACCGTTCGCTGCCGTCGGACAGAATCAACTTGGCATCCAAAACGGTCGACGGTGCGCCGCCGGCCGGAATCACGGCGACCGGTCGCGGGTAGGTGCCGACATGAAGCCGGTATCCACCCAGGTCGCTGCCCAGGAAAGAACTGTCGCGGACCAAGATGGAATACTTGCCATCGGCGGGGGCGGTGAAGCTACACAAGCCGTCTTGTTGAAACAGCGAGGTGTCGTCGCTGGAGGCGACTTCGAAACGGCCTTCGTCCAGGATCGCGATGTAGGGATCGAGGATGTTTTGGTTGCGAAGTGAGTTGGCGATTCGAATGCCTTCGATTTCAACGTTCAGCGTCTGGCCGGCTTTCAATTCGACCTGGTAATGGTCGATGTCTTCGCGTTTGACCACGCCATCGATCGTCGAATTCAACTCGATCACCTGCGGCGCGGCGAAATCATTGTTCGGTTCGACTTCGGCAACGACGGGCATCGCACCGACGCCCAGCAGGCGAAGGTTCGCAATCCCGCTCTTGGTGACCAACCGGATCGGATACAAGCCCGGCGTCAGGTCCGCGGCGGCACGAAGTTTGACTTCCGTCGCACTGTTGCTGACCGCTTTGACTTCCAAAATCTCGATGCCGGGCAAGTCGCAGAGGACTTCGGAGGCATCACTCAGGCGTGTTCCCTTGAAGGTCACGACCGCCTCTTCACCACGAACCACGCCGCGCGGTTCCAAGCTGGTGACGACGGGTAAGGTCGCGGATGCATTTTGGATCAGCATCGTTCCGATCAGGAACGCACCCACCCATGCCGCAGCGTGCGGCCGGAGAGCTGTTTTTTGTTTCGTCATCGGTTCGTCAACGATTGTGGAACAGGCAGGATTCGAACGCCCGATCTTTCAAGCGTTTGGTAGCAGTGGCTGGTGGCATAAGCTTCCAGCCTGCGTGGTCGAAAATCGCAAGCTGGAAGCTTACGCCACGCGCTGGAAGCCTTTTTCTCGTCTAAACCATGATGGGCTCGATCAGCTTTCCGCCATCGACGATTTCAATCGGCCGATCACCGGGCGCCATCAGTTCCTTGTCCGCAACGATGCCGAGCAAGCGGTACATCGTGGTGGCCAAGTCGGCCGGTGAAACGGGGTTGTCTTCCGGTTCGGCCGCGGTCGAATCGGAGGCACCGTAGATCATGCCGCCCTTGATCCCGCCGCCGGCCATCAGGACGCTGAACACCTTGGGCCAGTGGTCGCGGCCGGCGTCGTTGTTGATCTTGGGAGTACGGCCGAATTCGCTGCTGACCATCACCAAGGTCTCGTCCATCATGCCGCGTTCGGTCAGGTCGTCGAACAGGGCCGCCAGTGCCGTGTCGAGCGCGGGCATTTGGCTCTTGAAGCCGCTGGTGATGTTGTTGTGCATGTCCCAGCCGCCGTAGGTCAGCGTGACCAACCGTGTACCGGCTTCGACCAGCCGACGGGCCATCAACAATCGCTGTCCGGCCTGGTTACGGCCATAGCGGTCGCGCATCTTGGCGTCTTCCTTGTCGATGTCGAACGCTTCTTTGGCCGCCGGGGTGTCCAGCAAGCTGTACGCTCGCTCGTAGAACGTGTTCATCGCGCCCACGTTGTCCGCGGCCGTCGCCGCAACGAATTGCTTGTTGACCGCAGCCAACGCTTCCTTACGTCGCATGAATCGGTCGGCATCCACTCCGCCGGCCAAGTCCAGATCGCGGACTTTGAATCCGCTTTGAGCCGGATCCGAGCCGAGTGCGAATCCGCCGTAGCTGCTGGGCAGATAGCCGGTCCCGGCGAATTCATTGGGAACGTTCGGAATGCACACGTAGGGAGGAAGATTGTTTCGCGGGCCGTATTCGTGGCTGACGACCGCGCCGAACGACGGGTAACGCAGCGCTGGGCTGGGCTTGTACCCGGTGAACATGTTGTGGGTGCCCCGCTCGTGGGCTGCTTCACCGTGCGTCATCGAGCGGATCACGCTGAACTTGTCGGCCCGTTTGGCCAACTGCGGAACCGCTTCGCCGAACACTTCACCCGTGTTCGTTTTGATCGTCCGCATCTCGCCCCGGTATTCCAACGGGCTATACGGTTTGGGGTCGAAGGATTCCTGTTGGGCCATTCCACCCGGCAAATAAACGTGGATCACGCTTTTCGCTTTGGCTTCGACAAAGTCATAGTGCTTTTGCTCGGCCATCGCCTGACGCATCAGCAACTCGGGCAACGAGAGCCCGATCCCTCCGAGAGCACCAGCGGCCAAAAAACCGCGACGGCTAAATGGGTTTCCTTCGCAACGCATCGTACGACTCCATGAATCAGTGATGGGTGGGTGACTTTCAGCGGCTCGAAGTGCGGTCAATCCAATGCATCGCTGACGCATCACATTGGTTTCACGTTTCAAGCAGAATCGGAGCATCCGATCTCGCTGAAGTGTTTTGGTAGGCGGGGACAGCGATCAATGCCGAAAGCTTTCGGTGTGATGCTGTGGGGGTGGGTAGGGTGTCCAGACAACTCGGCGCATGCTTGCACAAACGATAACTATCTGAACGACAACGAGTCTATCGTCCGGATGAACCCTAGAAAATGACGCAACCGGAAAAATTGTGCTTTCCGGATTGTGGACGTAATCCTCCTAAGGTGTTCCGTAGCGTAGCGGTAACCACCAATGGAGTCAAATTACACTAGCTGGAGGGTGGTGGATTGCGGTTCTTTGGGGGGGGTGGCTCGCTGTGCGTGACGGCTGGCATGCACAGCATGCCCTACGCCGGCATGCACAGCATGCCCTACGGTTGGCATGCACAGCATGCCCTACGCCGGCATGCACAGCATGCCCTACGCCGGCATGCACAGCATGCCGTACGCCGGCATGCACAGCATGCCCTACGGCTGGCGTGCACAGTGTGCCCTACGGCTGGCATGCACAGCATGCCCTACGGCTACCACTGCAACTTCCACGTCTCGGGGGATTGCCCCAAGTCATACCAGCCGTCGAAGTGTTCCAGTCGATCGGCCGGGGCCAATTCGATCGAGCCTTGTTCGGCCAATTGATGGACGAACTCGCCGAGCTGTTGGCTGGAGCCGAACTCCCATGCCATCAGTTCTTCGCGGCCCGATTCGGCGAAGTGGTCGACGGCCAATTCCAGCAAGACCCGACAAACGCCTTCGGCAGTGACGTGTCCCGCTTTGCACAACGCGGGGTCCTTCATGGCGACTCGGATCGTGTGGCGGACAAACTCCACCCGCTCGCTGTGGCCTGAATCAAATTCGGGGGCGTGATTCAGTTTGATGAGACCTTCTCCTTGAGTTTGTTGATGTCGCCTTCGACTGACTGGCGTTGATTGAGCAGGTCGTCGAGCGTTGCTCGCTCCTTTTCAACGACTTCCGCCGGGGCGCGTGAGACAAAATTCTCATTCGACAGCTTGGACTCTTTGCCGGTGATCTGTTTCAGCAATTGACCGAGCAGTTTTTCCAGACGCGTGAGTTCTGCTTCCACGTCGATGAATTTTTCCAAGTCGACGTGCACTTCGACGTCGATGGCGGGAATCGCCAGCGGGGCATCGGTTTCAAACGCTTCGGCTGTGGGGCCAATCCCCAGCACGTCGGCACCGGCCAGCGCTCCGAAGTACGACTTCATCGGCTCGAGCAGTTTACGGCTCGATTCGCTGCAGCGGATGGCGGCGGGGACGGTTTCGCGCGGCGGGATGTTGCTGCTGGCTCGGATTTGGCGAATCGCACTGACGATGTTTTGGAACTCGGTGAATTGCCGTTCGATCGTTTCATCGAAATGGTCGCGATTGGCTTGGGGCCAATCTGCTTTCATGGCAAACTCGGACACCTTCACCGGCGTCAGGCCACGCTCGGGAGCCAATTCGCCCAGGAAGCCCCAGATCGATTCGGTCACGAACGGCATGATCGGATGCAATAAGCGTAACAGCGTGTCGAGCCCATGCGCGATGACGTTTTGGGTCACCGCGCGTTGAGACGGGTCGGCGAGACGTGGTTTGGCGATTTCGACATAGAAGCTGCAGAACTCGTGCCAGGCGAAGTCGTAGAGGATTCGCGACACGTCGGCGAATTTGAATTGATCGATACCCTCGGTTGCCTGTTCGGTGACCGTTGCCAAGCGACTGAGCAACCAGCGGTCTTCCACGGGCAGAGCGGCCACGTCGATCTTCTCCGGTGTGTAGCCTTCCAGGTTCATCAACACGAACCGGGCGGCATTCCACAGTTTGTTGACGAAGTTGCGGCTGGTCTCGAACTTCTCGCTGACGACGGCGGCTTTGGGGTGTGCCAGTTCGGCTTCGGATTCGGCCCACTGCGTCGCAAAGGTTTTCTTGCACTCGGGGCACTGAACGGTTTTTGCAACTCGATTCTTTTTCGTTTGATCGATCAGCTTTTCACAGTGTGGGCACTCGTACTGCACGGGCATGCGAACGTCTTGCGTTTCGGTTGCCAGTCGAGCCAATCCGAACCGTAGCGAGTCGGGACCAAATTTGTCGATCACATCGATCGGGTCCACACCGTTTCCTTTGCTCTTGCTCATCCGTTCGCCGTTTCCGTCCAAGATCGTCGGATGGATAAAGACTTCGTCGAACGGAATTTCGTTCAGATTGTTCAGGCTCATCAGCACCATCCGCGCGACCCACAACGTGATGATGTCGCGCGACGTGCAGAGTGTGGACGTGGGGTAAAAGTAGTCCAGTTCTTTGGTCTGTTGCGGCCAACCGAGTGTGCTGTGGGGCCACAGTGCCGAGGAAAACCAGGTGTCCAGCACGTCGGGATCTCGCTCCAGACCGAGCGCTTCGACTTTCGCTTCCAGCGGTGACTCTTCGTCGCGCAGGCAGACGAACACGCTATGGGAAGTCGCCGGGTCGTCTTCATCGTCGGCTTGGATTTTCGTCGCGATCAGCTGCTCGCCGCCCAGCACCGCGGCCTGTTCGGCGACTTTGCCGGCCTCGGCTTTGGTCGCAAAGGACGCCGACCAAATCGGGATCCGGTGTCCCCACCAAAGTTGACGGCTGACCGGCCAATCGCGTTTTTCGCCGAGCCAATCGAGGTAGCCTTTGCGGTAACGCGTCGGATAGATGCGGACGCGATCGTCACTGACGGCATCCATCGCGGACTGGGCCAAGTGGTCCATTTTGACGAACCATTGGTCGGCCAAATACGGTTCGATCGCCGTCTTGCTACGGTCCGACAGCGGCATTTCGATGTCGCGATCCTCGATGTCGCCCAGCAATCCGGCTTCGTCCAAATCCGCGACGACCTGTTTGCGGGCTGCGGCGATCGTCAGACCTTCATAGGCGGGAACCAGGCCGTTGAGGGTGCCGTCGGGATTCAGGATGTTCAACATCGGCAGCGATTGCCGTTTGCCGACTTCGTAGTCGTTCGGGTCGTGGGCCGGCGTGATTTTGACGCAGCCCGAGCCCAGTTCCGGTTTGGCCCACACGTCGGCGACCAGCGGGATGATGCGTTCGGCCAGCGGCAGCATCAAACGACGGCCATCGGCGGCCATGTCGCGCAGTTGCTCCAGCTTCGGCAGCATCGTCTTGCGGCGCTCGAGCAGGGCGTCGAGTTGGTGTTGCACGTCCGGCTTTTCCTTGGCCGTCGCGCCGGCGAGTTTTTCGCGGAGTTCGGCTTCCAATTTGTCGAACGTGTGTGCCGGGTCGGGATGCACCGCGACGGCGGTATCGCCGAGCATCGTTTCCGGGCGGGTTGTCGCAATCACCACGTGATCCGGTTCACCGGGTTTGGGATCGATCACCGGATAGCGGAAATGATAGAAATGGCCTTTCTTGGTCACATTTTCCACTTCATCATTGCTGACGGCGGTTTGCAGGAACGTGTCCCAGTTGACCAGGCGTTTGCCGCGATAGATCAGATCCTTGTGGAACAGATCAAAGAACGTGGCGCGCACCGCGGCACCGCACATCGGGTCCAGTGTGAACCGCAAGCGACGCCAATCGCAGCTGCATCCCATGCGTTTGAGTTGGCCCAGGATCCGTTTCTCGTATTGGTCTTTCCAGTCCCAGATGCGTTTGACCAACGCGTCGCGTCCGATGTCGTGGCGTGACAGGTTTTCCTGTTCTTTCAGCCGCCGTTCGACGACCGCTTGGGTGGCGATACCGGCATGGTCGGTGCCCGGCATCCAAAGTGTTTCGTAACCTTGCATCCGCTTGGTGCGGATCAAGATGTCTTGCAGCGTGTTGTTGAGCCCGTGACCGAGGTGAAGCGCGCCGGTCACGTTGGGCGGCGGGATCACGATGGTGTAAGGTTTTTTGTCGGGATTGATCTCGGCCTGGTTGCAACCTGCTTCATCCCATTTGGCACTGATTTCGCCTGCGGCCGTGCTATGATCAAATCGGTTTGGAATCATGTTTGTGCTTATGTTGCCGGTGTAACGTTTTCTTTGTGCAATTTGTATTCGACGGAATCGATCAACGCCTGAAAACTTGCTTCGATGATGTTGTCGCTGACGCCGATCGTTCCCCAGGATTCGTGGTGATCGGCACTTTCGATGTTGACGCGGGTGCCGGCCGCGGTGCCGGCACCGTTGTCGACCACGCGTACTTTGTAATCGACCAAACGCATGTCACGCAGTTGGGGATAGGACGGCAGCAGGGTTTCGCGGAGTGCGGTGTCGAGCGCGTTGACCGGGCCGTGTCCTTCGGCGGCGTTGAAGCAGTCCTGATCGCCGACGCGGATTTTCAGGATCGCTTCGGCGTAAACGTCTTTTTCGTCGGCGGAGGTTTCGCCCGCGACGACCCGGTATTTGATCGGGCTGAAGTGCGGAGTGAACGTTCCGAGCACGCGTTTGATCAGCAAATCGAACGAGCCACCGGCGTTCTCGAATTGAAACCCTTGGTTTTCCAGCCGCACGACTTCGGCCAGGATTTTGTCTTGTATTTCCCGGTCGTCTTCGATGCTGTGCTTGTTCGCCACGGCAACAATGTTGCTGCGGCCGGACAGTTCGCTGACCAGGATCCGCCGTTCGTTGCCGACCAGCGCGGGGTCGATGTGTTCATACGTCGAGGCGGCCTTGTTGATCGCGTGGACGTGCATGCCGCCCTTGTGGGCGAAGGCGCTCTGCCCGACAAACGGTTGCCCGCCACGCCACTGCAAATTGGCGGTCTCGTACACGAACCGGCTCAACTCGGTCAGCGGTTGCAGGCTGCGGCCGCCCAACACGGAGTAACCTTTTTTCTTGAGCGCCAGGTTGGCCATCACGGAGATCAGGTCGGCATTGCCGCAGCGTTCTCCGATGCCGTTGATCGTCCCTTGCACCTGGGTCGCCCCGACGTCGACGGCGGCCAGCGAATTGGCCACGGCCAGTTCGCTGTCGTTGTGGCAATGGATTCCAAAGGTCACGCCCGGGTAATCACGCAGCGAGTCGATTGCGGCGCTGGTGATTTCGGCGATTTGCTCCGGCAGCGAACCGCCGTTGGTGTCACACAGGGACATCACCGCCGCGCCGCCGCTGGCGGCAGCCCGCAGCGTCTGGAGGGCATACTCGGGGTTGGCGCGATAGCCGTCAAAGAAGTGTTCGGCGTCATAGATGACCGCGGCATGTCCGGCCAGAAATTGGACGCTTTCGCCGATCATCGCCAAGTTTTCTTCCAGCGAAACTCGCAAGACTTCCGTGGCGTGGTAGTCCCAGGTTTTTCCGACCACGGTGATCACCGGCGTGCGGGCCGCGACGAGTGCTTTCATCCCGGGGTCTTGGGCGGCTTCGACCCCGCGGCGGCGGGTCATTCCGAACGCACAGACCTGGGTGTCGCCCAAGTCGTGCTCCTGGATTTCCTGGAAAAATGCGACGTCTTTTTCGTTGCTCAGCGGATAGCCGCCCTCGATAAAATCGACGCCCGTTTCGGCCAACCGCAACGCGATCTGCAGTTTATCGTTGAGGGAAAAACTGACGCCTTCGCCCTGGGATCCGTCCCGCAGCGTGGTGTCGTAGATTTGGATCGGTTTTGAAGTCATGGTTCGTTTTTCATTACGAAAAAACCCCCGGAGCTGGAACGCCACGGGGGTCAAAGTTTCTTCCAAAGGCTGTGCTTGAACGGCTCGTTCGGCGGGCACAAGGTGCCGGCGACGAAGCCGATCGGTCCCCCGCGTCATCGCTGGCAAACAGTGCCAGGGACGCGGCAAATAATGACAGGTTGAATCAGCACAGTGATCGTCGTGGATTAAATGATCGTTGCGAGGAAGCGGAATCGATGTCTTAAATTCACCGGCGGACCGAGAGAATACGGCGTCACCGATCATCCGTCAATCGCGGACGCCGCCGCCCGGGGGACAGCATCTCAGCACGTGGCGATCTCAGCACGTGGCGTCCGCCCAATGTCACGTCCTTTGGCTTTAAAGGTGTTAGCGGAACGGCGCGAGCCGTCCGGTCGCGTTTCAAAAACACCGTGAAAGACCGGAGGGCTCGCGCCCGACCGCTAACAAAAACACCCCGCTTGGCGTCAAAGTAGGTGGCATTGGGCGTCAGCCAGTGGCGCGTTTGCCATGCGCCGGTCGCTGACGTCCCGCTCGCTGATGCGTCCCGCTGGGGTG
>NZ_JANZKV010000299.1 GCF_025060895.1 Stieleria sedimenti | reverse complement strand
GTATCCGCAGCGCCCCAGCGAGAGCTGCCGCCCGCGCAGCGACGGCATCCCCAAGTACAAATCATCCAGCGGTGAGTGGCGATCAAAATAGCGTGATGCGACGACGTGCACCCGAGCCAAATTCGTGTTGCCGGCCAGACGCACGGTCACGCCGCCGTCCTGGTTGCGGTTGATATCGCGGATCGAGATCGGGACGGCAACACTTTGTTCGCGATGGCGGACCTGTCCGACCAGGACCTGATCGATGGTCGGGCCTTGGACGACGGTGATCTGAGTTTGGTTACCGGTGCGACGGTCAACCAAGCGAAGATCCCCCGCCGGCAGATTGGAGGCAACCAGGAAACCGTTTTCCAGACGCAGTTGATCCGAGTGGTCGGCATGGTTCTGGCCGTCACGCGTCGCCAGCAATCGAAACTGGTCGACCGGTGCGCCATCGACCAGCGGCAGACGCAAGTCGTTTTCGGTCGACAGGTGCAACGCGGAGGGCCAGATCTGCTGATTGAGCGCCAGGTCAAACCGATGCTGCGTTTGATTGGCGATCCCGTATTGCAAACGACGCACCCCGGCCAATTGTCCCAGTTGCACCCGTCCGCGATCATCGCTTTGCAGGTAGCGGCTGGGGCGGACCTCGCCGATGTCGACGGAAAATTCCAATTGCACCGTCGCACCCGCGATCGCTTCGCCGCTGCGTCCGCGCGTTTCGATCACGTAGTTGTCACCGTCGCGAGTCAGGAAGGCATCGACGGTGTGGGTGGTGCGGCGGATCCCGGCGATCTCGATGGAGTGGCTAGCGCTCAGGTCTCGATGTCGGCGGTCGGAGAGGCCGACCACGTGACCGGACAAATGAAAGTCGATCCGGGCGACACGCGACGGCACACGGAAATCGAGCTGCATTTCTTTTGCCTGATCCAGTTCAAGCCCACTGAATTGCTTGCTGGTTTCGATCCCGTCGAGATCTGTGGCGACGATCCGAACCGTCGCTTCTTTCAAGATCGCCGGGTCGACAGGTGTCGTTCCCACTCGCAATTGCGGACGGACCAGCAGCGTGGCGGTGCGACCGGATTGAAGTAACGTTTGGTCGACAAAGAACCCGGCTTTGAGCGAATACGTTTCGTCCGGCTGTCGAATTTTGATCGACTTGGCGATTTTGCCATCGCTGACGATCACCTTGCGGTCGACTGCCTGGTTGACC
>NZ_JANZKV010000298.1:40335-44306 GCF_025060895.1 Stieleria sedimenti | reverse complement strand
CTTCAAAAATACCGTGAAAGGCCGGAGGGCTCGCGCCCTACCGCTAAAAAGTCGTTCACGGCGTAGGGCCGGAGCCCGGAATTAAGTCCGGTATCATCAATGGCAGTGACTGATCGATCGACCAGCGTGTCCTGCTGGTAACCCCTTCCAAGGCAATCAGTGTGATGGTCGGTGCGACGAATGCACACAACTTGATTGCTCGGAGCGTCTGTATTGATGGAACAAGCCGTGAAATCGGCAGTGGTTTACACCCGCGGAGATTCAGGCTTCCTTCGTCAGCAGTACGGTGCAGGAGAGCGGTTCGATTTGCCGATTGAAAATCTGAGTCTGGAGCTTGATCGGGCGTATGAGGGTTTAGCGATTTAAACGATCATGCAGGTTGCGTCAAAGTTGCTTGAGAGGATGCCATGGACACCGAAACTCGCCGACCGCGTCGCGATCCGCTGTTCGTGCTGATCCTCTTTGGGGTCTGCGCGGTGGCGGTTTGGCTGTTGCTGCTGCCGTTTTATCCGGCGATCGCCCGCGTGACGATGAAGCGTTTTCATTTGTCGACCGAATCGTTTGCGTGCTGGGCCATCCAGGCTCCGATTCCGGCGATGTACAACTTCGGCAATCAATATGAGATTCGCGATTTACCGGAAGGCTTGATCACGCCGGTGCTCGATTCGAGTCGACCCCGCTACATCAATCACTTTCCGACTCGGGTGTTGACGTTCGCCAACGGACGCTACTCGTTGCTCAGTCCCGGCCAGGATCGCTGGGTGACGATCAGATCGTCTTATCGCGGGCAAACGTTGGAAACCAAGATTCACGCCAAGCCGATCGGCGACGGCAGATTCGAGTGGATTCGCGAGTCGTCCGAGATTCTTTCGCCCGGGGGTGACCGGTGATGTTCGGCGGCAAGGCAACAGACGGCAGTAAAGCGGACGTCGAGGTCGCGGCGCCTGACTCGGGACGGGTGTTGTGGGCGTACTTGATCGTTCAGATCAGCGTGTTCGCGGGACTGGCATGGAAGTACGAATTCTTCCTACTGGCCGACCAGGTTTATCATCGGCTGCCGCTGTCCGATCCGTTCTTTCCGGCGTGGCTGCAATCGGCCGATGTGATCCGCTGGGCCTATCTCGGATCACTGACCGCGATCATCTTGGGCGTGGTCGGCATGTTGCCTTGGATTCGCATGCTGTGCGCGTCGGCACAGGTCGGTTGCCTGGCAGTCATGCTGATTCACCAGGGTAGTCACAA
The DNA here is from genome assembly GCF_025060895.1 of Stieleria sedimenti. Taxonomy (GTDB): domain Bacteria; phylum Planctomycetota; class Planctomycetia; order Pirellulales; family Pirellulaceae; genus Stieleria; species Stieleria sedimenti. The sequence goes on along the minus strand of NZ_JANZKV010000298.1, from coordinate 43,064 downwards.
TGACATGACGTTTGCGACCAGTTTGTGGGCTTCGATTTGGGTGTTCTGGTTTGCGACGGGCATGGACCGGGACGAGCCATCGGATCTGCTGCGTCGTGGGGCGTTTTTGGCTCGCGCGATCGCGTCGATGATTCTGCTCGGCGGCGCGGTCGGAAAGTGGACACCGGAGTACTGGTCGGGAGAAGTCTTTTACGACATCTATTTTCGCGAGCGCGACTTCTGGGTGTTCAACTATTTGCGAGAGACCTACGACGCTGAGACGCTGCGCGGCATCGCGACCTGGTACAGCCGCAAGGTGATCGCGGTCGAGACGCTGTTCGGGTTTGGGTTATGGTTGTTGCCGCCCCGATGGGCGGCCGCGGCGGGCGTGACGATCTTCTTTTCGATCGCGTTCTTTTCCAACAACCTGTTGTATTCGGTGCTCTTGGCGATGATCGGATTATCGGCGGTGGGTTTTTTTGTACCGAAAACGACGAACGACAACTCGACGCGCGGCACTGGCTGACGCGGCGTGTCGGTATGCGACTGCCGGCGTGAAGCGGCGAAGGCCCCGAGGAGTAAGCTTTGAGTCCTGTCTGCAACGCCACAAACGTCGATTTGACAGCCGACTCCGGTCGCCATAGAGTGGGTTTAAAATCCCCTTCTTTCTCACGCGGTCGAATTGACGATGAACCAGGAATTGCCACCCGGACAGGAATCCGATGAGATTCAAGGTCTAGCGGAGGTCGTGGCGAAAAGTTTGGCCGAGGGTGAAGACCCGCAATCAATCGCACAGAAGTTGGTCGATAGCGGTTGGGATGCGGATGAAGCGACCAGCTTCGTCGGTTCGATTCAGCATCACATGTTGGAAGCGCAAAACGCCGGAGGCGGATCGGAAGTGCAGGGATGGATGCTCTGGGGAGGCGGATTGATTGTGATCAACTTGCTCAGCTGGATGTTCAACTGGGGATTCTGGATCTACTAGTGCCCCCGCCGCCGCGTTTCGTTGACATCGCGATCGGCGTTTCGATCCTGAGCTGGGCCGGCGCCGCGATTTGGTCCAACCTAGGGCAGCGTCCCTTGACGATCTTGATCGCGACGTCGCTGTTGCACTTGATGGTGGGTGTGCTTTTTCTGTTGCGGCGTGGTGTTGAACAGCAGGGTGATTTCGCAACCTGTTTGATGGCCGTCCCCGCGGTGCTTGTCGGCGGCTGGGTGTTTGGATGGTCTCCCAGCGATTGGAACATTTCCACGCAACTCTTGTTCGTTTCCGGCAGTGGTTTGGCGATCCTGAGTTTCGTGTTCCTCGGTCGCTGCTTTGCAATCTTGCCGGCGATTCGCGGCACGGTCGTGCACGGCCCGTTCTCGATCATTCGGCATCCCGCCTATCTCGGTGAACTGGCGATGGTGGTCGCCTGCGTTGTCGCCGCGGGACTGCGTTGGGAGCAACTGGTGATCTTGCTGTTCATTTTCGCGTTGTTCGCGATCCGGATCCGTGTCGAAGAACGTCTGTTATTGAGCGGTGTCGAGTATCAACGTTACTGCCGGAAAGTCCGCTGGCGTCTGATCCCGCTGATTTGGTAGCCCGCAGAGGACAGAGGAAGATTATTGGTGGAAATGACTCATTGCGCGTGACAGCTGAAGCAGGGATCTGCCAACAATGGAAGAGGGCTGGGTTGAGTCTCTTTGGAATCGAAATCTGCGGATCACGTCATGTCGAATCATCAGTCACGGTCTTCAAACGCCATGCGATCCATTCGAATGCAATCGTTGGAACCGCGTTTGCCACTTGCCGGAAGTGCCGGGGGCGTTGAATTCGGAGACTGGCACAATCAGAGCAATGCGTATGACGTCAATGGCGATGGGTACGTGCATCCGATCGACGTATTGCAGCTGATCAATCTGATCGGTGACTATGAATTGTCGGCGATCGAAACGATGCAGTCGGCGTGGTCGGAGGACGATCCGGCGGCGATGGAGCCCTACGCCGGGTTTCATCCTGACGTCAGCGGAGACGGGGTGGTCGGGCTGGTGGATATCTTGCAGGTGATCAATCGATTGGCCATCGATCAGGCCGCGAACCCCACAAATGGCCAGGTCGCGGTGCTCCCGGACGGTCAGGGGGAGCCGACATCGGTGGTGTTCACGTCGGCCGATGGACGGTCGAAGTCCGTTGATGTTGTCGATCCTGGGGTGACCGTGATTTGGGACCAGGGGAACGTGTATCTCCGCAATCGAGATGGCTTGCCATTGATCATTGCGAAACCGGCAAGCGGTTTGCTGAGCGCCGAATATTTGGAGGGGGACGGAACGGCAACGGTCACGCGTTTCGGATCCGACGGAAGCGAAACAACCGAGCAATATGTCTGCATTCCCGGTTGGACGGTTGATGCGCCGGACGTCATCGCTTCCCCTGTTGATCCATTGACCTGGCCGCTTCGACTATTCGATCCCGACGACGTCCGCCGACCGATCGAGGGATTTGAAGAGACCTTGGGAGCAATCGTGTCGCGCCACACGCAATACGCCGACGGCTCATCGATTGAATTTCAATATGAAGAGGCGTCGGCGGAAAACCTGATTTCTTTCACTGCAAGTCTGGCGACGGGAGAGTCCTTGACGGTGAACATGGACGGGGCGACGGTTCCGACTGACCTGACGCAGAGGGTTTGGATGGTGCTCCGATCGGACAATCCGCCGGCGTCACCGATCAGTCTGACCGAGCTGCTAGTGTCCAGCCTTTAGGCCAA
>NZ_JANZKV010000298.1:26373-40285 GCF_025060895.1 Stieleria sedimenti | reverse complement strand
ATTGGCCTTTAGGCGATTCCTGGTCGCTGCGGAGCAGCGAAACGGGCGGCTGAAGCCTGCACACCAGCGCTGATGCACGTGCCATTGGTGTTACTTCATCATGTCGTGCAGCGTTGCGAGGTCTTTTTTGATCGCGGCGAGGTGTTGGGGCACGAGTTCGGGGGCTTTGTGATCGATGTATTCTTCGTGCAGTGAAATCGGGCCGGTGAAGTCGGTCGCGGCCAGCATGTTGAAAAAGGCTGGGGCGACCCGGCCTTCGCCTAGCGGCACGTTTTTCATTTTGGTCCCTTCCCAGACGAAGTCTTTGACGTAGACCGTGTCGATGTGATCACGGATCATGCGAAAGGTGGTCGGCCAGCTTGTGCCTCCCTCGACGGTGGCGTGTCGAATGTCATAAGCCATGCCGATGTCGGTCGGCGCGATGCCGTCCAGGACGCGGTCGAGATCCCAAATCGCCGCGCCCATGTATTTGTTGCCGGCGTGGTTTTGGTACAGTCCGGTGATGCCGAAGTCGTGATTCAAGGCCGCCAAATCGACGAATTGGTCGTGCCAGTCGGCGAGCTGGTCGTTGATCGCCCGATCCGGCGAATAGTGAACATATTTCATGCGGTATCGCTTGATCCCCAGGGTCGCGGCGGTTCGCAGCACTCGCTCGGTCAGCGGGTCGTCCGGGTCATTGATGTCGGACGTCATGACGGTGATTTCCAGGCCGCACTTGGCGAGTGCTTCGACCAATTTGGGCAATTCATCGGCACACGTTTCCGGTTCGATGTGTCCGCCGCGACGAATCGGGGCCTCGATCCCGTCGTATCCGATTTCCGCGATCTTTTCGGCCAGTTCGTCAAAGGTCAGCGAGTTAAACGGTTTGGTGAAGACACAGATGGTATTCTTATCAGATGCGATGTCGTCGTTTCCGAGCGCCGATTGAATCGGGGCGGCGGCGAAGCTGGCGGCCACACTGGCGGCGGACGCGGCGATGAATTGACGGCGGCTGGTGGTCATCGATGGTGGATTTGGTAGGTGTAGTATCCGAGGAAACGACTTCCGGCCTGGAGAACCCAAGGGATGACAGGCTGGAAGCCTCTGCCACGGTTCGGTGCCCGGATGGGTGCCGATGGCGAGAGACCGAAGGACGATACCCATGATAACTCAAACGCACTGGTACACGGAAACAGAAGACGGGCGAATTCTGTGTCAGCTGTGCCCGCGGGCGTGCCGGATGAAAGAGGGCGACCGGGGGTTCTGTTTTGTTCGCAAGAACGTCGCCGGTCAAATGGTGTTGGACACCTATGGCAAGAGCACCGGGTTTTGCATCGACCCGATCGAAAAGAAACCACTGAATCACTTTTTGCCCGGCACCCCGGTGCTCAGTTTTGGAACGGCCGGATGCAACCTGGGGTGCAAGTTCTGTCAGAACTGGGACATTTCCAAGAGTCGAGAAGTCGCTCGGTTGAGCGATCGAGCGATGCCGAACGAAATCGCATTGGCGGCCCAGCGCTCGGGTTGTCGAAGCGTCGCGTACACGTACAACGATCCTGTGATTTGGGCCGAGTATGCGATCGACACGGCGCTGGCTTGCCGCGAGATCGGAATCAAGTCGGTCGCGGTGACCGCCGGCTACATCACCCCGCAGGCTCGCGGTGAATTTTTCGGCGCGATGGATGCCGCCAACATCGACCTGAAAGCCTTTTCCGAAGACTTTTATTACAAGGTCACCAGTTCGCACCTGCAACCGGTTTTGGACACGATCGAGTTCGTCTGCAATGAAACGGATTGTTGGGTCGAGCTGACCAATTTGATCATTCCCGATGCGAATGATTCCGCCGACGAGATTCGGCGGATGTGCACCTGGGTGATGGAGCACGTCGGGCCGAACGTGCCGATTCATTTCACGGCCTTTCATCCCGATTTCAAGATGACCGATCGCAACGGGACAGATTTGTCGACGCTGGTCATGGCCTATGACATCGCCAAACGGTGTGGATTGAATTACGTCTACGTCGGCAACGTGCATGACATCGCCAGACAGAGTACGTACTGTCACGGTTGCGGGGCGTTGTTGATCGAACGCGACTGGCATCAGTTGGGGCGGTACACGTTGTCGGGGAATCGGTGTTCCAAGTGTGACGCCACGATCCCGGGCGTGTTTGAGGATGTTCCCGGGGATTGGGGTGGGCGACGGCAACGTGTCCGCATCGAGCCGATCGAGCAACCGATGCAGGCCGTCGGGTCGCAGCAACGGCTTGTGCAGATCGAAGACGCGGGCTCACGACTGGACAAAACCAAACGGCAACCAGCAGTGGAGGATAAAGCGATGGCGACGACACAATGGAACGATCTGACGAAGCTGACGGACGATCAGAAGTCGACGATCTTAAAAGCGGCCTCGGCGATGGTGCAGGCCGCGGTCGGCGGACTGGATCAGTCCGTGGCGATCCAATCGCTCGGTGAGCTGGCCGAGCTGCCGATCGACGGAGTGTTCGTGACCGTCAAACGCGGCGAGACACTACGCGGCTGTTGCGGCCGGCAGGGCGGGTTGATGAAACTCGGTGAAGCGATGGCGGATTCGGCGGCACGGACGGCGCGCGATCCGCGCATGGCGCCGCTGTCGATGAGCGAATTGCCGTACTTGGATCTGTCGGTTTCGCTGCTCGGACCGCTGCGGCCGATCGGTGTTCAGGGGGAACAGCGGGAGCAGGCGGTCCAGGTGGGGACGCACGGCTTACGAATCCAGTTCGGACACAACAGCGGTTTGTTGTTGCCCCAGGTTGCGATCGAGCAAGGCTGGAATGCGCGGCAATTTTTGGATGCCGTGTGTCGCAAGGCGGGATTGCCGGCTGGCGTGTGGTTGCGCGACGATGCCCAAGTGATGTTGTTCGATGGAGTTCATTTCGGTTGTCGATTCGAAACCGATCCGTCGCTGTTGCGGCATGAAAAACAACTGTTGACCCGGCATGAATTGTCACTCTGTCGTGACTGGGTGCGCAGCAATTTGATCGCCCTGCAGATCGGCGCCACGCCGATGTATTACGCGATGGGCGTCAGCGATCTGGAGGTGTTGGGGCTGATCCTTTCGATTCGGCATCCCAGTCACGGTTCGCATCAGTGGCTGCAACTGAGCATCAAAGACACCCGCCCGATGCAGACGTCGCTGTATCAGATGACCGAACAGGCGTCGCTGTGGTTGGATGAACGCGTGTTTTCGGCAAACGAATGCGACGTCGAATTGGCGGTCTTGAGTGATTGTGTGCATCACGGCCCGCTCGAGGATGCGGACATGCGAGGAACCGATGGCGGGACGCGTGCGATGGTGCTGACCGATGGCCGGCGTTGGGCGATTCAATATGGACAGGACCAGCAGCCGCAGGCGTTGATCGAAGCGGCACGCGCGATGGAACGGTTTCGCGGCGGGGAGCAGTTGTATTCGATGCACTGTGACTGTTCCTGCGATGCGATTTCGGTGTCGCTCGGTCCCAGGGCTGATGCGGATTTCACCGTCCGACGGCCCGCCGTGGCCGGGGCGTTTTATCCGGCCGAGGACAGCGCCCGAGAGGCGGAGGTCGATCGCTTGCTGGATGGATTGCCCGATTGCAAAAAACACAAGGCGTTTGCCGTGATGGTCCCGCATGCGGGGCTTCGATTCAGCGGCCGCGTGGCGGCGGAGATTTGGCGGCGGATCGATGTTCCCGATCGCGTGTTGATCATCGGACCCAAGCACACCGCCGACGGAGTCGATTGGGCGGTCGCGCCGCATCATCACTGGCAGTTGAGTGATACCGTTCAGATCGCGGGCGATGAGGAGCTGGCCCGCGAGTTGGCCGAACAGATTCCCGGCATGGAGCTGGATTCGCGCGCCCATGCGCGAGAGCATGGGATCGAAGTGCAATTGCCATTGATCAATCGCTTGTGCCCCGATGCCCGATTGGCCGCGATCGCGATGCACGGCGGGGACCTCCAGGCTTTGGATTCCGCCGCGTCGGCGTTGGCCGAGTGGATCAAGGAGCAGGACGAGCCGCCGCTGCTGGTGATCAGTAGTGACATGAATCATTTTGCCGACGACGAAGAAAACCGTCGGCGAGACCGATTGGCACTGGACGCGTTGGCCACCGGCGACGGCGCCGAATTGTTGCGGGTTTGCGGCGAAGAAAGCATCAGCATGTGTGGCCAAATCCCCGCGGCACTTGTGTTGATGGTGATGCGAAAACTGGGGAAAACGGCCAAAGCGGAGGAAATCGCGTACGCGACGAGTGCAGACTACGGCGGTGGTCAAGAACGCGTGGTGGGGTATGCGGGGGTGATTTGGGAGGATGTGTAATTTGGATTCCGTCAAAAACCTGCGGTGATGAACCTTGCGGGCAAGCTCAGATTTTCGGTATCGCGTAAGGTTTCACCAGAAGATCAGCCACGAAAAGGATTTTGTGCCGATGCGATTGTCTCGTTTTCATTCCTCGGGCAAGGGGACACGCCTGGTCGCAAGCCTCGGCTTGACGGCGGTCGCTTGCATTCTTGTTTCCACCCAAGCCGGCTGTCTCGGACTGCTGTCCAACCTGATTCACGCCTCCGGCGCTGACAAGGTACCGGCGGCCTATGAGGGGTTGGAGGACTCTCGCGTGGCAGTCGTCACGTTGACCGAAAACAGCCAATACAGCGACGACGTGTCGGCGCGGATCTTGGGCCGCAATGTGATGCAATGGCTGTCCAAAGAGGTGGATGACATCGAGCTGATTCGCGAAGACAAAATCGCAAACTGGCGCGACACCCACGGTTGGGATCAAGTCGAATTCGCCGAGATCGGCCGCGGCGTCGATGCGGAAAAAGTGCTGGCGATCGAAGTGATGAATTTGAAGCTGCGCGACGGAGCGACGTTGTATCGCGGCCACGCCGACGTTCGTATCACGGTAATCGATGCCAAGACCGGCGAAGAGCTATTCACCCGTGACATCGACGACTTCACGTACCCCAATACCGCCGGGGTGTACACCAACGAGACGACCGAAGCCCGGTTCCGAAAACTTTATTTGGGAATTCTTGGCAAGCGAGTCGCACGGCAGTTCTATCCGTACGACGCTCACGAAGATTTCGCCCTCGATTCCATCATCGCCCGCTAAAGCACGCCCTTGGTGCTCGGGACGCTGTCGCTGCGCGGGTCGGATTCGGCGGCCATTCGAATCGCCCGGGCGACCGACTTGAACACGCACTCGGCGATATGGTGTGCGTTGCGTCCGTGGTGCAGCACGACATGCAGATTGCAATTCGCATTGGCGGCAAAGGATTGCCAAAAGTGTTCGACCAGTTCGCTGTCAAAGGTGCCGATCTTTGAAGCCGCAATCGGGGCGTTGTATTCGAACGCATACCGCCCGCCCAAGTCGACCGCCGCGGTGACCAGGCATTCATCCATCGGTAGCGTGAAATGGCCGTAGCGACGAATCCCGGCGCGATTGCCGAGCGCTTGATCGATCGCCTGCCCCAGCGCGATCCCGATGTCTTCGGCGGTGTGATGGTCGTCGACATGCAGGTCGCCCTTGGCATCGACGTCCAAATCGATCAACGCGTGTTTGGCCAGCAAGTCCAGCATGTGATCCAGAAACCCGATCCCCGAGTTGCGTGTCCCCGAACCACCCCCGTCCAGATTGATCGAAAGGCGGATCTCGGTTTCACCGGTGGTGCGTTGAATTTGAGCGGAGCGTGGCATGGTGGGGGTGAGGTGATGGGGTTGGGGTTGGGGTTGGGGTTGGGGTTGGCAGAATATAGCGACCGAATAGGACCTATGGGACAGATGGGACCCATACGTCCTATCTGTCCCATTGGTCCTATTGTTGTGCACCCCTCTGCAGAGGTTCGCCGTTCTGCTAAACTCGCCGACCTCATCTGCCCCTGACTGCCGAAGGAGGTCATCCATGTCCAGCGGATTCATTCCAGCTCATGGTGGTTATCAGGATCTCGTGTCTTATCAGAAATCGGTGATCGTCTATGACGTCACGGTTCGCTTCTGTGATCGGTTTCTGTCCAAATTCGACCGCACCGTTGATCAAATGATCCAGGCGGCTCGCAGCGGCAAGCAAAACATCATCGAAGGGAGTATGGCGTCGGGCACTTCGAAGGAGACGGAAATCAAATTAACAAACGTTGCGCGCGCGAGCTTGGAGGAGTTGTTGGAAGACTACCGCGATTACATCCGCAATCAAGACGGCCAATTATGGGACAAGGGTTCGGAGCAAGCGTTGTACGTGCGGGGGTTGGGGCGAAAGAACGGGGAGAGTTATCAGACGTACCGGAGGTTTGTGGAAACGCGTGACGGCATCGTTGTTGCGAATATCGCGGTGTGTTTGGTTCATCAAACCAACTACATGCTCGACCGGCAGATTCGACAATTGGAACAAGCGTTTCTCAGCGAGGGTGGGTTGCGCGAACGGATGTACCGGGCGAGGACTGACGCCAGGGGACGGCAACGACCGAAATAGGACCAATGGGACCAATGGGACCCATACGTCCTATCTGTCCCATAGGTCCAATTTTCCAGCAGCTGACCAATCAGACCAACGCAAGCCACCTTCACAGAATCGACCATTCGGGATCGAACGGATCGACGGTTTCAGATGGGACGCTGGTGGAGTGGCGTTCGATTTGGACGTCGGCTTTTCGGACCCGCGAATGCTCAATCGTTTACTCGGATTCGAGAGGGTTGGATCGGGGCTGCCACGCAACGGTTGCCGTCAACATGCGATTCATTCCCGAATTTTGCATGTAGACGGAAAACCAACACTTGCCATCCCAATTGCCGGGCGCCCATTTCTCTAAATCAAGCGTGTATTGGGGGCTGACGGGCAAGAAATCACGGTCGTCGGGCGCTTTGCCGGTGCCCCAGGGCGGATTGGGAGAGAAGTCGTTTGGGGTGTTGGTGCCGAAGTTCAGGAACACCCGCTTGGAGTAACTGGAACCGGTGTGGTAATCGATGACGAAGCCGATTTTCGAGGTTGCCGAGGAGGTGACCATGGTGGCGTGGGAGGGGGCACCCTGCACGCTGATCGTTCCGACGTTTTCAAACTCGATTCCGGCTGCGGCCTCGCCGGTTCCCAACGACGTGTTGCCCATTCCGACGACGATCGTGTTGCCGCGGATTCGGGCAAAATCCGTGGACGCGGTTGAATCGTAGGTGCGAGATTGGATGACTTTGGGTTGCGCGGCTAAGGCTCGGTTCTTGGCATCCAGTTTGGCCTTGGCCGCTGCCTCGCGTTGTTCGGCGCGAATCCGCGCGGCGCTGAGCGGGCCGGGCGTTCCCAACGCGTTGAGAACGATCAGCCGCTGATCGATTTTTCGAACTTCCAATCCGGCGGTCTTGAGTCGGGCCGATTGATAAAACGATTTGGCGTGATTGGCCAGCGACCGTTTTTCAAAACTCGATTCGGAGCTGTCGAGGATCTTGAACCAACCGTCGGCGACCTGCAGTTCCGTCATGTCGGCATTGGCGAGCGTCAATTCCTTCGCGGCGGCTTCGCGGTAGAGCGGATCGGAACCGGCGGCGAGTCGCGGCAGCCCATCGGCCCAACGGTTTTTGACGAGGCACAGGTACTTGCCGACGGCCGATTGGGCGTCGGCGTCGTCGGGATTCGATTCCAACGTCGCCAGACCGAGTTGGTAGCCACCGAACAGCGTTTTCGCGTCGGCGAGCTGTTGTTCAACATCCTTCAGTCGCCCCAATTGGGGCGACGGGATTCGTTGGACCGTTTCGAGCAGCGTCTTACAGATTGCGATGCCGTCATCGAGTCGGCCGGCGTGTAGACATTCGTCTGCAACGTTGATCGCCGCGTCGGAAAACTCGGTCGTCGGGACACCCCGGCCCGCGACACTTTCGAGGACGTCACGTTTCAGACCCATCACATCGATCGCTTCGAACGATTGGTCGAGCAGATCGACCATTTCAAACGCCGAATCAAAGTCGCTTTCGCCGATGTAAATTTCGCGGGCGACGCGGTACAGGGCGAATCGGCCTTCGGGATCGTTCTTCGTTTCGTCGGCCGTTTCACGCATCTGGTCTGCGACCGCAATCCGCTGCTCGCGTTGCTTGGCCTGCAAGTATTCGGGTTGAAACAAGTCCCTGACCGTTTGCATCTTCGCGGTGATGGAGTCGGCCGAGGGAATCGGATGTTTTCCCGCCGGCGTCACGTACTCGGCCAGGCTGGGTGAGACGGGCGGAGTGATCGCCGGGGAGAACGAGCCCGGTGGAGAGGCGGGGGTTGTTGAAGCGTCCGAGGGGGGCGTCCGGTTGGGCGAAGGATTGGGCGCGGGCGATGCGGGGGCGGGGGAGACCGCGGCCATGGCTTGGTTCGATCCGGCTCGGCCCGGTCCGGTTTGCCCCGATCCGGCCTGGTGGGGCGGGAGTGATGTGGCGACTTTTTTGGGCGTGTCGGAGGGGGCCGTTGCATCCGCGGCGTCGGGCAACGTTTCGGCATGCGGCGGGAGTTTGGAATCGCCGGCAAACTTGGCCGCTTGTTCGGCGGGGAGTCCAAGGCGTTGCAACTTGTTCGGATCCAGGTGCAGTTCGCCGTTCCAGATCGAAAAGACCAAGTATCCGAGCACGAGCAATGCGGGCAAGACGCCGATGGCCCAGAACAGGCTCAAGCGTTTTCGACGCGACGTCTTGCCGCTCGGTCGTGAGTGGACCTGCGGCGTTGGCGTCGCCTCGGGGCGTGGCGTTTGAGCGACCGCGGCGGTGGTCGGGGATGTCGTTGGGGCTGGCGCAGCGGCTGGAGTGCTCGCCGCAATCCCCAAGATGGCCGACGCATTTTGCGGTGCCGCGACCGGTGCGGATGTTTCGGGCGGAGTCTGTTTGGCTGTGCCGAGCGAATCGATGACCGAGTCGATGTCGATTTCGCCCTCGTCCAGCAGTTCACGCAACTGGGCGTCATAGTCCGCTTTTTTTTCGGGGTTGAGCAACCGCACACGCGCCGCCGAAATCCGATTGGAAAGCTCTTCGGCGGCCTCGCCGTGTTCGCCGTTGGTCAGACCGTGCAAAAACGTCAGGTCACGATCGGCGGCCATGTCGATGACTTCCGGATCGTCTTCAAAATTGGCCAGCCCCAGCAGCCGATAGTCATTCGGCGGCTGTTCCGAGGGCGGGATGCCCAGCCACTTGTGAAGCGGGTCAAACATGGCGTGTTGTGGGGCGGCGACGAGGGCGGTCTTAGAGCGATTGCAGAAACCGCTCGATCATCATCATACACGCATCGGATTGTTGGTCTGTTCCCACCGAAATCCGTAAACCGTCGCCCCAGTCGGGGAAGTCCATGTAGCGGATCAAGATCTGTTGCTTTTTCAGGAACTGGTGCAGGTCCGCATGCCGGCCGCTGGGATGTTGACACCAGACAAAGTTCGCGTGCGAGGGCGTCACGTTGAATCCCATCTCGGTCAATTGAGACTCCATCCGGGCCCGCGTGGCATTCATTTTTGTCACCACGTCCTTCAGCCAGTCTTGCGAATGGATCGCCGCCGTCGCTGCGACGGTTGCCAGGTAGTCGCAGTTGTAGCTGTCTTTGATGTTCGACAACTTGCCGACCAGTGACGGTTGGGCGACCAGGAAACCGAATCGGATGCCCGCCAAGCCGTACGATTTGCTCAGCGTCCGTGTGACCAGGATGTTGTCGTGTCGCTGCACCAGATCCAGGCAATTGAAATCGGCAAAATCGACGTAGGCTTCGTCGACGACCAACGGGCAGGGCAAGGTGGCGGCGAGTTGTTCGATCTGTTCGGCCGGCACCACCGTTCCGCTGGGGCTGTTCGGATTGGGCAACAGCACCAACCGCAAGTCGTTGTCGCCTTCGCCAAACATCGCCGGCAGATGCCAGCCGTCGAGAAAGGGGATCTGTTCCCACGACGCGCCTTGGATGTCCGCCAGCGTCCGATAGAGGATGTAACTGGGGTAGGGCAGTCGCAGCTTTTGGCCTTCGCCGACAAAGCCCCTCACCAGGATGGTCAGGATTTCATCGCTTCCGTTGCCGGCCAGAATCCAATCGGGACCGGGCAGACCGAGCACCTCCGCGGCGGCGCGACGAAACACGGTCGCGGTCGGGTCGGGGTAGCGGTTGAGCGGACCTGATGCGGCGTCTCGGATCGCCGAAACGACCGACGGCGGAGGCGGGTAGGGGTTTTCGTTGGTGTTGAGCTTGATGAATTTGCCTGGCGGCGGTTGCTCGCCGGGCGTGTAGGGCAACATCCGCGAAAGGGCAGGGCGGAGGTCGGTTTTTGACATGGGGGAGATGGCAGAAAAATGAAGGGCAGAAAAATGGAAGACCGGAAGGGAAGACAAGAAAATGGGTGACAGGAAAATGAATCTGAAACCTGAAACCTGAAACCTGAAACCTGAAACCTGAAACCTGAAACCTGAAACCTGAAACTTGAAACTTGAAACTTGAAACTTGAAACTTGAAACTTGAAACTTGAAACTTGAAACTTGAAAAAAACTATCTCCGAATCGAGACGCTGCGGGCGTGGGCGGTCAGGCCTTCTTTCTCGGCCAATCGTTCGACGTCGGGGGCGATCTGGTTCATCGCCGATTCGTCGAACTCGGTGATGCTGCCGCTGCGGAGGAAGCTGTTGCTGCACAGTCCGGCGGCCCAGGTGCAAGTGCCTCCGGTCGGCAGCACGTGGCTGGGACCGGCGGCATAGTCGCCCAGCGCGACCGGCGTGTGGTGCCCGAGGAAGGCGGCCCCGCTGTTCTTGATCTTGGCGATCTGGTCGCGCGGGTTGGCCGTTTCGATGTGCAGGTGTTCGGGGGCGAAGGAATCGGTCAGTTCACAAGCCTGGGCTTCGTCGCGGACCAGGATCAACGCACCGAAGGCTTCCAAGCTGTCCAACGTCAACTCGGCTCGCTCGAGCAGCGCGAGTTGTTTGGCGACCTGTCGGCTGACCGCGTCGATCAACGACTCGTCCCACGTGATCAAGATCGCGCTGCCGGGGGAATGTTCGGCCTGGGCCAACAGATCGGCGGCAATAAAATCGGGGCGGGCGGTTTGATCGGCGATCACGATGACTTCGCTGGGGCCGGCGAAGGAATCGATATCGACGGTGCCGTAGACGTGTTTCTTGGCCAGGGCGACGAACAGGTTTCCCGGGCCGACGATCTTGTTGACCGCCGGGACGACGTCGGTGCCGTAGGCCAGCGCCGCAACGGCTTGGGCGCCGCCCATGCGATACACTTCGGTCACGCCGAGTTCATAACACGTCGCCAGCATGTCTTGGTTGTAGGCGCCGAACGGTGTCGGCGGTGCGACCACGGCAATCTCTTGGACGCCGGCGACTTGGGCCGGGACCACGGTCATCAACACGGTCGACGGATAGGCCGCCGCGCCGCCGGGGACGCAAACACCGACGCGACGCAGCGGCACGTAGCGCTGCGTCAGCGTGACTCCGGGTTTGGGCTCGATCGTGACGTCGCGATGCAGAATCGCTTGCTGAAAGGTGGCCACGTTGTCACGGATGCGTGCAATCGAATCGATCAATTCCGGATCGGCCGCGGCATGTGCGGCGGCCAAGTCCTCTGCGGGAACACGCAGCTGGTCGGCGGTCAGGTCGGCCTTGTCGAGCTGTTGATTGAATTTCAGCAACGCCTCGGTCCCGTCCCGTTGGACTTCCGCACAAATTCTCTGGACGACTTCGACGGGAGTCAGCGGGGCGCCGAAGACCTCTTCGGTCAACGCCCGTCCGCGGGGGGAAACGACGTCGCCTTGGGGGCTGAGCTTGTCGCGGAGCTGTTGCAGGATTTCGGCAGACCCGACGCGTGCGTCGACGCGTTGCAGGTTCAACGTGGGGATTTCGGGAGCGGACATCGCGATTTTCTTTCGACTCGTTGGAAGGCCCAAAGCGGTTGGGAAATGCCTCTCGGAGGAATCCCTTTCGGGGGAATGACGGCCGAGGGGGCATGGCGATTCGGGCAGAGTCCCTATGATAGCGCCGATGCCCAGTCGTAGCCATGTGGCGGAAAGACACGACACGACGCGGAGACGTGCGGTGCGGGGGGCGAGCACCCGAGCGGGCGTCCGAGCCATAAATCGATTTGAATTGATAGGAATGAATGATTTGATGGAGACACGTACGACAGCGATCGATGGGCGCGCGACGTTGTTGGCCGTCGTCGTCGTCGTGTCGCTGTCGCTGGCGTTCCGGTTGCCCTCGTGTCAGGAGAGTTTTTGGCTGGATGAATTGCATTCGGCGTGGGTGGTCGCGGACGGGTTTTCCGAAGTCGCTCCGCGGGCGGCCGCGGGGAACCAAACCACGGGCTACTTCCACCTCTTGTGGATCTGGTCGGCCGTGGTCGGGTCCGGAGAATTGCCGATGCGGCTCAGCAGCGTTTTGGCCAGTGCGTTGGCGTCGGCGTTGCTGGTCGTGGGGGTCGCCCGGCGAACCGGAAACGTCTCCGCCGGGTTGGTCGCCGGGGGAGTGTTGGCGATCGATCCCAACGGAGTGTTTTTTGGATGCGAGCTGAGGGCCTACGCCTTCGTCATGCTGTACGCTGTGCTGGCCGTTTGGTCGATGATGACCTGGTTGGGAAAGGCTCCGGCAGCGGTCGACGGGCAGGGGCAGTCGGAAACGCATCGTTTCGGCCCAGCGCACAGTTACGGCGGTGCGCGGTGGCGATTGGCGATGCTGTTTTGGATTTGTGTCGCCGCCCTGGTTCACCCGACGTCGCTGGGGGTGTTGTCGTTGCTGATCCCCTGTGCCGTGTGGGTTGCATGGAAACGTGGGCGAATGCGTTGGTGGCGAGCCGATGTGTTTGCGGTCGTCGTTGCGGTGGCAACCCTTGCCGCGCTCGCGATGTCTTCGCTGCCGGATTCGTGGCAACGGCGTCAGTTATGGAGGGCATTCGGGCAGGCGACGTCTTGGTGGCAGCTCTGGTACGCCTGGGCTTGGGTACCGATTGTGCTGTTGCCCTTGGGCGCCGCGCTCGGCATGTGGATGGCAAGCCGTCTGGTGCAGCCGTTTCGCTCTCGTTCGTGCGACGACCCCGGAGAGCCGTCCGATCGCGTGGATTGGATCGGAGTGATCCCCGGTTTGGTCGCCGTGACGGGAACGATGCTGTTCTTTTGCGCGTCGTATTTCGAGTGGGTGCCGCTGTGGCATCGTCGCTACTACGTCGCCGCGCTGCCGTTGTTGGCCTGGACCGCGGGTGAGATGGTCGCGATCTTTCATTCTGAAATGGTTCGCATCGTGCGGGGTTTCAGCAGCGTGGGTGCGGAAGGTAACTCGTCGCTGTGGTTACGCCGGGGCTGTGGGATCGTGGTTGTGGTTTTGTTTCTCGGCTTTGTGCTCTGGTACCAGGGCACGTTGCGAACATTGGCCGCCGGTCGCTGGCCGGTTCAGCTGCGCGGTGAGCAATGGCGTGGGGCGGTGGAGTCGGTTCGCGGCGAAATCGGCGATGGCGACGTGGTCTGGTTGGACAGCCAGCTGATTGAAGCCAGTTTTCTTCGCCGGCCGATCTCCGAGGCCGGAACGGTCAGCGAGGACCAGTGGGACTACTTGACGTTTCCGCTCCGCGGGCCGTACGCACTCGATCCCGTGGTGGCCGTCGGCGCGTTTGAGCACGAAAGTTGGGTCCGGCATCATGTGCGAAACCTTCCGCATCCCCAAGCGAGGGTCTGGTTGGTTTCGCGATCGGGCGACCGGTCGAGCAGGCGATTCATCGACCGGTTGGAACGTTTTCGGCCCGTTTCGGCGGTGAAAACGTTTCCCGGCCGGCCGGTGGTGTTCCGCTTGGATTTCGGCGAGTGAATTGATTTGCAGTCCTGCGGTCAATCGGGCAGACTACAAGCTCGGCTGCCAGTCGGGACTGGGCGGATTCGTAAGGTTCTTTATCTGTCGTGTGCAAATTTTTTCCGCAGGTCCGGTCGTTGGTGTCCAGCCTTTAGCCCAATACCGCTAA
>NZ_JANZKV010000298.1:0-26363 GCF_025060895.1 Stieleria sedimenti | reverse complement strand
TTAGCGGTATTGGCCTTTAGCCGCATGCTCGGTACCCATCGCGAGCCTGAAGGCTCTCTGCGGAACGCCTAAAGGCTGGACACCAACGAAGACTGTGTTCGTCGACGTTCGCCACCTCTTTGCAACCTCAAACAACTGATGAAACCGTCTTTCATTGCCGCTTGGATCATCGCGTTGGGGATCGGCATGGTGTGCCAGTTTCCAGCGAGCATCGCTGCTGCTGATTCGGATGCGGCCGCGCGGGGTTATCGGTTCTTGACCGAGACGGCGGTGCTGCCGAGTGATTTCCATCAATCGACGTTTGACGCTTTGTGGACGGTCTGGCCCGAGCCGCTGCGTGGCGAAGCGGAAAAAGCTTCGCGGCAGCAGCGTCGTGAGATGGCCTTTGAACGGTACGGTTTGACGACCCGTCCGGGCGATGATATGGGCAAACCGCTTCAGTATGTCGTCAACTCCGACGGCGACTGGACGATGAACTGTTTCTCCTGTCACGGTGGGACGGTTTATGGCAAGCCCGCGCCCGGGGCACCCAACAACCGTTTCGCACTGCAAACGCTGACCGAGGAAATTGGAAAGGCGAAACTCGGTTTGGGGTTGTTGCCCGGACGGATGGAGCTGGGCGCGATGTTCATCCCGCTAGGGACGACCAACGGGACGACCAACGCGGTTGTGTTTGGGATGGGATTGATGAACGGTCGCGACGAGCGGTTGAATTTGGTCGCCCGGCGACCGAGGTTTTTTACGCACCACGACATGGACGCGCCGCCGTGGTGGCACTTCCACAAGCGGCCCAACATCTACATCGACGGCTTTGCCGCCAAGGGACATCGCGGGCTGATGCAGTTCACACTCGTGCCCGAGAACGGCCCCGATTTTTATCGCGAGCACGAGAAAGATTTCGAAGACGTGTTCGCCTACTTGAGTTCGCTACGGGCACCGGTTTATGAAGGCTCGGTGGATCGGGAATTGGCGGATCAGGGCAGGGCGGTCTTTCTCGCCAATTGTTCCGAGTGCCATGGGACCTACGGCGTCGGTTCGGACTACCCCAATCGCCGCGTGCCGATCAAAGAGATCGGCACCGACCCCGTCCGATTGAACGCATTGACCGTCGAAGGTCGTAGGAAATATGCCCGCAGTTGGTTTGCCCATGCCGGGGAGCCTGATCAGCAGGAAACCGTGATCAATCCCGACGGCTACGTGGCGCCGCCGCTGGACGGCGTTTGGGCCAGTGCGCCGTACTTTCACAACGGAAGCGTGCCGACGCTGTGGGATGTATTGAATCCCCAGCGGCGGCCGACGGTTTGGCGGCCGATCTCGACCGACATGGACCCGCAGAAGATCGGGTTGACGGTGGAGGTGGTTGCGGGGGTGCCCGAGGACGAGACCGACGTGGCCGTCAAACGCAGTTATTTCGACACCAGAAAATTCGGCAAGAGCAACCGCGGTCACGACTTTCCCGATGTGCTGTCCGAGTCCGAAAAACGGCAGGTGTTGGAGTATTTGAAAACGTTGTAGGAAGTTTAGGCCACGGATCGCAAGCTGGACGCTTAGGCCACGAATCGCAAGCTGGAAGCTTACGCCACGGGGGATCTACTCCAAACCACGGTTCGGACGTATAACAGAGCCTCCAATTCAGAGCTTTTCACCGCGCTTGCGCGGGATAATCGGAGTAAATCGATGAGCAAAACGCAGATTTTGGCAGCGCAGGCAGGTGAGATCACTCCGGAGATGGAGTTTTGCGCAAAACGCGAAGATCTGGCGGTCGAATTGATTCGCGACGAAGTGGCGGCCGGTCGCATGGTCATTCCGGCCAACAAGGTCCATGCCGCCGGCGCACTCGAGCCGATGTGCATCGGCGTCGCGGCGAAGTGCAAAATCAACGCCAACATCGGCAACAGCGCCGTGACCAGCAACGCCGGCGAAGAGCTGGAAAAACTGCACACGGCCGTCCACTTCGGTGCCGATACTGTGATGGATTTGTCCACGGGCAAGGACATCGACAACATCCGCCGGCAAATCATCGAAAAAAGTCCGGTGCCGATCGGTACCGTGCCGATTTATCAGATGCTCGAAGAGCTGGGCGGCAACATCGAAGACATGAACGCCCAGCACTTTTTGGACATGGTCGAGCACCAAGCCAAGCAGGGCGTCGACTACATGACGATTCACTGTGGCGTGAAGCTGGAACATTTGCACCTGAGCATCAATCGGGTGACCGGCATCGTCAGTCGCGGCGGTTCGTTGATCGCCAAATGGATGATGGCGCACAACAAACAGAATCCCCTCTACGATGCCTTTGATGATCTGTGTGACATCATGCGTGAGTATGACGTCACCTGGTCGCTGGGGGATGGATTGCGACCCGGGTCGATCGCCGACGCGTCGGATGATGCCCAGTTCGCGGAACTGGAAGTGCTCGGTGAGCTGACCAAGCGCGGCAAGAAGAACGGCACGCAAGTGATGGTCGAAGGGCCGGGGCACGTGCCGATGCATCAGATTCAAATGAATATGGAAAAACAGGCGGAGCTCTGCGAGGGCGCCCCGTTTTACGTGTTGGGGCCGCTGGTCACCGACATCGCGCCCGGCTACGACCACATCACCAGCGCGATCGGTGCCGCGATGGCGGGTTGGCACGGTGCGGCGATGCTGTGCTACGTCACGCCCAAAGAACACCTCGGGTTGCCTAACGAAGAAGACGTCAAACAAGGCGTGATCGCCTACAAGATCTCCGCCCACGCCGCCGACGTTGCACGTGGCCGCAAAGGTGCACAAGATCGTGACGACGCATTGAGCAAGGCGCGATTTGAATTCGATTGGAATGAACAATTCCGGCTTTCACTGGACCCCGAAACGGCACGCCGCTACCACGACGAAACGCTGCCGCAAGACACCTTCAAAAGCGCCCACTTTTGTAGCATGTGCGGACCCAAGTATTGCTCGATGAAGATCACCGAGGACATTCGCAAGATGGCCAAGGAAAAGCAATTGGTCGGGCTTCCGGTCGCCGAGTGAGTGAATTACCGGTCGTCGATTGCGAGGGTTGCGGCGTGTGCTGTTTGCACATGGGCTACCCGGCGTTCAATTTGACGCTCGAACAGTTGGCAGGCGTTGAAGCCATTGATGTGGCGTCGCTTTCCGAGCTGGCGCGGGCTGATCTAACGCGGTGGGTCGCGATGCCGTCCCGTTTACGCGACGGTATCTTGCAGCAAATGGCTGACTACGTTGCGCCGATCGGTGCGACGCTTGACGGCCCTTGCACCTGGTTGGACCCGGAAACCAAGCAATGTCGCCATCACCAGCATCGGCCACAGGTCTGTCGCGACTTTGCCGTCGGCAGCTCCGGCTGTCGCCAGTGGCGGGCGGCGTATCACGAGCTGCTCTGAGGGCGTCGTATTGTAGGGCATGCTGTGCATGCCAGTCGTCACGCACAGCGTGACCTACAGTCAGACGTCACGCACAGCGTGACCTACGGTCAGACGTCACGCACAGCGTGACCTACGGTCAGACGTCACGCACAGCGTGACCTACGGCCAGACGTCACGCACAGCGTGACCTACGGTCAGACGTCACGCACAGCGTGACCTACGGTCAGTCGTCACGCACAGCGTGACCTACGGCCAGACGTCACGCACAGCGTGACCTACGGCGCTAACCGTCGGATTCATCGTCCGGTTTGGGTCCGATCAGGATGCCAGTGCCGCGCAGCTTCCACAGGAAGAACAGTGCCCCGGCCAGCATCAGGCCGCTGGAGACGTAGAACATCCGTTGGGGGCGAGTGTTAAAGGCCGGCGTCGACATGACGACCCAGTACAGGAGTCCCGCGACGGTCATAAAGGCGAAGGAGACGGCGTTGGCGGTCCCCAGGAATTGGCCGCGTTCATCATCCGGCGAGAGTTTCTGCAGCAGTGCCTGCAGCGGGATGATGTAAAACCCGGCGAAGAAGCCGGCAAAGAAGATGAAGAATGCGACATTGCTGAGCGCGACGCGGATCATCGGTTGCATGTCGGGCATCCAGGGCGGGACGGCGGCCAGCAGGAAAAAGAAAATCACCAGGCCTGCGGCGCCGATCGTGGTCAGTCGGGGTTCGATCCGGTCGCCGGAGATAAAGCCGGCGACGGCACAGCCCAGGCCGATCGCAATGCCCAGCACGCCCATCAGCACGCTGGCTTCGTCGTCGCCCACGCTGAGCACCTCGGGATAACGAAACAATGTCGACAGGGCCAACCCGGCGAGTAGGTAAAAGTAGCCCCAGGCCATCATCACGGTCAGCAACCGTGTGCGGCCCATCTTCTCGATCGTTTCCACGTAGATCACAAACGGGTTGTAATTGATGTCCAGGTTGCGATCGCCGGGTTGCAGGCGGGTGATCAGCAAGCTGGCGAGGAATCCCAGCAGCGCGGTGCTGACAAACAACGCGCCGGGGAGCCATGCGGCCCGCGCCACGTCTTCGCTGCCGTGGTAGCGAACGCTGGCAGAGCCGGCGATCACGGTTCCTAGGATCACCGCGATGTTGGTCATCATGTTGATCGAACCGTTTGCGCGGCTGAGATTTTTGTCGCTGACCAACTCGGGGATCATGCCGTACTTTGCCGGGCCGAAAAACGAGCTTTGGCACGTCAACGCCACCAGCGCCAGCAGCGTCAGGTAGAGGTTTTCCAAGTAGAACCCGATGCCGGCGAGCAGGGCGATAGGGATCTCGGCGATCTTGACCCACAGCGTCACCGTGCGTTTGGAATAGCGATCGGCGATCTGGCCGGCGAATCCTGACAACAGCAAAAACGGCAGTGTAAAGCAGACGCTCACGATGCCTTCGCCGCCGTCACCGAGTCGGCCTTCCCAAACGCCGCGAACGACGGCGAACGCCAAGATGACTTTCAGCAGGTTGTCATTCATCGCCCCGAAGAACTGCGCCACCATCAAGCCCAGGAAACCGGCGTTGAACAGCTTGGGAGAGGGTTCTTTCACGGCTGGTCTTCAACGGGGTTTGGCGATGCGGCGAGGGTTTGGGCCGATTCTAGCATCCGATCGATGCCAGGATCAGACCGGTTTATCGCCTGGTGATCACGTGCCGCTCGCTGATGCGTCCCGCTGGGGTGGTCGGGCTGGCGCAACAACAACCCTGCCCGAATTGAATCGGGCAGGGTGGATGAAGGGTCTCGCTGAACGTCGAGTCCGCGCTACTGGTTGAGTGAATCCTCGATGACTTCCTTGCCGGAACGTGTGCCCAGGGCGCCCCACAAACCGTAGGGACTCTCGACGCCCGGGGTGGGCTGCGGGGCGTTGGCGTTGCCCGATTCGACCGAGTCGGTGGTGAAGACGACGGCACCGTCACCCATCAGGACGTGGCAGCCACCGGGGTGTCGGCTACTCGGCGGCGCGATCGCTTCGTTTTCGGCGAACGAGTTGGTGCACAGTCCCTTGTTCGGTGGCAGGATGCAATTGACTTCATGGTAGATCGGACGGGCGTCGCACCAGCGAAAGCCTCGGCCCTCTCCGAACACGGTGGCTCGTGGTTGATCACCCGGGAAATTTCCAGAGAGCACACCGTCGGGATCCAACCAGAACAAGGGGTTTTCTGGGTCGATGAAGTTTTCTTCGCAGTAACTGGGGTTCGTAGCGATCGTGCCCGAAATCGTGATCGCGGGAGTGGTGCGTTTGTCACCGTCTTTCAGGTCGGTGGTGATTTCGCCCATCGCAATGGTGTTGGACAGACCGTCGAGGATGTCCCGGAAACGCGTGAATTCACGCGGCACGAAGAATCCCCGGTTGAGCTTGCCGTTTTGATCTTCGATCGAATTGTTGACGGTCAGGTCGGGGAACTTGGGGCCGAAGGTCAGGCTGCGATTGTCACCGCATTGCGCGCCGTAATTGGAACGCCCCATCGCGGGCCGTCCCTCGCCGGGATCGCTGGGGCAGCGGAACGCCGGCACGTCGGTCCACCACGGGTCGTAACTGTTCCGCGCCGGGTCGGCTCCGTTGCCGGGGGTCGGGGTCGGGCCCATCGGCGGAAAGATGAAGGCGATCGGGGTGGTGATGGGGAACGGTTGGCTGATCGATTCCCAGAGTGCTTGTTGCTCCATGTAGGGAGTCAGCGGAACCAGGATGCTGAGCAGTTCGTGGTTGCCGAAGTTGTTGCTTTCCCACCAATTCGTCACACCGCCGGGACCGTCGGCCAGCGGCGCGACCGGCGTCGTGCCGCCGTAGTGCATCGGTAGCCGTTGATAGGCGGAATGGTAGTTATGCAGTGCCAGACCGATTTGCTTGAAGTTGTTGCTGCAACTCATCCGTCGCGCCGCTTCCCGCGCCGCTTGGACGGCTGGCAGCAGCAGTCCGACAAGGATACCGATGATGGCGATCACCACCAGCAGTTCGACCAGCGTAAAGCCGGCACGCGCCGTATACCTTCGCATTGAAAACTCCAAGGTTACCGAGATAGAAGAATAAGATCTTTATTAGACGAGCAAATGGCTCTCGTCGCTCACACTAATTTTCCATTTGCTTCGCCATTTCTTGATCGTATTCTGCTTTTTGGGCATCGGACATCGCGTCGTAGCCCGATGCGATCGTCTCGGACTCGGTGGGTTTGTCGATCGTTGCCGATCTGCCGCATCCCGCGATCGCAAACGTACCAAGGATCAAAGAAAGCAGAAGGATCGCTGATCGCGTCATGATGTATCCGGTGAGCAGACGAGTCTGGCGAGGTGCCGTCGCGAGACTGGAACGAGGCAGAATCTGAAAAGTTCGGTCGGGAGAACGTGCCGACAGTTGAGCACAAAGCACGGAATTCCGCAGGTATAGACTACACCTTGCCAAGTGGAGATTCAAGGTTCGGGCCCGTTCTACTTTGAACGGTAGGCTTCGATGGCCTCGGGCAGCGGGTACTGGGTCAGGTCTCGATCGCCGGGCCAGTGGTTGATTTCGTGCAGCCGTCGGAAGCCACGTGTGACCAAATCGCGGCGCTGGGCGACGAAGTCGGGGTCCAGGTTGGCCAGCCCCATCGGTCCGTCGACGACGACCGGTTCAAAGCGTGGGTCGTCGATGAACTGGGCCAAGACCGGATTGCAGCGGAGGTGGCGTTCGGCGGTCGTGTGCAGGGTTTCGGGGTCGAGCTGGCCGATGACGTAGCGCAGGTACAAGTCGCTGTCGATGATGGAGGTCACGTCTTGGCCACAGACGTCACATCGATAACCCTCGTCGCACTTCATTACATTTCCAGCACGTCGAACATGTCGTACATGCCCTCCGGTTTGTCGCTCAGCCATTTGGCGGCGGCCAAGGCACCGGCGGCGTAACAATCGCGGCTGCTGGCGGCCACGTTCAACTCGATCCGCTCGCCCAGCATGCCGAACACGATGGTGTGTTCACCGGGATTGTCGCCGACGCGGACGGCGTGGTAACCGATTTCATTGCGGGTGCGTTGGCCGGTGTGGCCTTCGCGTCCGTGCACGTGTTTGGTGTCGTCGCCGAGTTTTTCGGCGATCAGGTCACCGAATTTGAGCGCCGTTCCACTCGGCGCGTCAGCCTTGTAGCGATGGTGGCGTTCGATGATTTCGATGTCCAGGCCGCCGGGGACATCCAGTAGTTTTTCGGTGATTTGCTGAGCGAGTTTCATCGACAGGTTGACCGCCAGCGACATGCTGGGGGCCCAGACGATCGGGATGCTCTCGCACGCTTCATTGAGACGTTCGACTTGTGCGTCGGTCATCCCGGTGGTGGCCACGACCAACGCGGTTTCGTGCAGTTCGCATTTTTCGATGCAGCGATCGATCGCTTCGGGCAACGAAAAATCGATCACCACGTCGGCATCGTTGGGCCACTTGGACGACAGCGGAACGTCCATGGTTTCTACGCCCGCCAGATCGCCGGCGTCTTGGCCCAGCAGTGGGTGCTGGTCATTTTCGATCGCGGCAACGAGCTGGAGCGTTTTGTCTTCCGACGCCAATGCGACGACCCGGCGACCCATGCGACCCGCAGCTCCGTGGACGGCAATTTTCAGTGGAGTAGACATGTTGGATGGTGGATCTCGGAAGGGAGGCGGCTTCGATCGGGGACACGGCATTAATGTAACCCCTGGGACCCTCGCTTGGCAGGGATGACGCATCTCAGCACGTGGCGTCAGCCAGTGGCGCGCCGGCGCCCGCGGGTTGAACACGTGCCGCTCGCTGACCGGTCTGTCGATTTAGTGAGCCGTGACGCGTCCCGCCGGGGTTGGCGGCGGCGGTTCGCGCAGGTTGACCTGGGCAAGCGGGGCGAACAATTCTACCGTGTAGTCGTTCCCACCACTCCCACGCAACAATCGCCCGCACCGCGATCGCTAGCGGCCACCCACCGGGCCAGCAGAACGACGATGAATCAAGCTGAACCGACAATCAATCACTCCGAAGCCGGGCTTTCCGATGGTGCGACAGCCGCCTGCCCCTCGCTGGCCGGGCGGTTTTGGATTTTTCTTTCGATCGCGGTGGTCGGCGGGGGGCTGGATTTGTGGAGCAAAGCCGCGGTGTTTCGCTGGCGAGGCTTGCCGACCCAGAGTGACATCTGGTGGGTCTGGGAGCCGTATTTCGGGATCGAGACGGCCGTCAATATCGGCGCCGTGTTCGGCGTCGGGGCAGGGCAGGGCACCTTTTTTGCCGGCATGAGCGTCATCGCCGCGATCGGCATTGTGATCTGGCTGTTTTGGTTCCGGGCGGCCGAGTCGATGTGGTTGACCGTGGCGTTGGGGATGGTCGGTGGCGGGATCATCGGCAATCTTTACGATCGCTTGGGGTTTTGGTGGCAAGCCGGCTATCCAGACCAATGGCGCAGCGGTGTCCGCGACTGGATCCTGTGGCGGATCAACGAACAATGGACTTGGCCCAATTTCAACATCGCTGATTCGCTGTTGGTCGTCGGGGCCGGGATGCTGCTGTACCAAAGTTTCTTTCCCGGACAATTTACCGGTCCAGCGGTCGGCGATGACGGACCCGCCGAGCAACCGACAACGTGACCAACAGACAACGACAAACACATGACGGATTCAAACATGGGATCGACGCAATCGACGGGACCGGACGCTTGGTCGTCGCTCGAATCCGGCCGGCTTTCGGCCATGGTTTCGATCGCACGCGCCGCCGGAACGCACACCCTGAAGTACTTCGGCTCGGGGGATTTGCGTGTCGATGCGAAAAAAGATGACTCGCCGGTGACGATCGCCGATCGTGAAGCCGAACAGCTCGTCCGCGAGCAAATCGCTGCGGCGTTTCCCGAGGACACGGTTCAGGGAGAAGAATTCGCCGAGACGGTGGGCCGGTCGCGGTACCGTTGGGTCGTCGATCCGATCGACGGCACCAAGTCGTTTGTGTGTGGGGTGCCGCTGTATTCGACGTTGCTGGCATTGGAAAAAGATGGCCAGCCGATCGGCGGCGTGATCTTCATTCCCGCACTCGGTGAAATGGTCGTCGCAGCACTCGGTCACGGATGCTGGCATCAGACGCGATCGAACGAGGGAACCCTGCAGGACTGGATACCCGCTCGGGTCTCCGGGCGGACCGAGTTGTCGCAAGCGGTGTTTGTGACCAGCCAAGTGGACTCGTTTGACGCCCGCGACGCAGCGGAGACCTTCAAGCGGATCGAGCGGGCGTGCTGGATCACCCGAACGTGGGGTGACGGTTACGGCTATTTGTTGGTCGCGACGGGGCGGGCCGATGTGATGATCGATCCGGTCTGCAATGCCTGGGACGTGGCCGCGATCCTACCGGTGATGGTGGAATCGGGGGGCCGTTTCACGGATTGGAAAGGCGTCGCGACGGTCCGCGGAGGCGACGGGTTGGGCACCAATGGAACGCTTCACGACGCCGTTTGCCAGATTCTGGGTTGCGAGTGATGCCGGCGGATTGGTAGCACGGCGGATGAACGAATCAAATTTAGGAGACTGCAGGATGCATTGGCGAATCGGATTGCTGGGATTGGGACTGCTGGCAGCCTTGGTCGTCGGCGGGGTTGCCGACCAGCCGCCGCCTCATGGGATTCCGGAAAACGCGATGGCCGGCGGTTACGAAGCCGCGTTGCCCCCCGGACAGGCGGTGCAGGGTGTGGGAGCGTCCGCGATGCAGCTCGGCGCGAGCGAAACGGGGCCACGAGTCGCGGCGGCGGGGGAGTTGATCGGGTTTAACGGATTTGACGGCTCGGGAAGTCAAACAATTACGCTGGTTCATACCGGAAAAATGCAAATCGCCGTGTATCATATCGATAGGTCGGGCCAGATCCGCTTGGTCAGCAGCCGCCCGATCGATGCCGACTTTTCCTTATCGCTCAATCTGACGAAGCCACTTCCCGGTCAAATTCGACTGCTTGGCAGTCAGGTGAAGTAGCGTTTACCGGCGATCCGAGCGATAGGGAAACGGGGCACCCTTTGTACCCTTCGTTTCTCCCCCCGCTCGAATCAATCTTCGCCCATGTCTTATCTGTCACTTGAAGAAGCTGCTGCAAAACTTGGGATCAGCACCGATCGTCTTGTTGAACTTCGCAGCCAAGGCCAAGTCCGCGGTTTTCGTGACGGTTCCAGTTGGAAATTTCCCGACACCGAAATCGACCGTTTGGCAGACGAATTGGCCGACGGATTCGGGTCTGGGATTCTGGTCGGTGAATCCGGTTCGGGATCGGGTAGCGTGATCGGTGGCGATTCGGCCGCCGACGGTGACGGCAGTGATTTGGGCATCGGTTCGGAAACGCCCGGCGAGGGCAGCGACGTCAACTTGGTGACGGGCTCCAAAGAAGACGGCAGCGACGTCGAGCTGGTGGCCTCGGACAGTGGCAACGGGGGCGACGAGTTGGAGCAGGATTCGCTGTTTGAAAGTGACGAGAACGCACTGCAAGAAATCGATTCGGCGGAATTAAAACTCAACGACCCGGCGTTGATGGACGACAGCCTTGATTCGATCGACATCGCGATTGATCCCAAAGAGGGCAGCACCGGGCCGGTCGCCAAGGCAGAGATCCAAGCGGAGGCCGACAAAATCTCGATCAGCGACGTCGATGTCACCGATGACGCCAGTTCGGACGATGAATTTGCCTTCGCCGGCTCACTGTCCGAAGACGACAGCGATGATTTGATGTTGGGCGAAGATTCGGACAGCTTGGATCTGGATTCGCTGTCCGAAGATGAGCTGCAAGTCAAGGCCGCCGGGGCGAGCAGTCTGGAGTTGATGAATGAACTCGATTCGCCGGATTCCGGGGAGCAGCTGAAGTCCTCCGGTGCGGATGTCTTGAGCGAATTGGATCTGCTCGGCGCCGAACAGTCCGGCAGCGGAAGCGGTCTGATTTCGGGCGACAGTGAAAACCTGTTGACCTCGTCGGGGCTGGGCAGCGGGCTCGGTTCCAGCGTGATCAACGAGATGGACGATGCGTTGGATGAGGACGATGACTTGGTGATCGCCGATGACGACGCCGATTTGATGCTCGATAGCGTCAGTGATATTTCGGTCGCCGGCGACAGCGGAATCAACCTGATGAGCCCCAGCGACAGCGGATTGTCGCTCGAAAGCGAGCCCCTGGATCTGGCCGGCAGCAGTTTGTCGGCGCTGGACTTGGGTGCCGAGCTGACTGACGGCAGCGGGATTTCTGGATCCAGCGGCAAGAACGCCGGAGGCAGCGGATCGGACGAGGAATTCCAGCTTTCGCCATCCGGCGTCGGCTTGGATGCGGATCTGGAAAGCAGCTCGCAGGTCATCGAGGTCGAGGATTCGGAACTGGTCGGTGAGGCCGTCGATTTCCAAGATGACTTCGCCGACGACGCGGGATTTGCCGATGCCGGATTCAGCGATGCCGAACCGCTGGGGGCGGATGCGTTTGAAGAATCGCCCGCCGGCATGGACGGAGACGTCCTGGGTGGCGAAGCGGTCGAGCTGGACGAGGTCGACGAATCGCCTTCGGTCGGCGCCGTGTCCGGCATGGGGGGCTACGAAGTTCCCTTTTCGATGCTGCAGTGTCTCTCGCTGATGTTCATCATTCTGACGCTTTCGTTGGGCGGCATGCTGATGACGGATCTGGTTCGCAACATGTGGACCTACAACGATATCTCCTCGCCGGTCAGCGCCCTGACCGATTCGCTGATCGGATTGATGGGCTGGGATTCTTGATCGGCTGGGATTCCTGACTCGGGTTTGGCCCTGGCGGGTACGAAGAAGGGTGGTGGCGCGTCTATACTAACACGGTACGGACACCACGTTCCCACCCTGAAACGGACTTCACCCTCCCGCCTGCCCTGCTATGACCGCGCCCATGATTCCGGATCTGAGAGACAACGTACGCCACCACGGTGGTGGGATCCGTCGACGGCTTGCCGTCCCGCCGGTGCGAATGCGAGCGACGCTGATGGTCGCAACCCTGATGATCGCAACTCTGATGATCGGTGGGTGTCAACAACAAGAGGGAATCGTCACCTACAAGATTCCCAAGCAGGTCCCCGAGCAGTTGTTGCCCGGCAAGGATCGGTTGTTGGCGGTGATGGTGCCCCGCGGCGAAAAGGTTTGGTTCTTTAAAATTCTCGGCCCCGAAGACGCGGTGGCATTGATCGACGACGAATTTCAATCGTTTGTCAAAAGTGTCCAATTCGATTCGAGTGACGAACCCGTGCTGGAACCGTTGCCGGAGGGATGGCGTCGCGGCGGAAAAAAACCGATGCGTTTCGCGACGATCGATATCAACACGCCCAAAAAGCAATTGGACCTGAGCATTTCCAACCTGTCGGTTCCCGGCACAATGGATGAAGCGGCGTGGAACGATTACGTCCAGCAAAACGTCAACCGTTGGCGCGGCCAAGTCGGCTTGAAGTCATCGACCGAGAAATGGTCCGGCGGCGAATCGATCGAGTTGGCTGCGGCAGAGGGCCAAGCCGTCTGGGTGGATCTGGTGGGACAGCCCGGAGCCGCCACGGCGGCTCCGATGGGGATGATGCCCGGTGCCGGCCCGATGGGCATGCCGCCGGCGGCTCGACCGCCCGTCAACGCGTCAACCGGCAACGCGTCAACCGGCAACGCGTCGCAGGGCACGCCGACGCAAACGTCGCTCCAATCGGAGACGCCCGAGGGTTGGGAACGCCTGGACGTTCGGCCCGGCGGGATGCGTGAAGCGGCGTTCAAAGTCGGCGAGTCGGAAATCACGGTGATCACGGCCGGCGGAGACCTGCGTAGTAACGTCGCACGCTGGATGGGGCAGGTCGCCGGCGGAACGCCCGAGCAGGCCGCGGTGGATGAAATGATGGCCGGCGCAGAGAAATTCGACGTTTCCGGCCGTCCGGCACAGCGGTTTATCATCGCGGGCGATGCCGAAAAGGGACAGAAATCGATCGATGCGACAATTGTTGAAATGGAAGGTGGACGCAGCAAGTTCATTAAAATGACGGGCGATCCGAAAACCGTCGCCGAACAGTCCGATGCGATCAAATCGTTCTTGGATTCGCTGTCGTTTTAGACACTCGTTCCCAGGCTCCGCCTGGGAACGCGGTTGAAGGTGAGGCTCAGCCTCACGCGGTGGACGGAGGCGGAGCCTCCGGCGAGGTGCGTTCCAAGGCGGAGCCTTGGAACGAGTCTGGGGAAACGGTGGCTTCATTCAGCCGAATCAAATCAAACAGTAAAAAAGCAAATGGCGACCATTCCAAATCCTTCCGGCCAGTTCTCGAAAGACCGCGAAGCATCGACCGTGATCTCGTCGGCCGATGTGCTTGCGGCACTCGGTTCACTCAAACTGACCGTCGGCCTGTTCGCCGCCTCGTTGATCATCGTCTTGGTTGGCACGCTGGCCCAGGACGAAATGAACATGCAAGACGTCAAGGAGCGGTACTTCGTTTCTTGGATCGCTTGGATGCACTTTGACGATTTCTTTCCCCAGGCGTTCTTTCCACACGCCAATCCGATCCGCGGGATCATCCCCTTTCCCGGCGGTGCGTTGATCGGCGTGTTGTTGATGATAAACTTGATTGCGTCCAAGGCGACGCGGTTTCGAGTGTCGGCAACGGGCGGGCGCTTGGCCGCGGGCATCACGTTTATCCTGGCCGGGTTTGTCGTCGCGGGGCTGATCATCGCCAGCGGACACAGCAGCGACGGATTACAAGGCGCGCCACCGATCTCCTATGAATCTCTCTGGTACGTCGTGCAGGGCATCGGCGTCGCCGCCGCAATCGGATTGACCGCCGTGTCGACCAATGTCAAGCATCGCTCGCTACGCGTCACCGGTTACATCACCGCGGCACTGTTGGCGGGCATCATCGCGTACACGTTGTTCAGCGGTGCGCGGATCGGTGATCCGGGTCTGCGAATCGTTTGGCAATTGACCAAGGGGCTCGGTGCCGGAGTCATCTTGCTGGTCGGGTGTTTGTTGATCTTCGGTCGCCAAGGCGGCAATCTGTTGCTGCACTTCGGTGTCGGGCTGTTGATGTTCGGGCAGTTCGCTTTCGGCGATCGCCAGTTGGAACAGCGGATCAGTCTGGTCGAAGGCGAATCGACCAACGCGTTGATCAACCTGGACAAGGTGGAACTGACCTTCATCGTGCCCGGCGAAGAAGAGGACATGGTGACGGCGATTCCCGGGCCGCAAATCGGTCAAGCCTTGTCCACGGGCGAATTGATTCGCGACGATGCGTTGCCGGCCGATGTGAAGGTGGTGGCGTTCTACGAAAACTCGGATCTGATCAATCCGAAACCGACCGGCAACCCGGCAACCAAGGGCGTCGGTTTAGAAGTCCAGGCGATCGAAGCGCGCAAACGTGGCGGAACCGATGGTGAAGTGAACGTGGCGGCGGCCTACATCGAATTGATCGACAAGGAGACCGGCGAGTCGCTGGGCACGCATCTGGTCAGCCAAATGCTGTCCGATCGAGAGACGTTGGTACCGGGCGGATCGGCCAAGGACGTTTATGACGAAGTCACAATCAACGAGACGGAGTACAAGATCGGGCTGAAGTACCATCGCGAGGTGAAGCCGTATTGGGTCCACTTGGAAGACGTCCAACGCCGCAATTACAGCGGTACCGAAACACCACGGGACTACAGTTCTTACATTCGCATCGTCGACACCGAAACCGGCGAGGATCGGCGCGAGCGGGTCTGGATGAACAACCCGCTGCGTTACCGCGGCGAAACGTTTTTCCAATCCAGTTACACGCCGCTACCCGGTGGGAAAGAACTGACGGGGTTGCAGGTGGTGCGCAACAGCGGGTGGCTGATTCCCTACGTCGCATGCAGCATCATGGCGCTCGGCATGCTGGCCCACTTCACCGGGACGCTCAAGCGTTTTGTCGGACGCCGGGAACGAGAACGGGCCAAGGAGATGGCCGAGATGAGCCAAGAGGATCGACAGGTGTTGACCTCCTCGCGACCGGCCGTGATCGCGTTCAACATCGCGGCGGTGATCGCATTGATGATGTTGGTCCCGTGGTCCGCGGCGATGACGTCGCTGCGTCCCGATTCGCGGGACAAGGACTATGACTTCTATACTGCCGGCAAAATCCCCGCCCAATTCGGCGGCCGGGTCTTGCCGCTGGATGCCTTCGCCCGCCAGACGCTCAAGGCGATCAGCAACAAAGAATCGCTGCCGATGGAAAACGCTCCAGGCGCCATCAAGAGCCGCGTCGACAAGAAGAGCATGTCGGCGATGCAGTGGTTGATGGAAGTCGCGATCGACGATTCGGCGCTGCGTTACCTGCCGATGTTCCGCGTCGATGCCGAAGAGGTGCGAAGTCAATTGAAATTGGAGCGGCGTGAGAGTCGGCTGTACTCGCTCGATGAGTTGTTGGCCGAATGGCCCAAGGCCGACGCGCTGATCAAGGCGGCCCGCGGCAAAGACGAAGCGGCATTGTCGTTTAAAGAAAAGAAGCTGCTCGAGCTGGATCGTCGAACTCGTCAATACATGCTGACCGCTGAGGCATTCCAGTTGCCGCGTCCGCCAGAGATTCCGACGGACAATTTGCCCGAAGGCATCACCGAAGAGATGGTGCGGCGATTTGCGATCGATGAATTGCAGCGACGGATGGCGTCGATCCAGGGCATGCCGACCGCCCGAATCGTTCCTCCGACTCAGGACGAGGCGACCGATGCCGTCAGCGATCCCGATTGGTCCGCCTTCGCCCCCGCGTTCTTTGCCGATGCCTCCATGGGGCCGTCGGATGACGCCGATCGCCAATTGGCGTCGGATCCGTTCAGCCGGATGATCGAATCCTACAGCGACGAAAAGAAAGACTTCGAAGGGTTCAACCAAGCAGTCGATGACCAATTGGCACTTTCGGCCGCGTACCCGATCCCCGGGCTGAATTCCAAAAAGGTGGCGCTGGAACGTTGGATGGAATCCAATTCACCAGAGATCCGCGCGACCATCTTGTACATCCTGTCGATGATCATGGCGTTGCTGTTCTTGGCGATCGGGGATCACCGCCTGAGGAACGCGACGTGGGGCGTGTTGCTGGTCGCGGCACTGATCCACTCGGTCGCCATTCTCAGCCGCATTTACATCACCGGCCGGGCACCGGTCATCAACATTTACTCGTCGGCCGTGTTCATCGGTTGGGCGGCCGTTCTGGGCGGGCTGGTGATCGACCGAATCTATCGACTCGGATTCGGCAACCTGGTCGCCGCGACCGCGGGAACGCTGTCGCTGTTGGTCGCACGCGGTCTTAGCAGTGGCGACACGATGCCGGTCTTGCAAGCCGTTCTGGACACCCAGTTCTGGTTGGCGACCCACGTGATCAGCGTTTCGCTGGGCTACGTCGCGACGATGGTGGCCGGCATGCTGGGCATCGGTTATCTGATCAGCAACTGGATCGGCGCCGAAGAACGCGCGGGGCGGTCGCTGTACCGCATGATCTACGGCGCGGCGTGCTTCGGGATTCTGTTCAGCACCGTCGGGACCATCCTGGGCGGGTTGTGGGCCGATGACAGCTGGGGTCGGTTCTGGGGCTGGGACCCGAAGGAAAACGGCGCGTTGCTGATCGTGATTTGGAACGCATTGATGCTGCACGCCCGCTGGGACGGGATGGTCAAGGCACGTGGCTTCGCGATCCTCTCCATCGGCGGCAATATCGTCACGGCGTGGAGCTGGTTCGGGACCAACGAACTGGGGATCGGGTTGCACAGCTACGGCTTCACCCAGGGTGTGCTGATGTGGCTGACGATCTTCATGGCGACACAGTTCGCGTTTTTGATCGCGGGTTTGTTCGCGTGGCGCAAAGTGGGGTAAGCATCTTGCTTGCCATGCAGAGTGGGGTAAGCATCTTGCTTGCCATGCAGAGTGCGTCAGCACTCTGTTGGCTAGATCGTCCCATCGCAAGCTGGAAGCTTACGCCACTGGCATGGAAGCTTACGCCACCGGTTGCCGACGGCCGAGGTTGCCATAGCGGTGGTAGTCGTGGGAGATCGATTGTTCGTTGAGGTAACGCAACATCTCGATCTCTGCGTCGTCGACCACCGGTTCCGCGATGATGCTGATGAATGCCTGTCGGCAGGCGTCGTGGAGCAGCATCGGCAGTTGCTTCGTCGCGGTCAACACGCGCAGACGATCGACGCGGCCGTCGGAGATTTCTTCCGCCAACGCTTCGTCAGATTCTTGCACCCATTCGCATCGCCACGAGCTGACCGCGTTGTCGATCAGGTGTTCGGAAATGCTTTCCAGCACCGGGACCAAATCCGAGGATTCGTTGCAGAGCGAGTAGGTTACCGGGCATTTTGCTGCCGCCGCGGCGAGCATGGAAACGGCCAGGTCGTCCGCCGTTTCGTTTTCCTGTAGCCGTACGCGGAGTTGTCCCACCGGCAGATAGCGTCGCCAATTGTCTTGGCCGACCAACCGAACGTGATCGTGCATCGTCCCGATCAATTGACCGGCGGCCCGTTTGGCGGACGTTGCAAATCGCGTCGCGCGGTCGATATCGATCACGTCTTCATCAAGCTCGCCGATCGCTTCGAGCGCGTCGTCGACCGACGTGGTTTCAGTGGTCGTCGGCGGTTTCTCGGCGGCGTCGTGGTCTTCATTCGATTTCGTGGAGTCGGTGTTTTCCAGTCGCATCAGCGGCAGCACGTAGTGCGGGCCACCGGCTTTGGCACCCGGGCCGTAGCCGCTGCTGCCGATTCCGCCGAAGGGTTGTCGCAAGACGATGGCGCCGGTGGTGGGACGATTGATGTACAAGTTGCCGGCGCGGATGTTGTCTCGCCAAAGTCGTTGCTCGCGATCGTCCAAGCTCTCCAGCCCGCTGGTCAGGCCGTAACCGGTCGCGTTGACCATCTCGATCGCTTCCTCAAGTCGCGTGAAGGACATCACGCCCAACACTGGGCCGAATAGTTCGGTGCGGTGCGTAAAACTTCCCCGACGCACGTTCCATTTGATTCCCGGCCGATACAACTGGCGGTTGTCACCGATCCGACGCGGCATCACCAGCCACTCTTCACCGGATTCCAATTCCTTGATGCCTTGTTCCAGCACGCCGCTGGGCGGACGAATCAAGGGGCCGACCCGAGAGGACAGATCCCACACCGAGCCGACCGGCAAGCTTTCGGCGGCATCGGCCAACGTGTTTCGAAAGTCGGCATCGTTGTAGAGTTCTTGATCGAGCAACAGCAACGACGTGGCGCTGCATTTTTGACCCGAGTGACTGAAGGCGCTGTGCAAGACGTGTTTGATCGCCAAGTCGCGATCCGATAGCGAGGTCACGATCGTCGCATTCTTGCCACCGGTTTCCGCGATCAGCTGCAATTCGGGACGCTGTCGCAGCATCGTTTTCGCCGTCTCGGTGCCGCCGGTCAGGATCACCGCGTCGATTCGCGGATCGTCGACCAAGCGTTTGCCCGCACCGGAGCCGCTGCAAGGGACCAGTTGCAGTGCGGTTTCGGGCACGCCGGCGTCCCAGAAACACTTCGCCAGCCGGTAGGCCGGCAAAACGGTATCGCTGGCCGGTTTTAGAATCACGGTGTTGCCCGCTGCGAGTGCCGCAACGACGCCGCCACAGGGGATCGCCAGCGGGAAGTTCCAGGGGCTGATCACCGCCACGGTCTCGCGCGGCGAGGCCGAGAATGGGCTGCCCGGTCGTCCGGCACGCTGCAGGTAAGGCCGGACGGTCAACGGGTAAAACTCGGTGAAATCAATCGCTTCGCTGACTTCCGGATCGGCTTCGGAGATTAATTTTCCGCCATCGATCATCATCGCGCCGATCAGTTCGCCGCGCCGCGCCCGCATGTTTTGCGCGGCCTTGCGAAACAATTCGTACCGAGCGTCCCAAGACATCTGTCGCCAACGAGCCGGATCGTCGCTGGCGCAGCCGATCGCATCGTCGACATCTTGCGCCGTCGCTTCGGTAAAACGGCAAGCCGCGTGACCGGGGCGCGAAGGGTCCATGGATTCGCGCAGCACACGACCGTGGGGAGCGTCGGATGAACCGGACGGTGCGTCGGGGGCGCGCGTCTGACCGGCGATGTTCAACGGGACGCGTTCGGCCGCATCGTCGCAGCGCGGTTTCCAATCCGCCACGATCGATTCGGCCCACTCGCTGTGCTGGGTGAGCGCCCAATCGGTGTCCGGTTCGTTGACGTAGGACCTCCAATTCGCCGCGGCGGCCGGTTGGCTGGGAGGCGTCCGTCGGTCTTGGCTGCGACGTGGAGCCGTCGCGACGCTGTCGATCATTGCCAGTGAATCGCGAAAGCCGTCGGCAAGCCGGTTCCAGGTTTCCGAGTCGGGTGTCAGGCGGAACGAATAACGCAGGAAATTGTCTTTGCCGGTGTTCTCATCCAAACGGCGGATCAGGTAGCCGATCGCGTTGATAAAGTCTTCGCGGCGACAGGCCGGGGCGTAGAGCAGCATTCGGGGAGCGGATTCGAACAGGGCACGTCGTTGGTGATTGGCCATCCCCTCGAGCATTTCGAATTGCATCCGGTCCAACACCGTCGCTTGCAACGCGTCGTTTGTCTCGACACCGCGGCGTTGGGTGCGCGAGCCCCAGAGCATCGCCAGGGCAATGTCGAACAGGTTGTGCGAGGCGACACCGATCAGAAGATGACCGTCGGCGGCGGCTCGGATCATCGACCGCAGCATGCGTTTGAAGTTCGCGTCGGTCTGCGTCTTCTGCGTGTACGGAGTCTGCGGCCACCCGCCCACGGACGCTTCGACGCGTTCCATTTCCATGTTGGCGCCCTTGACCAGCCGGACGGTGATCGGAACGCCGCCGCCGCGGACCCGTGCGGCCGACCACTCGATCAGATGGGTCAGCACGTCGAAGGAATCGGGGATATACGCTTGCAAGGCGATGCCGGCACGCACTTGCTCCAGCCCTGGTCGGCCGAGTGTTTCGGTAAACGCGTCGGCGGTCAGATGCAGGTCGCGGTATTCCTCCATGTCCAGATAGACGAACTTGGAACTGACGGTTCCGTCGGGGCGGGTGAATCGTTCCCGCGCCGCGGCGCGATACAGCAACTCCAGTCGATCCGACACCACCGCGACGGTGTGGCGACGCGCGATCGTCGAGATCTGACTCAACAGGGTCGAAAGCTTGACGCTGATGCAAGCGATCTCGGGGATTTGCAAGGCGTGTAAATAGTTCTGCAGCCTGGCGTTGGCGTCGTCTTCCCCCAGCAACGATTCACCCAAGAAGTTGACGTTCATCAGCACGCCGGAATCCTGACGCGCGGCCAAGTGTTCGCGCAGCGGTTGTTCTTCCGCCGGTAAGATCACGTTCGCCGTTTCCTGCCGCATCTTGTCCTTGACCAGCGGCACCGCGACTCCGGGCAAGTAGCCGCCGAAGGTTTGGAACCCACGGAGCATCGTTTGTTCGAGCGGGCTGAAAAAACGCGGTACACCCTGGACGTCCAGAATGTGGGTCAACTGATCGGCCACCCTTGCCGGGCTGTGCGTGCGAAACGCCTGGTCGGTCATCTCGACCAGCGTGGCTTTGTCGCCGGGCCGACTGATCATCCGATCCAGTTCGGCTTGTTGATGGCGTTCCTGAGGGGTTTGCAGGGCATGCGATCGCAGCAGCAGCGCCTTGGCAATCTCGATCGCCGCGTCGGCATCGTCGTCGAAGTGGTCGTCTGCGATCGCCAACAACGTGGCGAGGTCCAGCGGGGTGTCACTCATCGCACAAGGTTCCCAGCGTGAAAGTCGAGAGAGAGTGGAATCGTTTTATAGCAGCAAACGATTGGGTGTCGCCCCGTCGCTCAGTCGAACGGGCGATATCGATGGGCAAGGCGGCTACGATCAAATCAGTGGGTCGGTGGCACTCAATTGACTTGCGATGTCGTGTAGGCCCGGAGGGCCGGTAGAGTGTTTGCCGGTGGTGTCAGCCACCGGGGATGGATTCCATGGAATACCCAAGGCCCAGCGGGCCGGCACAATGTCCGGGCTTCATCGTTCGGTCTTCGGGGTTTCCATTTAGGCAGACGTTGCGCTCGGCGGGCGTGCCGGGATTCGCTGCGACCCCGACCGGGGTCGAGGGGAGAATTGGGGGGCGCCATCCGGAGGTGGCGCTGCGCTGACCTCCGGCTATTCGCTGTGATCCCTCCGGGATGTCAATTGTAGCAGTGACGGATTTGATCGTCGCGGAAGGCGCCATGACGTTCGCGGCGTGGGCCCTCTCTGGCGTTTGCTTGCTGCGCAAACGCCGTCTCTCCCAGAGGGAGAGAATCTAAATCGGTTGCTAAAGGCTGCCTTTACACAATCGATCTCGCCCGGGATACCGTGGACGCCGGGCGTCACTACCGCTGACGGATCGAGGCTTCGCCGTCGAGGTTGCGGACGCTGCGGAACGTGGCTGCCGGTAGGCCGTCGGAGGCGGCCGCAGGTGAGGACGGTAACAGGACCGAGTTCCAGGCCGCCATCCAGCGACTCGGCGGTGCCAGCATCGCCGTGAGCCGAGCTGCGTCGATCCGTTGGCCAGGCGGCGCGGCGATCGGGCGACCTCGCGAGTACAGCACGACGTTGTCACCGATTCCGGTCAGCGTCATCGTTTCATCTCGGATGTCGAAATTGAGCGCCAGTTCACATTCGATCCCGTTGGGATTGGGAACCAACTCCCGCTCGTCGACCGCCATCGCCAAGTGGTCACGCATCGCCATCAGCAGCGGGGTTTTGATTCTCAGGTTCGCGGGCTTGGTCGATTTTAACGTGCCGACCAGGTTCACTGACTCGCCCGGATCGATCACGCAGCGGCGCAAATGCAGTTCCGCCTGGCCGATCACCCGGTGCGGAAGATGGTCGGTCAAGTCGTTCAGGCTGAGCTTGGTCAATGAAGACGAACCCAGGTCAAACGACCAGCCATGGGAGGTTTGCCGGCATGCGATCACGCCGGTGAATTCTGCCCTCGAACCGAGGTGCTCGATCGCCGGTGCGTACTCGGCCAGCGCGGAGCAGGGCAGGGCGGTGCCGTCGGTCGAGAGCACCAGTTCGGTCGCCGGCACCTCGCGGTCGCGATCGCGAAACAACTCGACCCTGATCCGCGGACCGATCTGACGGGCGGTGTTCTCCGCGCGAGCGATCAACCGCACGCTCTCGCCTTCGGGCGTGATCGTTGCCGAAACATCCAGCGGAGGCATCGATCCGGTGCGGCTGAGAATGCTCACGTCTGTCGCTGCAATCGAAATCGGCAGCACCGTTTGCGCCGGCCGGCTGATCAGACGGTCATGCAGCATCGTCCAAGCATGGCCCAGACCGGCCGACTGAAATTCCGGCTGGTGCAGCACCATCGCCACATGATCGCGTTCGTGAAGGTAGTCAATCAATCGGATGGTCACGACGTGTTGCCGAGTGTCCGGATCGCTGACCCGCACATTCTCCAACACGTATTTGCCCGGGGCGATCCGCCGGCAGGTGTCGATTTGAAACACCAACCCCGTCTGCAAATTCAGGCGGTGAGTCAACTCGGCCAGCTTGCGCGACTGGTACCACGACGTCCAAGTGACCAGGATCGAGAACACGACGATCGAGGTCGGGACTGCGCAGCAGAAAACGAACAACAACCGAGCAACGGCTCGCTGGGTCCGTTCATGCATCCATGCAATCCCCTTTGGTGACGACAGTTCACCCGAGATTCTAGGTGGCAGACCGGGGACAGGGGTAGATCGGTTCGGTGGCCGAGAGAGATTCGCGGCAAGAGAGTTTTGCTAGCAACCGGTGGGCTGAGAGAAGGGACCGGGAGATGGCAGGGAAAGGGGGAGGGGAAAGAGGAGACAAGAAAATGGGTAACAGGAAAATGTGGAGAATGAGGCGGGCGGCGTCTGAAATCTAACAGCTAACCCTCATTCCACCGCCGTCTCGTAACTCCAGACGACGGTTTCGATGCCTTGGTTTTTCAGCCAGGCGTGGACGGTGGCGTAGGCGGCGGCGGCGTCGCGGGTGGGGGTCAGTTGCAGGTAAACGAGTGATCGGCCGTCATCGTCCAGCGGAAACGTCTCCGCAAACGATGCGTCTTCGGCGTCCGGCGTCCATTGGTAGGCTTCGACGTTGACGCTTGTCGCGCGGAGTGGATGGTCGGGGTGCAGGAAGCCGAGTTCGGGCAGGAGAGGATTGAGGTAGTCCGGCAGCGTTGGCGGCGGGCCTTTTTGCTCGGAGGGTCGTTCGTCTTGCCGCCATGCTTGAGACTCGGATTCGAAGTCGAGGAATGCGCGGTAGAGTTCGCGTGCGGCACCCTCGCTGGATTCAGCTTGCTCGCCGATCCAGTCGCGCCGTTTCCGTTGGATCTGTTCGAAGCGTTCGGCGGACTGCCGCATCAGGTTGCGAAAGTCCACCGGATCGTCTTCGTCTGCGGAGTTGTCCTGTTCGGGCGGTTGGACGGGGTCCCAGGGGAGCGGTTCGGTTTTGCCTTGCAGGACGAGGAGTTTGGCTTGCAGTTGTAATTGAGCTTCAGTCGCTTTGATCTTGGGGGTCCAGGGGGAGATCGCCACGGAGTCTCCGATGTTGAACGGCAGGTTTTCGGTTGCCTGGATCAGGTCCTTTGCCTGGTCGGCGGAGACGGCGACGATCAATTGCGGGTTTGCACCGAAGAAGGAGCGTCGCCAAAGGGCACCGGAGAGCTGGTCGAGTCGCGGGTCGTTTTCGGCAAACGCTTCGAAGTCATCACCGAAGTTATCACCGAAGTCGTCGTCGAAGGCTTCTGCTTCTCCGGAGTCGACCACTGTGCTGGTGAACACTGTGCTGGTGAAAACAAAGTCGCCGAGCCGCGCGACGGAGTCATCGGTTGTATCGACCAGTTCGTCATAGGCCAGCGTCGCCGCGTCGGCATCGGAGAATCGCCAAGCCAACACGTCGAGTTTCGTTTTCTTCGGGTCGGCGTCCGGTTTGCCGAGTCGAAACTGCCCGTCGCCGGTTTCGACGCTTACGTAGTGCGTCTCGAATTCGGGGAAGTCGTCAAACATCCCACCGCCGACGGTTGCCAGCGTGATCGCGAACATGCCGACCACCCCGACGAACAGACCTCCGAAATACAGCGCCCAAATTCCCAGGGTCGCGGGCCAACTCGGGGGCCGGGCGATCACGTTTTCATAAACCGACAGCGTCAGCTTGGCCAGCGTCGAGGTGCTTTGGGTCGGCAGGTTGGCTCGTTGGATTTCATCGACAATCGCCCGAATCGCTTCGTCGGGCATGCGGTCGTTGTCGGGTTCGGGCAGGTCTCGTCGGCGAATCGATTCGGTGACCGTCATCGTTCGCCAAACCGTCGGCAAGCCGAGTGCCATCGCGACTCCGATTCCAAACATCAGCTTGGCGTCCAGCAGCCATGCGACCAGCATCAAAATGACGATGGTCCCGATGCGAAACAACAGATCGATGACTTTGGAGCGGGAGAATAGCGTCACGTGTGCGACTTGGCCGCCGTCCAGGGGCAGAAACGGTGCCAGGTTCAATACGTTCAGAATCAAGGTGATCACGGCACCCTTGGCGCACCATTCGTTTTCGAACCAAAAGCCGACGCCGCCGAGCACCAGTCCCAGTGCGATGCTCGGGAGCGGGCCGGCCAACGCAACGATCGATTTTTTCCAGCCGCTGACGCGATAGTGACGTCCACTGACCGCGGCACCCAGCAACGGAATGAAGAACATGTGGATGTTCTTGTACCCGAACGCTTTCATCGCGACGTAGTGTCCCAGTTCGTGCACCAGCAGGATCGGGACCAGGATCAAGACGAGCTCCAGTTCCCATTGCCAGGCGCCGAGTCCGATGAACAGTGCGATCGAAACGGCCAAGATCAACAGTTTGCTGAGCCAGCCGGATTGCTTCGTTTCCTGTTTGCGGACCGCTTCGATGATCGGCAGCGTATCATCGACAGCGGGCGTTTGTACGGCCACGTCATCGCCGTCGACAAACTCCTCGACGCGTTCGGCCTGCTCGACCAGTTCGGCGACCACCGCATCGTCTTCGACGGGGCTCGCAAGCGTGGCGTCGGCAACGTTAGAAGAGACGACGTTGGGTGTCACACTGTTAGGGGGCGCTCGAACGAACACGCCGCGATCGAGTTGAAATTCGACGAACTCGCGGTGGGTGTGTTCGAGTAGATCGAAGGCCGATTCGGTGTCGCCGGCGATCATCGATCGGGCGTTTCCCAGCACGCGGCGGACGTGTTGCTGGTGCAGATCACGCAGCCGATTCGCGTCGACTTTGGGATGGTATTCGACGCGCCAGTCGGGCGGATCGAGCAGGTCGCGGGTGGCCGCGGTCGTCAGGATGATTTCGCCGGCCGGTCCGAGCGAATACAGCGCCAGGCGTGCAAACTTGTTCCGCCGTTCCAGGTTCGGCCAGAGTCGATAGCGGATCCAAGCGACCGTCTCGCCGTCGGATGAACGGTAGGCCGCACCTCCGTAACGCGTGTTGTTTTGTCGGTCGTTGATGCCGATCAAGTCGATGCGGGTGAATCCCAGTTCATGGACTTGCAGATCCAAGTCCGTGATCGCTTTGAGGATTTCCGGGTCGACCTTTTCGGCGGGCACGCGAAACGGTTGCAGCGATGCGACGGCCGGGATGTCGGTGGATCCGGGGATCGGGATTCGCAACAGTTTGACGACGCACGCGATCAGCAAGACGATCGGCATCGTGATCACGTTGCCTTCGTACATGTATTCGCGAATCGAAACGTGCGGGGCGCTCAGTTTGAAGAACATGGTCACGAGTGCTTTGTCAGCTTTGAATTTTCGGGTTACGTTTGTCGAGCGGAAAAGGGGGCAGGTACGAGTGGCAGGGGAACCAGTAACCAGGGATTCAGCAGCCGTTGGTGTTTAGCTTTTAGGCGATTCCCGGTCGCTGCTACGCAGCGACGGTGGGCGGCTAAAGCCCAATACCGCTAAGTTAACATGAATGAGGGGGCCCGGACGCTGGCGCGAACCGGCTGATGTCAAACGAATATCAGCCGTTTGGCGCGAGCCTACGGGCCCTCATCT
>NZ_JANZKV010000297.1 GCF_025060895.1 Stieleria sedimenti | reverse complement strand
CGCGAGCCCTCTCTGGCGTTTGCTTGCTGCGCAAACGCCGTCTCTCCCAGAGGGAGAGAGACAAAATGGGTTGCCAAAAGCTGCAGCAAAAGAATCGACGTCTATCGGCAAATCGTACCAAAATCGACGCAGGCTGGTAC
The DNA here is from genome assembly GCF_025060895.1 of Stieleria sedimenti. Lineage (GTDB taxonomy): Bacteria > Planctomycetota > Planctomycetia > Pirellulales > Pirellulaceae > Stieleria > Stieleria sedimenti. Next base: position 5,251 of record NZ_JANZKV010000297.1, on the reverse strand, counting down.
AAGACCTGAGGCAAAAATCTGCGACAATGAAGGCTCCCCCATCGCCCCCGCCATCTCCTCCCCCTCGGCTTTTGCGACATGGCTGCACTGAAGAATCTTACCATCGCTGCGTGTTTGGGCCTGGTCCTTTGGGACAGCCCGGCCGCCTGGTGCCAGACACCGATCTCGTTCAATTCGCAGATCCGTCCGATCTTGTCCGAGTACTGCTTTGCCTGCCACGGGCCGGACGAAGAAACCCGCGCCGCGGATCTGCGGCTGGATCAACGCGAGCCCGCGGTGGATTACGGAGCGATTGTCGAAGGGGAACCGGGCGAAAGTCTGTTGATCGATCGGATCGAGTCCGAGGATCCGGACATGCTGATGCCGCCTCCGGAAACCGGCAAGACGTTGACGACGGCGCAAAAGGAGCTGATCGCCGAGTGGATTCGCCAAGGCGGGGAGTATCAAAAACATTGGTCGTTCGAACCGCTACCGGAGACAGTTGCGGTCCCCGAACCTATTGATGATTGGCCGCGGACCTCGGTCGACCCGTTCGTGGCACAGACGCATCGAGAAAAAGGGTTTCAGCCGAATGGAGAAGCGGACAAGGCGACTTGGCTGCGACGCGTCACGTTCGACTTGACCGGGCTGCCACCGACGTTGCCCGAACTGGACGCGTTCCTGGCAATCTTTGCGGCCGCTCAGCCCGGTGGTGATCCGCCGAACGTCGACCCCGAGATGGCGCTGCAGCATCACTTGTTGTCCGCCGACGAAACCGTCGCCCAGGCACGTCGCAGGCTGGCCAAAGCTCGCGAGGTCGAAAACGAACTCGTCACCGCTGTACGTGAAATCATGACGATGCGTCACGACGAAAACGCGCCGCCGACACACGTGCTCGGTCGTGGCGAGTACACCAACAAACAAGAACAGGTTTCGCCCGGCACCCCCGAGTTGGCCGGCGAACTGTCCGATGCGGGTGACGATCGGTTGTCGTTGGCCAAGTGGATGACCGATCCGCAGAATCCGCTGACGTCTCGCGTGATCGTCAACCGAATGTGGCATCTGTTCTTCGGCCGCGGCATCGTCGTCACCCTGGAAGATTTCGGTTCCCAAGGTACACCACCCTCGCACCCGGAACTGCTGGACCATCTGGCTCGTTCGCTGATGGACAACGATTGGGATCTGCATTGGCTGTGCCGCGAAATCGTGCTTTCGTCGACGTATCGCCAGTCTTCCAAAGTCGGCGACCCCCAACTCTACCAGCGTGACCGCGACAACACGTGGTTAACTCGCGGCCCCAAGCATCGACTCTCTGCCGAACAACTGCGTGACACGGTGTTGGCGGCCAGCGGATTGCTGGTCAAAAAGATCGGCGGTCCCAGCGTGATGCCGTACCAACCGGCCGGCCTGTGGAGAGAATCAGGGACCGGAAAATCGTACAACCAATCGACCGGCGACGGGCTGTATCGACGCAGTCTATACACGTTTTGGAAACGGACCGCACCGCCGCCGACGATGTTGACGCTCGATGCGACCAGCCGCGAAAGCTGCACGCCCCGACGCGAGCTGACGACGACTCCGCTGCAGGCACTGGTGTTTTTGAACGACCCACAATACGTCGAAGCCTCACGCGTGCTGGCCGAATCCTTGGTGCAAACGAATCCGGCAGATCGTGATGCACGTTGGAATGAATTGTTCCGCAGACTGCTCAGCCGTCTGCCCCATGACCGTGAACGAAAAGTAATCCAACAGTTGTACGACGAACAACTGACGTATTTCTCCGAGAACGAATCCGATGCCGGCGAGTTCCTCAACGTCGGTGCTCGGCCGCTGCAAGGCTCGGCCAAGCGAACGGATTTGGCGGCGACGACCATCGTGGTCCAAGCCCTGTTTGCCTATGACGAAACGATCATGCTCCGCTAACCGAACAACGAGCGATAACGACCATGGACTCCTCCACGACACGACGACACTGGCTGCAACAGTTCGGCATGGGACTTGGCGGGATTGCCGCCTCCCAATTGCTGCAGCGCGATTTTGCCGCTGCCGCTCCCGCGGTTTCCCCGAACGGCGGCGTCCCCAGCGGCGGAGTGATCAACCCGACGCACCATGCCCCCAAAGCCAAACGAGTGATTTACTTGTTTCAAGCCGGCGGGCCTTCGCAACTGGAAACCTGGGACTACAAACCACTGCTCAATGAGAAACAGGGCGAGCCGCTGCCGGACTCCGTTCGCCAAGGCCAACGCTTGACCGGCATGTCGGGCAACCAAGCGATTCTGCCGTTGGCCGGTTCGATGTACAAGTTCAACCGGCACGGCGAAAATGGCACCTGGGTCAGTGAGTTGATGCCGCACATGGCCAAACAGGTCGATCAAATCGCGGTGGTCAAATCGATGTACACCGAAGCGATCAACCACGATCCGGCGATCACGTTTTTGCAAACCGGCAACCAGCTTTCCGGCCGCCCCAGTATCGGTTCCTGGTTGCACTACGGCCTGGGCAGCGAGAACGACAACCTGCCGACCTTTGTCGTGTTGGTGACCAAAGGCAAGGGCGGCCAGCCGCTGTATTCACGGTTGTGGGGATCGGGGTTTCTGCCGGCACGTTATCAAGGCGTCCAGTTTCGTTCGGGGAAAGAACCGGTGTTGTACCTGGCCAATCCGCCGGGCATTTCAGCGGGCAGCCGACGCAACATGCTCGATCGGCTCAACGACCTGCACCAACTGGAACAAGACCGTCTGGGCGACCCCGCACTGGCGACGCGGATCGAGCAGTACGAGATGGCGTATCGAATGCAATCGAGTGTTCCCGATGTCGCCAACCTTGCCGACGAACCGCAAAGCGTCAAAGATCTTTACGGACCCGACGTTTCGAAACCCGGATCGTTCGCCGCCAATTGCCTGTTGGCCAGACGATTGGCCGAACGTGGTGTTCGTTTCATCCAGCTTTACCACCAGGGTTGGGATCACCACGGAAACATCCCCGGCGGCATGAAAACCCAGTGTCGGGACACCGACCAACCGTCCGCGGCGCTGCTGCAAGATCTGCAGCAACGCGGGTTGCTGGACGACACGTTGGTGATCTGGGGCGGTGAGTTCGGGCGGACGAACTATTCCCAAGGCACGTTGACCGCGACGAACTACGGCCGCGACCACCATCCGCGTTGTTTTACCATGTGGATGGCCGGCGGCGGCATCCAGGGCGGTGTCAATCATGGCGAGACCTGTCCGTTCGGTTACAACGTGGTTTCCGATGGCGTTCACGTGCGAGACTTTCACGCCACGCTGTTACACTTGATGGGGATTGACCACCACCGCCTGTCCGTCAAGTTTCAAGGTCTGGACGCCCGACTGACCGGTGTCGAACCGGCACGCGTTGTCAACGAAATCCTGGCGTAAAATCAAGTGGGAGAAGCTTCCTGCCTGTCAATTCCGCGATGACAGGCTGGAAGCCAATCCCACGTTTGAAATATCTTTCGTTCAACCCAATCCCATGCACTTCACCTTCCCAAATCCATTCCGTTTGATCGCGATTGCAGCCCTCGTGGTCGCTTGCGTTCCAAACGCGACGGTCAGCGGCCAATCGAACGATTCGATTCCATCCCGACCGATTGATCGGCCCAGCGGTCTGCCGGACGCTGCAATGAGGGTGCCTTCGCTCGGCAGCGATGCGTTGAACGTCTATCGCGACGGACAAACGTTGTGGTTGCTGCCGAGTCCGGAATCGATCGAAGCGCGCAGCTTCCATCTCCCGCGGTTTTGCGCCCCGATCCGTTCGTTGAACTGGCACGACGATGCCAAACGCGATCTTGGTTTTGTTCCTGAACCGGACCACTGGCGGTTCTCCTGGAAAGCCGCCGTCGCTGCGGAAGCTTTGATCAAGGTGGTGTTTGACGGCGCCCCGCTCTTGCCCGACGAAGTTTCACCGACCGAACCCGCCGGCGACGGTTCAGTCATGTTACACGCCCACCACGCGTCAACCTTTGGCGAAAAACTGCGGTTCGAACCCCAGTGGTACAAGAACACCGTCGGCTATTGGACGGTTGCCAAGGACTACGCCACTTGGGAATTGAAACTGGACCAGCCGGGGCGTTACAGCGTTGCCGTGTTGCAAGGCTGTGGCGAAGGCCAGGGCGGCAGCGATGCGTTGATCAGCATTCGCGACGGAGCGTCCACCGTTGCCGAGCTGCCGTTTCAAACCATCGATACAGGTCACTTTCAGAACTTTCGCTGGAATCACCTGGGCGACATCACGGTCACGAAATCCGGGACCTATCAATTGCGAATCGAAGCCAAGCGAATCGCAAAAGGCGCCTTGTTCGACGTCCGCGCGATCCACCTGGTCAAACAAGCGAAGTGACGCGCGGCACATGTTGCGTTGTACGAGAGCGGAAAAGCAACCGTTGGTGTCTAGCCTTTAGGCGATTCTCGGTCGCTGCTACGCAGCGAGAATGGGCGGCTAAAGCCTGCACACCAACGCTGATGCCCGTGCCATTCGGGCCTGACCCCTTTGCCGCGGCACTAGCCGCCCTGTTTGGCCACTTCGATCAGGGCATCGATTTCCAGCACCTGTTCGTGGGGGATGCGATTGCGCTGATACTTGTTCCAAAGTAATTCACGCAGGGTCTCCAGGTCTTCCAGCTCGATGACCGGAAACTGAGTCCATTCGGTGTCCGACTTCAGCCGCGACTGCAGCTTCCATTTGCCGCCGTGCCGCGTGGCGGTGACCAGACGCGTGGCGCCTTCCTCGGTTTTCTCACGCCATTCGTGTTTCTTCATGATCCGCAACCACCTTTGCATTCACAAACGTGAGATTCTTCCAGATTCGATTGATGCTTGGCACGAAAAACACCATTCCGCCACTTCTTAACGCGTGGGCCTTGATTATCGACGCCACCACCAAGACTGTCCACCAGTCGAGCCCAGGCTTTGCAGGTCGTGAAGTTCTCAAAGTCACCCTCCTGGCAGGTGAGACGAACGCAGCAAGGGGAGGTCGAACGTGGACGCCATCATTCCCATCGCCGTACAGGGCATGCCGTACAGGGCATGCCGTACAGGGCATGCCGTACAGGGCACCGCAAGGCAACGCTGTGAAGCATTTTCCCCCTGTGTTTCTTGAGGTTTTAGCGGCAGGGCGCGAGCCCTCCGGTACTTCATCTTTGCCAGAACACTGGAGGGCTCGCGCCCAATGCCATCTACTTTGACGCCAAGCTGGGTGTTTTTTGTTAGCGGCAGGGCGCCAGCCCTCCGGTTCTTCACGGTGTTTTTGAAGC
>NZ_JANZKV010000296.1 GCF_025060895.1 Stieleria sedimenti | reverse complement strand
CGTAAACCAGATACGTGACCAGACTGGCGGCCAAGTAGAACCACAGTACCAGGCGAGGCAGTTGGTCGCTCAAGACCAACAGTCCGACCAGCACCAAGAACAGCCATGCGGCGATCACCGGCAATGACGTATTATTGTGAACGCCGCGATTCACCGTTGGACCTCCCCTCGCTTCGCTCGACCCTCCTGCCAGGAGGGTGACTTTGAAAACTGCACGACCTCCACAAGGGAGGGTTTCGACAAACGAGGGACTTCACCCCGTCCGCCTGGACGAGGATCCGACGTGTCCGGCACGTGTCCCCGTTGTTCCTTACCGAATTCCCGCCGGACGGCTGGCCACACGTTGGTGTTCGGTTGTTTTGCCGATCGAAATGCCGACCCAACCGTCACGCAATTCAAACTGCGTGATCCCACTCTGTTCCGGCAAGCGTTCGGCCAACAATTCCGGCGACGTCAATTGCAACGGGCGTGTCGGCGAGAGCACTTTGTTGAAAATCGCTCGGACCGGGAATCGCTGTCGCATCGACATGCCGGGGCCGCTGATGCTGAGATGCCCGTGGCGAACCAAGGCGGCATTGAGCCCGTCGATCTGGGCCGTGTAAGCCGCTCGGACGATGAAGTTTCTCAGCCGCACGCGATCGCCTTGCAGGCGGATGATTCGCATCGTGATCCATACCTTGCCGTCTTCGATTTCCACCGTGATCGGTCGATGCTTGGCGAATTGGATCATGATGTCTTCGGGCAGATCGTCCGGCAGCGGACGGTCGCTCGCACCGAGCACGTCAAAGCATTGCGTCAACACCTGATCGATCGGCAGCGTCTCATCCTGGGGGACCAATTGTTCCAGCGTGTTGTTGATCGCCGATTGGTGCAATTGCACGCTGAACAGGTTGTCGCTGAGTGCCCGTGGTCGCGGCGTCATCGCGGCCAGTTGCCAATCGCCGGCCATGCGATAGCGTGCCATCAATCGTGACGAGGTCGAACTCATGTCGATCACGCGGGGTTCCAACTGAAGTCGATTCAACGGGCCGAGGATCGTTTCGCTGAACTTCGCCGTCGCCTGGTCGACCTTTTCCGTCACACTGCGGTCGATCTCGTCACCGATTTGCGATCGAATTCGATTGCGGCCGATGCGGTCGGCCAGAGACGCTTTTTCGAAATACTGGGTTTCGGCGATGCTCTGGACCAACGTTCCGACCAGGGGCCAAGCATCATAGGTCGTATTGATTCCACGCAGTCGCGATCGGCCGCCGACGTTGACCGAGGGATCGCCGAGGAAGATATCGTCCGGTTTGATGGAGATTGGCGTGGCCGCGGTATACGGATTCACGCTGGTCGTCTTGATCGCCGCCGGCCCACTGCGTCCGACGCTGCGTGTGGACACATTACCGATCGTTTCCAACGTCAATTCCCACGTCGACGGCGATGGGATCAGACGCAACCGCAGATCGGTGCTGACGCGGCTGATGCCGGTCACTCGGCTGCCCAGCATCGTGGTTCGAAGCGGAACCTCGCGGGTCGGCAATTGCGGCATCAAATCTCGCAACAGTTCTTCGCTGAGCGAAAAGCGGACGTTCGCGTTGCGATAGTGCGTGTCCAGGTTGGCCGACAGTTGTTGGGCCTGGGGATGATTGGCATGACCGAGTGCCTGCATCGACTGTGCGATCTCGGCGGTCACCAAATCGATCGCGTTGGACTCCGCCCTTTCGATCTGGTGCAACAAGGCCGAGTAATCGATCGCGCCGCTGGCCCAGGGCTTGATCGCGACGGCGACGTCGTTGACCGTCGGGTCGGCGAGGAAACGCTGATGCGGTGCCGCCAAATTCGGCCACGTCAAACGCGACAAGAATTTCTGAGCGACCTCACGGCGTGCGTTGTCATCGCCGGACTCAAACGCGTCACGAACCGACTCCAGCAACAGGAACTTCGACCAGCCTGCCGCGTCACCGGTGACTACCAATCGGCTTTCCAACCGATCAATCGCGTCGGCGACCGACGGCAAGTCATCACCGACATGCTGAACCGCGGGGAAGTTGCCCGAATTGATTTTGAAGATCGGCTCCCACACCGCCAAACGTCGTTCGATCGAATACGCCGCTTGAAGCCACGCCACTCGGCGACTTCGCGAACGCAAGGACTCCGCTTCGACCGATGCAAACTGTTCCAGGTGTTTCAGTTCGTGCAGCAAGGGCTCGACGTCGCGTTGGCCGAGACGATTGGCTTGGTGAAGTCGGCTCAGCAGATCACGAACCTGCTTGGACCATTCGAGCAGTTCGTGGTGACCGATCGTTGAGACCGGCGTCGTCGCCGGATCAAGGTCGAAATCATCAGCCGGCAAGTCCGTTCGAATGACAATCGATTCAAGGATGTCCAGTTGTTCGATCAATCGATGCGGGACCGGCCACGCGGCCGAACGCGGCTGGGTCAGTTTTCGAGTCGAACCGACGTCCTCTGCATCACTCTCCTTTTGCCGCGTGACCTCGGAAACCTCGGGCGGAGCCTGGGCGTCGGGCGAGCTGTCGTTTTTGCCGGGCGTCGCAGCAGGCGTGACCGATTTCTCTTCGGCACCCAACAAATCCGTGGCGGGTTCGCCCGGAGTCGCCTCGATTTGGTTCCGGTCGGGTGCGAGATCGGCGACCGTCGCGGCGGGTGCTTCGAACGCCGAAGGCAAGGCGACATCGTAGGTCGGACGTTCGGCCATGCGGGGCGTGGTGTCATCCAAACGCACGTGCGGCTGTCCTTGTGACAGCGGTCGCTCATCGGCGAAGAACACATCGGGATCGATTCGAATCACCATCGCGTCCGGCGACGCGACCTTCGCCACATCCAGCTCGACCGAAACGCGGTGTTCCGCCGGCGGAGCCAGTTCCAAGACCGGCAGATCCCCGCTGGAGGCCCCGCCAGAAGCATCATCAAAATCGGCATCAAAGCCGAAGATGTCGCTGTAGCTGTCCAGCGAGGGCGCTGGGATGCCAGCGATGCTCGGCTGCTGAAGCTCGAACGACGCGTCGCTCCAGGATTCGATCTGCGACAATTCGGCCCAGGCATCCGCGACAGCTCCGCGGGCCGGTGACGCGGTCGTCCGGGCGGCTGCTTGGCCCGTCGACGCCATCCGACCAGATGACAAGCCTGCCGCCGTGGCACTGACGCGGGGGACGTCCGGCTGGATCGCTGGGGGCCGGATCGTTGGGGGCAGGATCGTCCGGGCCAAGCCTGAGGTTTTCCAAAGCGAGACGGCACCGGAGACAATCATTCTTGCCCCGGGATCGGCCTGCATCCCCAGCCAGCTGAGTCCGGTCACGAAAAGAGACGCCGTCAGCGGCCACATCACGAGGGAACGTTTCACATCCTTGCGCATCGAAAGACCATCGGTCAAAAGAGAAAAGCATACGGTTTCCATTTCCGCCTGGGCTGTGAATCGGCCAGATCACTTTGGCGGGTCCAGCGCGGTTGCCAAGTGCTGCGAAAACTCGCCAAACGCCATGACGGCTGTTTGCCCGTCGATTTCCCCTAATCCGCAATTCTTGCCAATTTTACTCATGCTGCCACGGCCCCACCCACGATGCCGGGTGTACGAAAACGCCCTGTCTCGCAAGACTATTGCCTGCAACCCAGATCCCGGCCAGCACAGATGTCGGGGCGGAAAAGAATGAATCCTTACGGAGTGGAGATGGCGAAGAAAAAGGCAAACGCGGCGTTCGAATACGTGGAGCCGATCGGCGATCGAGTTTTGGTCCGCAAGGACGAACCCAAACGCGAAACCCGCGGCGGCATCGCGCTTCCCGATGCGGCCGAAATCCCGACGATCACCGGACGCATCGTGACCATCAGCGCCGTGGTCGAAAACGACGAAGAGCTGCCGCTGCGCCAATACGACAAGATCCTCTTCCACCCCAAGAACGCCGTTCCGGTTGACCTGGAACATGACAACCAGCTGTTTGTCGTCCCGGTCGATGATATCGTCGCGGTGTTCCGCCGGAACAAACCCGAAGACGATTGACGCCGCCGCCCGGGTGGCTCGCCGGGGGACACCGATTGTAGAACGAAACTTTTTGTAACCTATTTAGATTCTCTCCCCCTGGGAGAGAGGGCGTTTGC
>NZ_JANZKV010000295.1 GCF_025060895.1 Stieleria sedimenti | reverse complement strand
GGGTGAGATACTAGGGCCGACACAGTCCCACGCGACCCAGCCACCATTACTCTGCCGGCCCTCCGGGCCTAAAAACTTTTGTTTGCACGCGAACCGGTGGCTCACGCCACCGGCAAACACTCTGCCGGCCCTCCGGGCCTCCAGCCAGCTGCCCTTACGCCGCTTCGCCTTCGGAGATTTCTCCGTTGTCGCTGACGTCTTCGAAGCGGATCGAGACGCGTTTGCTGACGCCGGACTCTTGCATCGTCACGCCATAGAGCGTGGTCGCGGCGGTCATTGTTTTCTTGCTGTGCGTGACCACCACGAACTTGCTGTGGTCCAGGAACTCGCTCAGCACGGTCACGAATCGTCCGATGTTCGCTTCGTCAAACGGCGCGTCGACTTCGTCCAACACACAAAACGGGCTGGGGCGATACTGGAAAATCGACATCAACAACGCGACCGCCGTCAACGCCTTTTCACCACCGGACAGCAACGAGTTGCTGAAGCTCGGTTTGCCCGGCGGCGTCGCGACGATTTCAACGCCGGCTTCGAGCGGGTCTTCAGAATCTTCCAGCACCAAATCCGCGTGGCCGCCGCCGAAGGATTTTCGATACAGCTTTTGAAAGTTCTGGCGGATCGCTTCAAGTGTGTCCAGGAACAATCGACGACTGTCCGCGTTGATCCGGCCGATGATCCGTTGCAGTGAATCCTTCGCCGCGGACAGGTCTTCATACTGGCCACTTAAATGGTCGTAGCGCTCTTGAAGCCCTTCCAGTTCCGCGAGCGCCTCCATGTTGACGTTGCTGGTGCGCTGCAACTGGTCACGCAGCCGATTGATCTCGTCATCGATCGCGACCCGGTTTTCGATCTCCGACAGCTCTTCCGGCGGCTCGTCGTTTTCCAGGTCGATTTGATAATCTTCTTGAATGCGTTCGGCGAGCGACACCAAACGCAGTTTCGCGGCATCGCGCCGACTGGTGATCGCGTGAACCTCTTCGCTGGCCTTGGCGGCTCCCTTGATCGCTTCGTCACTGGCCTTCGTGATCTCGCGGCTCGATTCACGAACCGTTTCCGCGCTGGTCGCCAACTCGTGAAGCTCACTTTCCTGGCGATCGCTCTCGACTTTCAGCGTGGCCAGTTCTTCGAGCGTTTCGGCGATCCGCTGGTTCAATTCGGCCAGCCTGGCGTATCCGGTATCGGCGGCCGTTTGAGCTTCTTCGACGGCGGATTCGCGCTGGACTTGGTCGCGGCGTTGCTGCTGGATCGTTGCGACCAAGGACTCGTGTTTCTGTTCGGCGCGGGCGACTTCGACCGAGACCGTCATGACGGCGCCGATCGCTGACTGCAACGCCTGCTGGGTCTCCGAAAGGGTCTCTTCGATTTCCGCCGCTTCGCTCTCCAGCGTCTCGACCGTCTGTCGGTTCTGGACGATCTCTTGGGCCAGTCGCTCCGATTCCGTTTTTGCTTCCGACTGTTCGGCCTGAGTCGTTTCGACTTCCGAGACGATGGCATCGTGAGTCGCTTGAATCCCGGCCAATCGCTCGCCGGCATGCCTTCGCTCGGCTTCGGCGGCGGCCAGTTCGGTGACCAGGTTGCGATGGGCGATCTCTAAGCGGCCCAACTCGCTCGCATGGGTGTCGACGAGCTTGGCCAACTCCGTGATCGCTTCGTCGTTTTCAAAAATCTTAAACGTGTAGTGTTCGATTTCTTCGGCTGCCGCGGTCAGCTCACTGCGACGGCTGACCAAACCCGTCGCCGTCGCCGGTGGTCCGACGACCATCGTGCCGTCACTCTCGAGCACTTCGCCCTTGCGGGTCACGATGCGTTGGCCGGGACCGCTCAGCATCTTGACCGTCCGCGCGATTTGCAGGTCCTCGACCAACCAAGTCGCCGAGAGCAGATGGCTGATCAGTTTAATCTGTTCGGGCGCGCAGTCGATGACACGATCGGCGCGACCGATCACGCCCTGCAAGCCTTCCAGTTGGATGCGATTCTCTTTCGGCGGCTCGGGCAACAGATCGCTGCGGATGATCCCCACCCGACCGTCGGCGTCGATCTCGCCGTTGCAAATCGCCTCGGCCAAGTCGCCCGAGCGTGCGACCAAGTATTGGGAACGTTCACCGAGTGCGGCGTCAATCATCGGCGCGATTTCGGTGTTTGCCGTCACCAAGTCCGCGACCATGCCTTCGATTGAATCGACCAGCGGATGATCGGGCGCGGTCACTTGATCCAAGACCCCGAGCACGCCGCCGGAAACCCCTTCGTTTCGTTGGTGCAGGTCTTCCAGGACCAGGTAGCGTTGACGGATGCCTTCCAATCGCGTCCGCAGCGCGGCCGTCTCGCCACTTCGGCGGTCCAACGTCCGGCGATGTTCGTTGGTCTTGACTTCGGCCGCACGCACATCAGCCTTCGCCGTCTCAATCGTCCGCTTCAGCGACTCCACTCGCTTCGTCCACTCGACGTCATCCGACTTGGCGGACTGCAACGACTCGGACGCCTCGGCAACCCGCTTGGTCAGGTTGACCAACAGACGGCCATACTCGGACAACCGCGATTGAACGCGTTCGCGACTCGATTCCAGTTCGGCGACTCTTCGTAACGCCGCCAAGTGGTTTCGCTGCGTCGTGTCGCGCTGCCGCACGATCTCATCGGTCTCAACTTGAATCTTGTCGCGCTGCGTCTCGACTTCCGCACTCCGCTGACGGACCGATTCCAAGTCCCGCTCGCTGGCCAGGACACGCTCGGAAGCGTCGGCCAACTCGGCCGCTGCTTTTTGCGCTTGTGATCGCAGCGACCGAACACGTCGCAAGGATTGAGAAATCGAAAACCGCAGGTCGGACACCGAGGCTTGGTCGGCATCCTTACGGCCGTCGAGTGAAGCGACTCGGCCCAGCGTCTCACGTCGTTCGGATTCCAACCCCCGCGCCGAGTCGGCGATTTTTTGCAGCTGTAAATCCGCCGCCTGCCGACGCGTCGTCATCTCTTCGCGTTCAGCCTGCAACTGGCTGAGCCGCTCGTTGGCGACCTCCAACTCCGCGTCACACCGGGCGACTTCTTCGTTCAGATTGGTCCAATCATTCCACGCCACGACGGTGCGCAGTTCTTTGAGACGTTCGCTCGCCTGGCGATACCGCTCGGCCTTGGTCGCCTGGCTACGCACGCTCCTCAGCCGTGTGCCGACTTCTTCCACGATGTCGCTCAGTCGCGTCAAATTGGACTGAACGCGTGCCAGCCGACGTTCCGCTTCGAGTTTCTTGGCTTTGAAGCGACTGATCCCGGCCGCCTCCTCAAAGATCGCGCGGCGATCCTTGGCGTTGGCCTGCAACATTCGATCGACCTTCCCCTGCTCGATCAAACTGTAGGCGTCGATCCCGATTCCCGTGCCGCGGATCAAATCTCGAACGTCCTTTAGCCGCACCGATTGCTTGTTGATCAGGTATTCGCTTTCGCCGCTGCGATACACCCGGCGGGTCACGTGGACTTCGGGGGCGTCGACCGGCAGATTGCCATCGGCGTTGTCGAAAATGATCGTGGCCTCAGCGGCACCCGCTGCGGGCCGGGTCTGTGACCCTTTGAAGATGACGTCCGACATCTCCTTGCCGCGGAGACTCTTGGCGCTCTGAGACCCCAGGACCCACTTCATCGCGTCGACGATGTTCGATTTGCCACTGCCGTTGGGGCCGACGATCACCGTGATCCCGTCGGGGAAATCAAAGCGCGTACGATCCGCGAAGCTTTTGAAGCCGGCGAGTTCGAGAGCTTTGAGCATACGGGAGCAGAGAGAGGAAGTCGGGAAGGTGGGGGAGGCAGCCTGCTCACTAAAGTGGGGTAAGCATCCTGCTCGCCAAAGTGGGGTAAGCATCCTGCTTGCCAATCAGGCTGAATCGCAAGCTGGAAGCGTACTCCACGTCGGATGCTTACGGCACGTGGCCGGATGACCCCTTAAGAGTAGATAAAACGGCGGGATGGGGATAGCTGGTTTGCCGGTAAACCACGGGATCTAGGGGCACCGGAGACCGAATTCGGCTTGCGACTCGGCAGACTAATTCGGTAACCCCGATTATTCCGATTGTACCGGCAAAGATGCATAGCGAATTCACCGAAACCGTTCCGAAACGATGCCTGGACATGCGGCCAGGTGTCGCCGCTGCGCACAGCGCAATCGCGCCATCCGGACGCCAAACGCTGGCTCCATCGAGCTTCGCAGGACTCGCTTCCACCCTCCTGGGGGGTGGTGTTGGCGTGAATCTACGTATGCATGGCGAGCTACGAAACAACCCTCCCTCCGGGAGGGTCGAGCGAAGCGAGGGGAGGGCTTCCGCGGCCGACCGTCCACCGTTGCCGGTCACGTTTCCGTCGCAGCAACCCTCCCCGCGTCGTCGTAAACTCCTCCGCGACCCTCCCAGAGGGAGGGTGACTTCCATTTCGTGCTCGACGTTCCCAGGGAGACGATTGCGAAACCCCATCCGCATCGATTCAAGTAATAACCCTCCCTCCGGGAGGGTCGAGCGAAGCGAGGGGAGGGCTCCCGTTGCCTGGTTTCTGCTGTTGATCCTGTTGGCGGCAATTCCGGACGCATCTGCTGCCCCGCCGGAAGACCATCCCCCCACGATTGCGCACGTCAGGGATGCCCGCGATCAGGGAGACTTTCAATCCGCGAGTGAAATGCTCTGCGAACTCGTCGAGCAATCCGACGCCGACTTCTCGGTGGATTTTGTACTTTTGGCCCGGGCGGCGAAGGGACAGTTAGACGCCAAGCTGATCGACGAGCTGTATTGGAAGGCGGTTCATTCGCTGTCCCGCCACCAGCCGGATGCCGAGTCTGCCGCCCGGCGTCTGCTGATTCGCACGTCCGCCGCCAATCACTTTGCCGCCACCGGTCAAGACGATCAGGTTGCCAAAATTCTGGTCCCGGCCTTCGATGAACTGTCCACCGCCGCTGCTCCACCGCCGCCCGCCAACACGCTGCAACCGCTGATCAAACTCGCGATGCGGGCGGGCGGGTCGGCGCTGAATCAACAGCGTCCCTCCGATGCCGAAGCTCTCTACAGCAGGATCGTCGACTGCGCCACGCGAACCGGCTGGGCCGACGCAGTCGGCAGCGATCGCGCCTTGGCGATGCTGGGCTTGGGTTGGGCGACTGCGATGCAGCCCGATCGAATGCCTGACGCTGCAGAGCGACTGCAGCAATTCATCGACGCCTACCCCTCCCACGCCGACGCCGCCAGCGCGGCGGCCATGCGAGTCCGATGCTTGCGCAAGGCCGACGACGACGAGGCGGCTGTGCTTGCGATTGCGGACCTGCTTCAGCGTTGGCCATCGAGCCGCGGTACCGACCAGATCGTGCTGGAGACGCTTTCGACCGATCCGCCCGACCCGACATCACCGCTTTGGGACCCCGTCATGCATTGGGTGGTCCAGCATGGGCAACCGCAACAATGGTCGGCGGAATTGATCAGCCATGCGCTGTTGTTCGCCGGCCCGAAGCTGCCGCCGCCACGCTTTGACGCTTTGCTGAAACGACTGGCCGCCGAAGACAAAACGGGGCAGCGAATTGCTGTCTTGCTGCACGACTCAGCGGACTTGGGAAGCTCTGGGTTTGCCGAACAGATTGCTGCGACGTTGATCTCCGGTGACTTGCTGGATTCAACCACGATGGCTCGCGAGTCGGCCTGCCGGTGGGCCGGCAGAACGGGACGCTGGTCGATGCTGGCATTGGCCGCCGAGTCGACGGGCTTGAACGCCGCAGAAGATCGCAGAAGCGTTCACGTCGATCGATTGTTCGCCGAGGCCCTGACGCAAACCGATCGAGGGCAACAGGCCGCCAAGTGGTGGGCGCATGTGGTGGACCATCACGGCGCGACGGATTTTGCGACGTTGTTACGCTGTGCCGAGTCCGCGGTGGCCCATGCCGACGTCGCCGAGGCCACGCGAAGACTCGAGCGTGTGAAAGCGGCGTTGGGCGAGGAAGCTTCCAAATCGACGGGCGTGCACGCCGCGTTGGTGGATCTGCTGGCAGGCGATTTGTCAGTCCGGCAAGTCGACTTGACCGGCGCGCGATCGCGTTACGAACGCGTCGTTCGCAGCCCCGACGCGACACCGGCGCTGCGTGGACGTGCCCAATGGATGATCGGCGAAACGCATTTGATGCAGCGCCAGTTTGCCAAAGCGATCGACGACTACCGCAAAGTCGAAGGGCTGGACCCCGGAGGCCCTTATGTGGCGGCGTCGCTGGTTCAAGCCGGCAAGTCGTTTGAGCAATTGGGGCTGACACGCGAGGCCGGAGATTGCTACTCAGCACTGTTAGGCCGTTTCGCCGACAGTTCGTACGCGACCGAAGCACGACGCCGGATGGCGGTCTTGCCAGCCGCCGCCCGGTCTGCGGCCGGTGGTTCCAGCAACGGAAGCCCGCCGAACGACTCACCGGGCGACTCCCCAGACGACGCCGCGTCTTACCATTCCCCAAGTTTGCGACGCTGATTCACGCCAATCGATGAAACATTCTGACTCAAAAAAACGGTCGTCCCGAAAATTGCGTTCCAAGGTCCAGTTGCGACCGGAACGAGGGCGGAGGCGGCTGGCCGGACTGATCTCCCACATTTTGCCCGTGGTCGTCTTGGCCCTCGGCATGCTGTGGTGGATGTCGACGATTAGTTTGGCCCAAGCCCAAACACAACTCGCCCAAACGCAGCCGCAATTCAGAAACGGTCAGTTCGGCGGCCAGTTTCAACCCAGCCAATACGGCAACCAACCCCAGTACTCAACGACTCCGGGTCAGCCCGCGTTTCGCACCGCTCTGCAACCCGGCGGACAGGGCCAACCACAGCCGACTCAGGCCGGTATCCCGGCGCTGCCCGCCGAAGGGACTGCGACGGGACAGATCGGCAGCGACGAAACCGCTGCAGACGACGCCGGAGCGAGTTGGTTTCAAACACCCGCGTTTGTCAGCAAGGTCATGACGGGCGGTTGGTTGATGCTGCCGCTGGCGATCTGTTCGCTGGTCGTCCTGTCACTGTCTTTGGAGCGTCTGATCGCACTGCGCCGCAGCCGGGTGATCCCACGCCCGTTCGTGCGTCGTTTCACCGAGTGTGTCGAAGACGGCGTGCTCAGTTATGACGAAGCGACGGAGTTGTGCAAAGAGTTTGACTGCCCGGTCAGCGAGGTCTTTCGAGCGGCATTGCGTCGCTGGGGTCGGCCGATGTTTGAAATCGAACAGGCCGTGATGGACGCCGGCGATCGGGTTTCCGACGGACTAAAAAAATACCTGCGTGTCTTTCACGCGATCAGCAACGTCGCTCCCTTGATCGGTTTGCTGGGCACCGTGATCGGCATGATCGATGCCTTTGAAGTGATCAGCGACCAGAATTCGATCGGACGTCCGGAAACTCTGGCCAGCGGAATCAGCATGGCGCTGATGACCACCGCCGGTGGACTTGCCGTCGCCATCCCCGCCTACCTGGCGTACATGTATTTCAGCAGCAAATCGGATCGCTACCTCGGCGAAATCGAAAAACTTTGCCAACGTGTGATCGACTGCATCTCCGCCGAAGGTCTCGAAGACGCCGGATCCCAACGCAACAAAAAACGAAAAGCCGCCTAACCAAGTGGGATAAGCATCTTGCTGGCTGAAGTGGGGTAAGCATCTTGCTTGCCGCTCGCAAGCTGGAAGCTTACGCCACCCCAAACGCAAGCTGGAAGCTTACGCCACTCCAAACGCAAGCTGGAAGCTTACGCCACTCCAAACGCAAGCTGGAAGCTTACGCCACCCCAAACGCAAGCTGGAAGCTTACGCCACCCCAAACGCAAGCTGGAAGCTTACGCCACTCCAAACGCAAGCTGGAAGCTTGCGCCACTCCATTCGCAAGCTGGAAGCTTACGCCACGCAATCAATCTCATGGCCAAACGAAACCGATCCAACGAAGACGTGACGATCAACTTGACGCCGATGATCGACGTCGTGTTCCTGCTCGTCATCTTTTTCATGGTCGGCACCAAGTTCAGCGAATCGGAAAGCCGGATCGATGTCTCGGTGCCGTCGGTCGGTCCGATGAACGCCATCTCACGTGTTCCCGATGAACGCGTTGTCGAATTGACGGCTGATGGAAACGTATTGCTCGACGGACAGGTGGTCAACAACGAACAGCTCGCCGAAATCTTGGCGGCGCAATATGCCCAGTACCCCGATCTGAAAGTCGTCGTGCGGGCCGACAGCGCGGGATCACTGCAAGGATTCGCCGAAACGATTCACACCGTCCGCCGGTCGGGCGTCGCCCAAATCGGAATCGCGGTCAAAGTGGATGCGGGCGGAGGCGGAGGGATCCTCCGTTGAATCTGATCAGTCAAATCACGGGGCTGTGGGACGATCCGCGACTGATCTACGCCGTCGCCATCGCCGCAGTCGTCTTGCTGGCGATCACGATCTGGCTGTTCCGTCGAGCCAAACGCGAGGGACGCGCCGCCGGAACCATCTGTCTGGTCCTGTCGGTGGTCCTGCACGCCGTGCTGATCTATTTGGTGCCGTACCAGGTACAGGATGACGGCGGATCGTCGACGCAGGAAGTCGATCCGACCGCAAGCGGTGTCGAATCCCTGACGTTCTCCACCTTCGATCCAGACCTGACGGTCGACGACGCCTCCGGCGACGTGGACACACCGTCGATCGAGCCGTTGCCCGTCGCCGAATTGCAAGACCTGTTGGCCGAACCGTTCGACGAGCTCGTGACAGACGACTCGCTCGCGGACGTCGATCCGCAAGACCAGCAGCAGGCACCGAGTCAACCGCCGCCGGCGCCAACATCCTTGGCGAACGACTCGCCAAGTGAAATCAGTCCCGCGCTGGAGCAGATCACACAAGACCTCGATGCATCGCTCGATCAGTTATTGCAATCGCAACTGGAACTGGCCGAGAGTGCGGTCGCGGCGGAGATTCCTGAAGAGTCGGCGATGGTTGCCGCAGCGACAACGGATCCAACGCAACGCGTCACCGATCCGACGCCACCCCAAGACGCCGCGCCGCCGATCGCTCCGGCGCCAGATCCGATCGAGCCGTCGGAACCAAGTCCGCCCGTCGCAACCACGCGTTCCGCCGCCGCCGTGGTTCCCGGATCCGAACAAGCCGACTTCGCCAACAGGGTTGGCGCGGCGAAGCAACTGGCAATCGCACAGACCGGCGGCGACGCGCGAACCGAAGCCGCAGTGAAAGCGGCGCTACGGTTTTTGGCTGCGGCGCAGCGTCCCGATGGTGCCTGGGATCCGCAGGCGTCCGGTGCCGGTGAAGATCGCATGCCGTTGGGAGAACGACGACCAGGTGCGGGCAGCAAGAGCGCGACGGGGCTGACCGGACTTTCGCTCCTGGCGATGATGGGTGCCGGAAACACGCATCTCTCCGGCGACTATGCCGAAAATGTCTATCGCGGGCTGGCGTATCTGATTCGGACCCAGCACCCCGATGGATCACTCAGCGGCAACGCGACGGTCTACGCCGCCAGCTATTGTCATTCGATGGCCGCGCTGTCACTTTGCGAAGCCGCGGTGATGACGAACGACAAGTCCGCGATCGAATCGTCCCGCCGCGCGATCGCACACACCGTTCGCATGCAACACCCGGTCACCGGAGGTTGGCGTTACACGCGGGGCGATCCAGGCGATCTCAGCCAATTGGGCTGGCAAGCGATGGTGCTCGACGGAGGCAAACGGGCGGGGATCAAGATCGAACGGGATACCGTGGCGGGCGTCGCCAGGTTCTTGCGCAGTGTTCGCGCCGGTCGCGGCGGGTTGGCATGCTATCGGCCCGGCGAAGCGATCAGCCGAACGATGACGGCCGAAGCGTTGGCGACGAGGTTGCTGATCGGCGAAGACGTCCCGCAAGCGGAAATCGACGAAGCTGAACGCTATCTGCTGGAGTCGTTGCCGGGAACGCGGCAAGACAATTATTACTACTGGTACTACGCCACACTGGCCCTGCATCAATTGCAAGACGAAGCGTGGGAGCGTTGGAACGCGGCACTCAAAGACCGTTTGCTGGCCACGCAACGCGGCGACGGAAGCTGGCCGGCCGACACCGTCTGGGGTGGCTACGGAGGCACGGTGTACACGACTGCGATGGCAACACTGTGTCTGGAATCCTACTACCGCCACGCCATCCGCAACGCCAACGACCGCATCGCCAACCGGCCGTAACCGGAGATGGCAGAAAAATGGCGGGCAAAAAAATGCATCACGCTATCAATCGCCATCCCAGTACGTGACCATCCCAGCACGTGGCGTCAGCCAGTGGCGCGTGACACCCTGCTTCACCCCGCGTCGCTCGCTCACGCGTCCCGCTGGAATGTTCTCCTCATTTCCCTTCCAACTCCGCCACCCGTTTCTCCAGCAACTCCACACGCTTCGTCAACCGAATCACAATCTGCCTCAAGTCATAGTCATTCATCTGCGGCTTGGATTCTTGTTCCGGATGAAACGGATTCGGCGGCGGTGCACCCACGGCCGGTTCCCACGCCTCAAGCTGCTCCTGGATCGCTTCGATCTTCTTGTTGACCAAGGGAAGCGTCGGGTGTTTGGAGCCCATCGAGTCGCGGCTGCGTTTGAGCATCCGCAGCTCTTCGGCCAATTGTCGTCCGCGTTCGGTCAGCAGCGCCGCACGAGGAATCGGATCGGTCGATTTTGACGCCTTCGAATCCGCCTGTTCAGACGGCCCCGTTTGGGCGCTCAGCTGATCGGCCACACAAACCGCCAGCAACGCGACCAGCGCGACACCGATCAATGGTTTCAAAACCTTCATGTTCAGTTGCTCAAGTTAAAAGTGGAAACGGTTAGGGCACGCTGTGCATACGCTGACTTGTTCCCAGGCTCCGCCCTACGCCGCGAACGATTTATTTCCTGTGTTTGGCGAGGCTTTAGCGGTAGGGCGCAAGCCCTCCGGCTTGCGCATCTTTGCCAACACACCGGAGGGCTCGCGCCCTACCGCTAAAAAGTCGTTCACGGCGTAGGGCTCCGCCTGGGAACCCAATGTCTTGGAGGCTCCGCCTCCCGAGTTCGCCAACGGACTCGCCGATGCAAGGCGTTCCGAGGCGTAGGAGCCTGGGAGCGAACATCCATCGGGCACGCGCCGCAAGCCCTTCTTTAAGCGCAAACCCAATACACCACCAGTTTGGCATACTCCAGCCAGATTGGGAAATGCGTCTCCACACTCTGACCGGGGCCGGTCGCCGCGTAAACCGAGATTTCAGCATCATCGCCGAACTCTCGCTGAAAACACAGCTTGCTGCGGCGGGTATGGGGCGGCGACGTGACCACGACAATGCTGGTGAATTTGCGCGGCAGATTCGCAACGCCGGCCGCTTCACTCCGCGAGCCGAGCCAAACGTTGGGCTGGACCGGAACACTGTGAATCACGTCTGCCGGGACACCGCGCATCGCCAGGTAGTCGATCGCCCGTTGCAGCCGCGTGTCGTTTTGCCGACGGACAAAATTGTAACTCGACGAATTCAGTTCCTCGAGCAGATAGATCTGTTCCACGCGATGGAAGTGATACAGGTCCGACGCCGCGAACAGTCGCTCCCAATACGCAGGCCCATCGGCCATGACGTATGCGATCTCGCCCCGCGCATCACCGTCATGGACATACAGCGGTTGAATCAGCACACCGCGAACGGACGCAAAGGAAGACGCAAGCGTAACGACAGCCCAGGCGATCAAGACCAGCCAAAACCGCCGTTTCCATTTTGTTGCAACATCAACCATGCGACCATTGTAGCCACCGCCAACGACCGCGCACCAACCCACCCCAGCGGGAGGCGTGAGCGACCGGCGCGTGGAGATTTCCGCGCAACCATCACGCGCCACTGGCTGACGCCACGTGCTGGCATGCACCCCAGCGGGACGCGTCAGCGACCGGCGCGTGCATGCGGCATCACCCCGACGGGACGTTAAATTTTTTTACTGCAGGATTTGACAACCGTTTTAGATTCTCTCCCTCTGGGAGAGACGGCGTTTGCGCAGCAAGCAAACGCCAGAGAGGGCCGGCGCTGCGTACGTCTTGGCGCCTTCCGCTACGATCGATGTGGGCTGCAAAACTGATCACCAGCCCCCTCATCCCCAGCCCTTCTCCCCCACAAATCGACAAGCAAGCTTGTTACGATTTGTGGGGGAGAAGGGAGCCATGAATCTTGCAGTAATAAAATTGACGTCCTCCGGGGTCGCTGGGATTTTTGGACCTGCTTCCCGGAGGTGGCGCTGCGCTGACCTCCGGCTACTTGCTGAAATCCCTCCGGGATACTCGGTTCGCGGCATCACCCCGACGGGGTCAAAGCCAGTAGCCGGAGGTGAGCGGAGCGATACCTCCGGACATCCAGTCCACTCCCCGACGCGACCCCGGAGGGTGTCGAAGCAAATTGCGCCAGAGCCCTCGGACCCGGCCTTCCGTCGCGGAATGATTCGCTGCGACTTCCCTCCGGGGTCGCTAGGAATCCGGGACGACCTTCCCGGAGGTGGCGCTGCGCTGACCTCCGG
>NZ_JANZKV010000294.1 GCF_025060895.1 Stieleria sedimenti | reverse complement strand
AAAAGTGCAAAACTGGAACTAAGGGACCACCTCAGACACCGGCCGCTCGATCACGTGGCTTTGATCGACCGCCAACGGCGGCAGTTCCTGACGCAGTCCATCGGCCCACTGGACGACGATGCGATCCACTCGATCGGCCGTGCCCAGGCCGAACGTGAGCGGCAACTCGACTTGCGAAAGATAGCTTCGCGTCGGCATCACTTGTTGACGGTTGACCTGATCGCCCACCGTCACTTCGACCCACGAACCGATCGCGTCCCGATTGCAATACTGCCCGTCGCCTTTCAATCGCAGACGCAACCAATGATGGCCGAGCTGTTGATCGTTGCGCAACAAACGTGGACCGCGTCCGGTGGCGGTGATCAACAGATCCAAGTCGCCGTCTTGATCGATGTCGGCATAAGCGGCGCCACGGCCGGGCATCGGCCGCAACAAATCCTCTCCGACCTGCGCCTCATTCATCGCCAGAAACTCCGTCCCGTGCTCCGGTCCGGCGTTCCAGAACAACTGGGGCGGCTGTTCGTAATGCTGGCTCGGCTGCACGCGGTTGATGTCCTCTTCCAAGTGCCCGTTAGCGCAGAACAGGTCCGAACGACCATCCAGATCACAATCCAGATACACCAAACCGAACGTCAACAACAAACGCGTGCTCGGGCCCAAACCCGTCGAGACGGCTTCGTCGTAAAACTGCATCCGGCCCAACTTGGTCACGTACAGCGCCGTCATCTCGTTGGAAAAGTTGCCGATGGCCACGGCGAGTGCTTTGCGTCCGCGGAACGAAGCGACATCGATTCCCATCGCGCCGCGGGCGTTGCCGCTGGAATCAAACGCGATTCCGGTGAGCGCCCCGACCTCGTTGAAATGACCTTCGCCGTCGTTGCTGAGCAACAGGTTTTGCACGGTGTCGTTGGCGACGATCACGTCCAACGTGCCGTTGGTGTCAAAGTCGCAAAACGCCAGCCCCAGCGATTTGGACAACGGCACCCCAGTCGACTGATTCTGGATCTGAACGCCGGCCTGCTCGGACACATCGGTGAACGTGCCGTCACCGTCATTGCGGTACAGATACGGATAGGTGCCTTCAAAGTTTTGCGGTCGCCCGTAGGCCCTTCCGCCTCCGACGAGTTGAAAATTCTGGGACTGATCGTACTCGCGACTCCAGCCAACGTAGTTACAGACGAACAGATCCAGATCGCCGTCGTTGTCGTAATCGAACCACCCGGCACTGGTGCTCCACCGATCCGCCTCGCCGCCCACACCGGCCGTTTCGGTGACGTCCTCAAACCGGCCGTCGCCGAGGTTTCGAAACAAGTGGTTTTGACCGATCCCAGTGATGAATACATCGACATGATCATCGTTGTCGTAATCCCCGACCGCGACCCCCATCGCATAGTCCGACAGATTCAAACCGGAAGCTTCGCTGACATCGACGAACCGGTCGCCGTCGTTGCGATAGAGCACCGAGGTTTGGGTGCGACCGCTCGGCGGATCCCACGGCCAGTCCTTGCTGTTGACGAACAAGATGTCTTGATCGCCGTCGTTGTCGTAGTCAAAGATCGCCGTGCCGCCGCCCATTGTCTCGGGCAACAACTTGTCACCGACGGCTCCGTTGTTGTGCACAAAATCAATTCCCGCCTCCGCCGTGATGTCGGTGAATTTCACCGTCGGCACCTGCACGTCGGGCAACTCACGAATGCTGACGTTGGCCAGTTCGGATTCGCGTACCGGTGGTGCGGCTTCGGGCCGTGACAAGTAGAACGTGAGCGCGCCTCCGACCACGAGCAGCGCCACCAAGGCCAACAAAGACCTGCGCAGCGCTCGGCCGATTTCGGCGTCGTCGCGGAGAATTTCTTCTTCCTCACGCTCCACTTCTTTCGCCTCAATCTCAGCCGCCTGTTGATTGGACATCGGTCGCCTCCTTTTCTTCTTGACGGGTAATCGCTTTCGTTTCATCGGAATCGGGTGGGTTGAGATTGCGAACCAGCGGGTAGATCACGACCGCTTCGGCCGCGTGATTCGCCGCGGGATACTTTTCACGGGCCAAGCGAATGGCACGGCCCGTCGCGTTGTCATCCGGTTTGTACCGCAGATGCAACTTGCGATGCAGGGTTGCGTTCTCCGTGTCACCGAGTGTCTCGTACAACAACTGTAGGTTGTGGTGAGCGGTGACGTTTTCGGGGTCGATTTGCAGGGTTTTCTTGTAGCGTTGCACGGCCTCATCGAAATAACGCCGACTTTCGTCCTCGCGGCCCTGACGCTCACGCAATACCCCCAAGTCGAACAGTGTCCGCCCGAGTGCGTTGATGACTTCAATGTCCAGGCTGAAATCAAATCCGCGACGTCGCATGTCCTCGGTGTTGTCCTCCAACACGCTCCGCAAGTTTTGCTCTGCTTCGACGAGCCGGCCTTGCTGCGAATTGACCACACCGGACAACCAGGCCCACGTCCAACGCGGGAATCCCTCGGTGTCACGATAACGGTCCGCCCGGTTGAGCGCTTCGACGGCTTCGTCCAATCGCCCTTCCAGATTCAGCACGCGGGCCAGGTTCATCGGACCGTCATAACGGTCCAGCTTTTCCACTTCGGTGAACGCCTCTTCGGCCTGACGCAATTCCGCTTTGCCTTTCAACAGCAGACCGATG
Source organism: Stieleria sedimenti (assembly GCF_025060895.1). GTDB lineage: Bacteria > Planctomycetota > Planctomycetia > Pirellulales > Pirellulaceae > Stieleria > Stieleria sedimenti. The sequence continues at coordinate 12,504 of NZ_JANZKV010000294.1, read as the reverse complement.
CCATAATCGTTCCAACGTTGCCAAACAGGAATCTCTCGCGGTGCGTTTTCCACGTCCTGGTCAATGCCTTCGACGGGGAAGACAATCGAGTCCACCGCCATCGTGGTGATCGGCAACTCGTTGGTGTAATCCTGTCCCGTTTGGTGGCCACGGATGATCCGTCCAAACTGCTCATTCTTCTTCGCCACAAAATCCATGTACTGCTGATCAAACTTGCGGTACTGCAGCTTCAACTCGACGTGGATCGGCGCCGTGACATCTTCTGGAATCGTCAGCCCGTAGTGCACCGTCTGGCCCGCACCCGGCGGGATCTGGTGGTTGTACAAGGGCGTGAAAATGTTCTGCGGATTTCGTCGATCGATTCGGTTGCCGTCCTTGTCCAACATGAACACGTTGACAAAGTGCGACCAGGGATCCACTTCGTTGTGTTTCTGTGGGTTGATCGCTCCGCTACGTCCGATCACTCGATCGCCGCTGGTCACCGTCACGTCCAGCCAGATCTCATTGGAATCCACCGTGCCCTGCGAGAACAGGTGCCCGAGTTTTAACGTTCGGATCACCGTTTCCAGCAAATAGGTTTCGCCCGGTTTCAACGCGGGGACTTGCGGACCCAGTGGGGCCGTCAGTTTTCCATCGATTTGGCCCCCTTCGCGGATCCCAAAAATGTCGACCCGCATCACGTCCTGCAAGTACTCCTGATGCGCTGCGATGATGTCGTCGCGGTCGCGCAACCAAGCGATCCCCGTATTGGCCGATGGAAACAGGTGATCGTGGACACTCAACTCCGTCGCGTCATCAAACATCTTCGCGCCGAAGTCATCCGACGCGACCAACGGCATGTGACACTTGCTGCAGTTGTCCACGGCCTTGGGCGGGTAATAAAAGCTTCGAGCCCCGTGTCCGGAGACACCACTGAACAGATAAGGATCGTAGTGGTTTTGACCACGCAAGAATTCCTTGTAGTGATTGAGCGCTTCGGGCAAGTGCACCTTGTGGCACGTCGAACAAAACTCAGCCGTCTTGTGGAATGGTTTCAGAAACGTCTTCTTGTGGAACGAGGGTTTGGCTTTGACCAGCTGATTGTTGATCCACTGCAATGCCGCATTATCGCTATTGGCAAAGGGATAGTGCAGCGGTTCTTCGATCGTGTAGTCCGCATTGCCACGCACACTGTTGACGTTCGTGATCGCGTGACAGGCCGTGCAGGTGATCCCGGCACTCGCGGTCGTGTGTTCCAACATGTCGAAATTCGGGTCGTCAAACGCGCCCGAGAAAAACGGCACCGGGTCGTGACAACCGGCGCACCATCGGGAGGCCTGGACCGATCCGTCTCGCGCCAGCGACACCTCCCGCGTCTCACTCACACTGGCGAAATACGGTGCGTTGTTGAAGGAACTGAAACGGTGAACGCTGTCGCTCCAGTCCTTGTGAATATCGGCATGGCACTTCAAACAATACTCATCGTTCATCAGCGCGTCGGCGGGGATAAAGTTGCCGCTGGCCGTCCGTGCCAACGAAGGTTCGAAGTACTGCGTTCCCGATTCGGGACCGACGGCATTCCACTGTCGCGGGTCTTGCATTTGCAACACCACCATCGCAGCGATCGCGACACCGGCGACGCCGGCGAACGTCATTCCGATCCGCCATTTGATCCGCGGACCGGCCAGCCGATGCAACCAATACAGCCAAACGGCTGCCAACGGGCATGCCACGTGCAACCAATACACCGTGTTGCGGGCGACGGGTTGCTTGAGATCAAACCCGCCGATCCGCACCAGCAACAGACCCGTTGCCAGAATCAATAGGCTGACGGCGAACAAGGCATAACCGATCCGCACGGCCCGTCGATTGCGGCGGTTCTTGGTGTTCCAGAGGTGGACGAATCCAAAAATCACCAGCGGCAAAATCAAGATCAGCCCCAACACCAGATGGGCCAGGAACATGTATTGGTAATAAAAATCCTGGTAGGTTTCTTCGCGCAACCACTCCAAAAACGTGACGATGGCCAGATAGCCGGAGTTGGCGAAGAGCAGGGCAACAAGAACAAAAATAAAGTAAAGCAACTTCCGAAGACGTGGCCCAACGGCGCGCACGTACTTCTTACGCGGCACCGCGGTGGCGGCGCCCGAAGCAACGGATGACATCGAATAGTTCCTAGCGAAATGAATGGACTCTTACGGGGCGCCGATCCCCGTCGCTCGGGAATCATCGCTACCTGACCGAAACCCCTCGCAGGCTTCGGTCCAACGTCACACCATCGATCGTCGCAATGGATCGCCCGGCTCGGGCGGCAGAACGAGGGATAGACTTCCAGCCTATCTGTTCAACCCAGACAGGCTGGAAGCCTATCCCACTCTCCAACAGATCGACCGACGGCACAACGAGATGCCGCGGTCCAACATTTGCGACGACGAGCGAACTAGGCCTGGGGAGGTCGCTCGATCGGGTGCGCGTGACCGCTAGGAAGGATCAAAGAATCGTCGCGACCAAACCGTACCGGGAACAACTCCGGCTGGGCGCTGTGGTCGGAGGGGCAGACGGCGTCGTGATGGTCACGTTGGACCTGGGGCGCCGGCGGCAACGGAGGCGAGCTCGGCCCTGCAGGCGACTGCCGACACAACGGACCGTCACACGGTCGCGGAGGCTGGGGCGCGTCGACGGAGTCGACGCTCTGCTGTGATATCGCGTGCTGTGACATCGCGTGCTGTGACATCGAAACGTCGTCCGGATGGGCCAACCAATCACCGCAACTTGCATCGGCACGGCGCGACGTCAAAACGCCCGCCGTGAGGATGACAAGAGTGAAAAGGAAGAGGTGACGCAACATCAGGCCCGGCTCGGTGTAGACGAATCAACGCGATAGGCTATCGCGTGACCACTCCAATGTCAACGAAATGTTCGCATGAATGACTACAACCCTTTGACGATCCGACTGATCGCTTTGAATTGGGGATGATCGGCGGTGCCGAGCCACTGAAACAGGACTGATTCTAAACTGGTGATCGTCACCCCCATCGAGCTCATCTGCTCGATCGCCAGTTCATGTTCCCAGCCTCCACGCGCCGCGACCGCTTCGGCGACGACGACCGGCTGCAAACCCTCTTCGACCAGATCCAGCACCGTCTGCAAGACGCAGACATGGGTTTCAATGCCGCAGATCAGAATCTGGTCGCGGCCGGCGGCAACCCACGCATCGAGTTCGCGGCGGCAAACCGCGGACGAGAAATCGAGTTTCTCTTCGGCGCCGGGAAACCGACGGTCCAACGGCTCGACCAGACGGCCGAGCCCTTTCGGATACTGCACCGTTGCCGCCGACGGAATCCCCAACAACTCGGCCGCTTCCAACAATGACTCGGTGAACTGCACCGCGTCCTCGCCGGACGGAACGACCGGAACCAACTTTTCCTGAAAGTCGATCACAAGCACGGCCGAACGATCGGCAAACAAGCGTCGCGGGGACATCTGGTGCGGCATGCTGAACCTTGGGGTGAGAGTTCCGCGATCGAGCTCAGTCGCCCGAACTTGACTTGCCGCTCGGTTTGGATTTTGAATCGCTGGACTTGGATTCCGACTTCGTTTCCGACTTCGTTTCCGACGTCGACTTCTTGTCCGCTTTGGCAGCCTTCTTGTAGCCCTCGCTGCGATAATCGGTTTGGTAGAAACCGCTGCCCTTGAACACGATCGCGGCACCGCTGCCGAATAACCGCTTCAGTTTCAATTTGCCACACTCCGGGCATTTCTTTTTGACCGGGTCGTTGATGCCTTGAAACAGTTCCATTTCATGTCCGCAGGCACCGCATTCGTAGTCATAGGTCGGCATCGATGTGATTCCAATGATAGATGAATTGCAAAACCAAACTGTCCGCGGAAAAGGGGTCAGGTACCAAAAATGCGAAGCACCCTGCGGGCCATTTGGTTTTTGGTACCTGACCCCTTTTCCGCTCGACATGCAGCAACCGTGAGCGGCTAAAGCCTGCACACCAACGTTGCTGACAAAGCACTAGGCAGGTCCCGTGCTGACGACGACTTGGCTGGGTCGGATCACCCGATCATGCAGCTTGAATCCACTCACGGCCACGTGTGCCACCTTGCCGCTTTCGACGTCGCTGGGGATCTGCGAAATCGCTTCGTGTACGTTCGGATCAAAGACCTCGCCTGCGGCCGGAATCTCGACGACGCCGTGTTTGCCGAGCACGTCGTCCATCTGCTTGATGACCATGGCAACGCCCTCCAACAAACCGCTGCCTTGCTCACCCGACGGGGCCGCGTCGATCGCACGGTTCAAGTTATCGCGAACCTGCAACAGGTCGACGATCAAATCGGTAGAAGCGAATTTGACTTGGTCTTCGAAGTCCCGTCGCATGCGTTTGCGAAAGTTTTCGGCTTCGGCCTGTGCCTGCAAGACGCGTTTGTCGGCTTCGGCGGCGGCCGATCGCAATCGCTCCATTTCCTCGTCACGCGTGGGAGGCACATCGGCAACCGCCTCATCGAGAAACGCTTCGTCGGTCGTTTGCTGCTCGGCTGCCGAGACGTCTTCCCCGGACGGGCTCTCGTTTTCCAGTTCTGTCTTTCCGTCACTCTTCATGATTCGCTATCGCAGATTAAATGAACGTTAGAAACATGACCTAAAACAGGTCCGCTACCTTTTCAAGAAATGTCTTCCGATGCGGCAACACCGATTCGGAATCCAGGTCGGCCAATTTCCGCAACAGCTCTTCCTGCTCTGAGGACAGATGCTTGGGGACCTCGATGAAGACTTGCACCAGCAGATCGCCGAGGCGTCCCCCGCGGGGGTCGACCACTCCCTTGCCACGAACGGTGAACACCTCGCCGTTCTGTGTGCCCGGCTCGATGCGAAGTTTTTCCGGCCCATCGAGCGTCGGAATCTCGATTTCGGCACCCAACGCGGCTTGGCTGTAGGAGATCGGCAACTGCAGGATCAGACTGCTGCCGTCGCGTTTAAACAACTCGTGTTCTTTGACGGTAATGAAGCAGTAGCAATCCCCGGGCGGGCCGCCGTCGGGGCTCGCTTCGCCTTCACCTTGCACACGCACCCGCATCCCGTCGTCGACACCGGCGGGAATCTCGACGGTCAATTCGGCCTTCTCGGACTGCAATCCGCTGCCACGACAGTCGCTACAGGGTTGACTGATTTGTTGTCCGGCTCCGCCGCAGTGGGGACAGGCGGTTTGGACTCGAAGAATCCCCGCCGACTGCACCACTTGTCCGCGTCCGCCGCACGTCGCACAGGTCTCCGGCTGGCTGCCGGGTGCGGCCCCGCTGCCCGCACAGGTCTTGCAACCGACGTTGCGACGAAACGAGAGATCTTTGCTGACGCCCTTGGCAGCTTCATCCAAGGTCAACGTGACGTTGCAGCGAATGTCCGCGCCGCGCCGTGCTCGTCGCCGCCGACCACCGCCGCCGCCGCGTCCGCCGAACAAATCACCGAACATGCCGCCGCCACCGAACATCTCTCCGAACGCTTCGAAGATGTCTTCGACGTCGTTGAACTGGCTGTGCGCCCCGTCCACGCCGGCATGCCCGAAACGGTCATAGCGAGCGCGTTTGTCGGCATCACTCAAGACCTCGTAAGCCTCCGATGCCTGCTTAAACCGATCGACGGCGTCTTCGGCTTTACTGCTGTCGGGATGGTACTTGATCGCCAGCTTTCGATAGGCGCGATCGATCTCGACTTTGCCAGCACCCCGGTCGACACCAAGGATTTCGTAATAACATTGCTTTTCGCTCATCATCACTCACGGCACACGCCGTTGGGGTGGCGACGCCGCCACGTCGCATGAGGATCGGACAAAAAAGCGGGCCGCGTGCCGATGGTTAGGCAGCGACCCGCTGTCGTAAATGCAAGTCTCCGGGATCGGCTACGCGACCACGCCTTCGACAGGCAGACGGTCTTTGTCTTCCTGCTCAAAGTTCGTCACCAATGCTTCGGTCGTCAGCAACAAACCTGCGATGCTGCCGGCGTTGGTTAGCGCCGTTCGCACGACCTTGACCGGGTCGATGACGCCGGCTTTGTACATGTCGACGTACTGACCGCTGTGGGCGTTGTAACCGATGTTGGTGTCCTTCTGGCTCACCTCGTCGACCACCACGCTTCCGTCGATCCCGCCGTTGTCGGCGATCTGCTTCATCGGGGCGCTGAGTGCGTGGAGCACGATTTCGACACCGATCTTCTCGTCGCCCTTGGCCTTCGCCTTGGCCGCCTGGACCGCTTCGGTGCAACGCAACAAAGCAACACCACCGCCGGGCAAGATGCCTTCTTCGACGGCCGCACGAGTCGCGTGCAAGGCGTCTTCTAAACGCGCCTTGGTCTGCTTCATCTCGGCTTCGGTCTCGGCACCGACGCTGACCACCGCAACGCCACCGGCCAACTTGGCCAATCGCTCTTGGTACTTTTCTTTGTCGTAGTCGCTGTCGGTTTGCTCGATTTGAGCCCGAATCTGGGCCACACGCTGATCGATGTCGCTGCGTTTTCCGCCGCCTTCGATGATCGTGGTGCTGCCCTTGTCGACCGTCACGTTCTTGGCGCGACCGAGTTGTTCCAGCGTGACGTTTTCCAGCTGGATCCCAAGGTCTTCGCTGATCAACGTTCCGCCGGTCAGCGTCGCGATGTCACCCAGCATCGCCTTGCGACGATCGCCGAACCCGGGCGCCTTGACGGCACAGACGTTCAACGTGCCACGCAGCTTGTTGACCACCAACAACGTCAGCGCTTCGGCGTCGACGTCTTCGGAAATGATCAACAACGGCTGGCCCGTTTGAGCCGTTTTCTCCAGCAACGGAACCAGGTCGCGGATGTTGCTGATCTTCTTTTCATACAGCAGGACCAACGCGTTTTCCAGGTTCGCTTCCATCGTGCCGGGATCGGTGATGAAATACGGGGAAATGTATCCCTTGTCGAACTGCATCCCGTCGACGTAGTTGACTTCGGTCGTTCGAGACTTGCCTTCTTCGACCGTGATCACACCGTCTTTTCCGACGCGTTCAAGAGCGTCGGCCAACAGACGGCCGATTTCATTGTCGTTGTTGGCACTGATGGCGCCGACGTTGGCGACTTCCGCCTTGTCCTGAACCGGACGGCCGATCTCGTGCAGCTGTTCGCAAGCCGCTTGGACCGCTTTATCGATGCCGCGACGGATCGCGGCAGGATTGCTTCCCGCGACGATGTTGCGAAGCCCTTCTTTGAAGATCGCACGGGCGAGAACGGTCGCGGTGGTCGTGCCGTCACCGGCCAAGTCACTCGTCTTTTGAGCGACTTCGATGACCAGCTTCGCACCCATGTTCTCGAAACGGTCTTCGAGTTCGATTTCTTTTGCAACCGTGACACCGTCTTTGGTCACGGTCGGTCCGCCGAACGACTTGTCGATGATGACGTTGCGGCCGGTCGGGCCCATCGTCACCGCGACGGCGTCGGCCAGTTTGTCAATGCCGGCCAGCATGCGTGCGCGTGCGTGGTCTTCGAATAGGAGTTGTTTAGCCACGAGAGGATTCCTCTATCAATTGAAACGAGTGCTGAATGAACGCATCCAATAACACCTGGACTCGGCCCGCCGAAGGTCCTGCCGCCGCGTCGAAGCGGGGCAGGGCAGGGCGGGCAATCGCCGGTGTCACTACAGGACCTTTGCCAGGATGTCGCTCTCGCGAAGGATCTTCATCTCTTGTCCATCGACCTCGATGTCGCTTCCGCCGTACTTTCCATAGATCACCGTGTCGCCGACGTCGACGCTGAGCGTGCCACGACTGCCGCTTTCGAGCAGCTTGCCGGGGCCGACAGCGACGATCGTGCCGCGTTGCGGTTTTTCTTTCGCCGAATCGGGAAGAACGATGCCGCCGGCGGTGGTCGTTTCAGCTTCGACGGGTTGAACAACGACTCGGTCATCGAGCGGACGCAGTTTTGGTTTTGCCATGATTAGGTTGTGATTTCGAAAGGTGTGTGAGTTTGAATTGTTTCGCTTGCGATCGCGACGCCGTCGACGGATTCCGCGGTGCGGATCCCCAGAAGCAACGTCGCACCAGTGGGGCAGAGCAGGGGAGTGCAGGGCAGTGTGCCGATCACGACATCACCGCCCGCTTGACCTGCAACCGGGTTACATCATGCCCGGCATGCCGCCCATGCCACCCATGCCCGGCATACCTCCCATGCCACCCATGCCCGGCATTCCGCCGCCCATGCCGTGATCATGGTGATGGTCGCCACCGCCTTCTTCTTCTTCGACAGGGATTTCGGTGACCAGCGACTCGGTCGTCAGCAACAGCGCCGCAACGCTGGCGGCGTTAGCCAGTGACGTCCGAACCACCTTGGCCGGATCAACGATCCCGGCTTCCAACAGGTCGCAATACTTTTCCGCGTTGGCGTCATAGCCTTCGGTCTTGCCCTTGAGTTGCAAGACGCGATTGACGACGACGGCTCCATCGAGTCCGGCGTTGTTGGCGATCGCACGCAGCGGTTGGTCGAGCACGTTTCGGATGATCCGAACGCCGAGCGATTCGTCGCCCTCGATCGATTTCTCGAGCTTCTCAACCGCAGCCCGGCAACGCAGCAGGGTCGTGCCGCCGCCGGGAACGATGCCTTCTTCCAAAGCGGCTTGGGTTGCCGCACGGGCGTCGTCGATCAGCGCCTTGCGCTCTTTCATTTCCGTTTCGGTTGCGGCACCGACGTTGATCTGGGCCACACCGCCGGCCAGCTTGGCCAGACGCTCTTGCAGTTTCTCGCGATCGTAGTCGCTATCGGTCTGCTCGATCTCACGTCGAATTTGCTCGACGCGTCCATCGATGTCCGACTTTTTGCCGGCGCCTCCGACCATGGTCGTCGCGTCGCTGGTGATGCGGATCTTCTTGGCACGCCCCAGATCGGACAGCTTGACGCTTTCCAGGTCGATCCCGAGATCTTTGAAGATCGCTTTGCCACCGGTCAACGCTGCGATGTCGCCCAAGATGGCTTTGCGACGGTCGCCATAACCGGGTGCCTTGACGGCAGCGGCCGAGATGATTCCGCGCATCTTGTTGACGACCAACGTCGCCAATGCTTCGCCTTCGACGTCTTCGGCGATCACCAGCAAGGGTTTCTTTTCCTTGCTGATCGCTTCCAACAGCGGAATCAGTTTCTTGTTGTTGCTGATCTTCTCTTCAAACAACAGCACGTAGCAGTCGTCTAACTCGACCGACACTTCGTCCTGGTTGGTGACAAAGTGCGGCGACAGGAACCCGCGATCGAACTGCATGCCTTCGACGATGTCGACGTAGGTTTCGTTCGAGCGGCCTTCTTCGACGGTGATCACACCGTTCTTGCCGACTTTGGTGAAGGCATTAGCAAGGACGTCACCGATGGTCGGGTCATTGTTCCCGGCGATGGTGGCGATTTGCTTGATTTCACTCTTGCTCTTTTCGTTGACCGGCTTGGCGAGCTTTTGGATCTGCGCCGCGGCAGCCTCCACACCCTTGCTGATCCCACGCGAGAGCGCCATCGGATCGGCGCCGGTGGCGACCATCTTCAGCCCTTCGCGAAAGATCGCTTCGGCCAACACGGTCGCAGTCGTGGTCCCGTCCCCGGCGACATCGTTGGTCTTGCTGGCAGCCTCTTTGACCAACTGTGCCCCCAGGTTTTCAAAGGGGTCATCCAACTCGATATCTTCGGCGACGGTCACACCGTCTTTGGTCACTTTGGGCGATCCCCAGCCTTTGTCGAGCACCGCGTTACGGCCGCGTGGGCCGAGCGTGCTCTTGACGGCTCGCGCCAGTTTACTGACGCCGGCCAACAGTGGCCCGCGGGCGTCGTCGTCGAAAACGATTTGCTTTGCCACGACGTTGTTTCTCCTGTGGTTTACAACGCACCTCGGACCGGACGCAGTGCGGCTCAACCGAGCCGGCACGTCTGCCGAGGTGATCAATAAGGGGGAAAATGGATTGGACCGGCGACCGTTTGCGCCGGAGGTGTTTCGTGCAGGCGGATCCGTTCCGTCGCCCAGACCCAACCGTGGTCCGGCTGGCCTGCTCTCGCGTCCCGTTTGGCAGGCGACGCAAATCAAAATCGGCGACGGAATGACAGTTCCGCTGAATGCCCGCCACGGATAGCAACCGGCGTGCCAAGCCGGCTTCTGCCCTGCAAAAAATGCCCGTCTCCTCCGTTCTCTCCCATCGCAACTGCGAAGAAACGCCGTTGGGGAGCAAAAAATGGGGTGGGCCACGAAATCCGCAGCGGGGTCGGAGAGATTAACGCTCGTGCCACGTTGGCAGAAGGCCCCAAACCGAAAAGCCGCTCAGAATGTCGCTCGGACCGAGTCTCCGCGGTCGCAACTGTCGCACCGCGAGCCCGAGATCCCCCAATCCCGTTACGACCGTCAAACGCCCGCCCAAAACGCTTTCCAACTGGCCAACTGGGGTCATCAAATCATTGACCAAACGCAATCTGCAGCGTCCACTTCTCCGGGAACGCTGTGGACTTTCCGCAACCGGGATCCCCCCAAACGATTGACTCGCCCCCAAACGCCGTTCACGGAATCGTCGCATGTCGACAGGCCGACTGCCCCTTCGCACCCTGACCGCCACCCTCGTCGTCTCGCTCGCGTCGCTCTGCGGAGCCGACGCCTGTCAGGCCGGCTGCTTGGATTGGCTGTTCGGCCGCTCGGCGACCTACACCGCCAACTACCCCTACGCCTACCCGGTCGCGGGAACCCAGGTCGTCGGAACCCCGGTGACCACGGCCCCGATCACGTCTGGCGTCGTCCAGGCCCAACGCCCAGCCTACGGTGCCCCCCTGACCGCCGTCTCGGGGATGACCACCGTCCAATCGTTCGACAACCCGTCGGTCTACACGGGCATGCCGGTCAACCCGTCGCCCCAATACTCGGCCCAGCGACTGCCGATCACCAGCTACGCTCCGACGACGATCACCCCGCAAACCACCAACGCCTACCGTTTGCCGATCGTCTCCAACCAGCCCTACACGCAACCCTACACGACGGCCAACCGCGTCCCGATCAGCAGCACGCTGCGCGGCACCGCGGGACTCAACCCGATCGCCTCGCCGCCGGTCTACACGTCCCCGGTCTACACGTCCAACTATCCCAGCAGCGTCGCGCCGGCCACCTACAACGCGCCCGCCACGACCTACGCGCCCACAACCTACGCACCGCTCGTGCCGGTGGGACCGCAGCCGCCACGCCGCTTTGGCTCCGGACTGGCACGGTTCTTCAACTCGCTGCTCGGACGCAACACCAACTACGTGACGTCGTACTACCAGGCACCGATCACCTATTACCGACCTGCATCGATCGTCGATCCGACAACCGGAACCACCGTCACGGTTCAGCAACCGTGCAGCTCGTACGTCCAACAACTGCAACGCGTGCCCTACAACTCGTCGTTCCCGCTTCAGCCCGGAACCACGACGCTGCCAACCGACCCCGGCGTCTGCTCCACCCCGATGCTCGGCAGCACCTCCCCAACCTCCTCGTTTCCCCTCGCCGGAACCCCTGGCAGCTTCGCACCGCCGCCTAGCGGTATCGGTCAAGTCGGCGGACAATTTGTCCCCGGCGATCCGGGCATCACGACGATTCCGTCGACAATGCCCGATTCCGGTTACCCCAACGCGGCACCGCTGACCGGCGGCGAGTCGAGAACTGGAGACGACGAACCGGTTCCACAGCCGCGACTGGAATCCGGCCGCCCCGAGCTGAACGGCTCGGCCAATTCGGCGGCTTCGGACAACGGCTACCTGGACAACGGCTACCTGGACAACGCCTACGACAATTCCTATCGAGACGATTCGTATCCCTACGACGACTCCGCTCCCGATCCCGGCCAAACCGAAATCGACGGTGCGGACGACCCGAATCGCCCCGCAATCCAATTGGATCCGCCGGTGACGCGTCACATGCAAACCCCGGATCCGAGCGGTCGGTTCCGCCAGAGCGAACAGTTCACGACGCGGACGCCACCTTCGATGGCCAAACCGCTCGCGCCTCCGGAATCCGATTCCAGCGCGTCCCAGCTGAGCACCCTGCGACCCATCGGCGTCCCCTCCGGACCGCCAACGATGACGGGCCCGATGGACTTGACGAACCGATCAGCCGAACCGGATCCAGTTCACGAGCCGGCTCCGACACGGCGCGTGGTCCAGCCGCCTAGCACGCAACCCTTCCAAGCCCCACCGCTGCCGGCCCCGTCGGCTCGTGGGGCCGACCCCTCGGCCCTGTTTCGCAACACCGAATCGTCGGCCTCCTCGCGCAGCACGACGCGACCGCGAGTCAGCGTCCCCGTCCGCGAAGCAACCACGCGGCACCAAACCGTACGGCAAGTCGCTGCTTGGGAAGACACGGCTTGGGAAGAGACCACTCCGGCGATAACAACGACGCCCGCGGCGCCGCATCGCCCGGCCCCCGTCCAACGCGACAGCGGCGGCTGGTTGCCGGCACGCTAGTGGTGCGTCAACTTTTGAGCTCAGGGTGCGTGACCCGAATGTCACGAACAAGCGTGTTGGTGTGCAGG
>NZ_JANZKV010000293.1 GCF_025060895.1 Stieleria sedimenti | reverse complement strand
AAAGCCTGCACACCAACGTTTATACCCGTGCCAATCGCACCTGCCCCCTTTTCCGCGGCTCAGACACTAAGCTATCAGGCGTTGTGTTCTGGAAATGCTGAGTGTCGACGAGAAAACCGCCATGAATTTGCAAGCCCCTTCGACGACGGATTCACGTGCACGTCCGCAGCCGTTTACGTTTTACCCTCCCAACAGCAACCGCTTGGTGATCTGGCTGGTGCAGATGGGGATCCGGTCTTCGATTCGGCGAAAGTTGCGCGTCACCGAGATTGAGATCAGCGACGACGATTTGGAACGATTGCGGCAGCTCAAGGGCGAGCGATGTCTGGTGACTCCCAGCCATTCGGGAGGGTTCGAGCCACACATCATCATGTATTTGTCAAAACTGCTCGGGGACAGTTACAACTACGTCGCGGCGATGGAATTGTTTCAGCAATCGTGGATCAACCGGATGCTGATGCCGCGGATGGGTGTGTACTCGATCATCCGCGGCTCGGTCGATCGCCCCTCGTTCAGCATGACGCGGAAGCTGTTGGCGGCCGGTAAGCGTTGGCTGGTCATCTTTCCCGAAGGCGAGACGGTCTGGCAAAACAGCGTCGTCATGCCGTTTCAACAGGGCGTCTTCCAGCTCGCGTTCAAAGGGTATGAGGACGCGAAGAAGGAAGACGATCAAGCCAGCCTCTACTGTATTCCGATCGCCATCAAGTACGTTTATCTTCGCGACATGCACGACGAAATTGACGCGTCGCTCGCGAGGTTGGAATCAAAGCTGGCAATCGAGGATGGTCCATCGCAGGCGACACGGCATGCGCGTCTCAGGCGGGTCGTCGAAGCGGTCGTCGCGGCGAATGAAAAAACACATGGCGTTCAACCGGCCCCCGACAGCGATCTGAGCGATCGGGCGGAGAATCTAAAGCTGTACGCGATCTGCCAACTGGAACAGCAGTTGGGGATCTCCGCGACCACCAAACAATCTCTGTTGGACCGGATTCGCTCGCTGTTCAACGCCGTCGACAGGATCGTTCACGAGGAACCGAGTGGGTCGGAGTACGAGCAGCAGCTGGCGGTCCAGCGTCAACAACTGGCGCGCAAGTACTACGACGAACTTTGGCAGTTGTTGCAATTTGTCGCGTTGCACGACGGCTACGTCGCAGAATCGATGACGTTCGAGAGGTTTTTAGACGTCTTGTGCTTGTTGGAGATGGAGGTCTGCAAAGAGCGAAAGTTCTGGGGCCCCAGGAAGGCGTGCGTGAAAGTGGGGCAGCCGATCGACTTGAAAGATCACGCGTCGGCCTATGCGGCGGACAAACGGGGAACGGTTCAAGCCGTCACCGGCATGCTCGAAACATCCGTCCGCTCGATGCTCAAGCAGCTTGAGGTGGGCTGCGGTTCGGTGATGGATGACTGAAAACGCCGAGGGCGCTGGACGTGTCGGTATAATCGTGAATTGACAGACACGCACCGGACGAGCGGAGGACAACCAACATGGCGACTGCCAAATGGAACGGAACGATCATTGCCCAGAGCGACGACACGGTCGTGGTGGAAGGGAATCACTATTTCCCGGCCGAAAGCGTCGATGCGTCGCGGTTGCGCTCCAGCGATCACCAGACGACGTGCGGATGGAAAGGCGTCGCTAGTTACAAAAGCATTGAGGTGGACGGCCAGGTCAACGAGAATGCGGCTTGGTACTATCCCGATCCAAAGCCTCAGGCGGAGAACATTCGCGGCCGCTATGCGTTTTGGAAAGGCGTTGTGGTTGATGGAGGCGGCGCAGACCAGACGCCCGACGGGGCCGAGTGCGAGATCAAGTAGTTGATTGATTCAGCGGCAGATCCGGTTGCTCCGACATCGTTTCGCAGATTCGTGATGATGCTTGCGTTGGTGACTGCCGGCGAGGCCGTGTTTTTTCTGCCCTTCGTGTTGCCGCGAATCTTCCGGCCGACGTTGCTGGATGTGTTCGGAATCAGCAACTTGCAGTTGGGGATGGCGTTTTCGATCTACGGCGTCGTTGCGATGCTGGCCTACTTTCCCGGCGGTCCGTTGGCGGATCGTTTCGACGCGCGAAAACTGATGGTGATCGCGCTGGTGGCAACGTCCGTCGGCGGTTTGGTGATGGCCACGATCCCTTCGCCCAACGTGTTGAAGTCTTTATACGGTTTTTGGGGGTTGACCACGATCTTGCTGTTTTGGTCGCCCCTGATTCGGGCGACGCGGCAGTGGGGTGCCGACGGATTATTGGCACGCGCCATGCCGGGACGGGCGTTCGGGATCCTGGACGGGGGCCGCGGCTTGATCGCCGCCGTGATCGCCAGTTTGTCGGTTGGGTTATTTGCCGCATTGATCCCCGCCGACGTGCAGGTGGCAACCTTGGCCGAACGGTCCCAAGCGTTTGGCAAGGTGGTGCTGTTGTTTGCGGCGGTAACCGTTTTCTCTGCAGTCTTACTGTGGTTCGCCTTGCCGCAACGGGTTTCGTCGCCGAGCGGGCGAACGCAACCAGCCCGGGCGGACGCCGGGATCGGGGCGGTGCTGCGAATGCCCGCCGTTTGGTTGCAGGCGATCATCGTTGTCTGCGCGTACGTGGCGTACAAGGGGCTCGATGACGTGTCGCTGTACGCCAAAGAAGTGTTGTTATTCGATGAAGTGCAGGCGGCGAAAATCGGCACGGTGTCGATGTGGATGCGGCCACCGGCGGCTGTTCTCGCCGGGTTGATTGCCGATCGATTTGGCGTTTCCAAATCAACGCTGGTGTGCTTTGCCGCGATTGCCGTGGGAACCGGTTCGCTGGCCGCCGGCTTGCTGCCGCCCGGAGCGATGCTGCTGTTCTTTGCCACGCTGGTTACCACCAGTGCCGCCGTATTCGCGCTTCGCGGGTTGTACTTTGCGCTGATGGAAGAAGGTTGCGTGCCGATGGAACGCACCGGCACGGCGGTCGGAATCGTGTCGGTCATCGGTTACACGCCCGACGTCTTCATGGGGCCGCTGATGGGCTGGCTGCTCGATCGATCGCCGGGCGAGATGGGACATCGACACCTGTTTGCGGCGGTCACGTCGTTCGCCATCACGGGGTTGATCGCAACGGTTGTGTTCCGCTGGCATCAGAAGCTCGGTTCGCCCGGACGGTTGGGCTGAAGGGGCTGAAGCCCAATACCGCTAGGCTAAGATAAGCGGAGGTGCCCGGACGCT
>NZ_JANZKV010000292.1 GCF_025060895.1 Stieleria sedimenti | reverse complement strand
TTTGGCGCGAGCCTACGGGCCCTCATCTGAAGAAACGACGCTTAACTTAGCGGTATTGGGCTTTAGCCGCCCACGGTCGCTGCGTCGCAGCGACCGGGAGTCGCCTAAAGACTTGGACACCAACGATTGCGGAATCCAAAATTGCAATGTTCGAACGCGTGCGCCGCCAAAGCGGACCAAGCAGAGAACAATAGCATGCCTGGGCGACGGGCTACTTCCGCTTCTTGCCCTTACCCACAATCGCGGCACGGTTTTTCGCGAAACCGGCCGCGTCGCGTTTGGCCAGTAGCTGTGTTTGCATCCTCTCGAGCACGCCGGCGTACTCGGGGTTCTGGGCCTGGTTGGTGAACTCACCGGGATCGTTTTTCAGATCATAAAGCTCCATCCCATCGTCGCCGAAGCCCCACTGGGTGAAACGCCAGTCGTGGGTGCGTAGCGACTCCCCGCCGCTACGGCTGATCGTGAATGCTTGATCCTTCGTCCATGCGGACGACTCGACATCCAACAGCAGCGGTTTCAAACTGGTGCCCTGCAGCGTTTCAGGAGCGGGAACACCGGCCAGCTCGGCCAGCGTCGGATACAGATCGACCAACTCCGTGATCTTTGCCGTTCCATGGCCGTGCTGGTCCTTCAGCCATGGCACACTGACGATGAACGGAACCCGCGTCGCTTCTTCGAACAAGTGCTGCTTTTGGAACTTGTGATGATGCCCCAGCAGGTAACCGTGGTCGCTGGTGAACACGACGATGGTGTTGTCCCGCAAGCCATTTTTTTCGAGCGCATCTAACACGCGTCCGACTTGGGCATCCATGTACGACACGCTGGCGTAGTAGGCCTGTAACAATCCCTTGTGCAGTTCCGGTGTGACACCGTAGGTGGTGCTGTTGGCTTTGTAGCCGCGAATAATTTCCGGCACATCTTCAAGATCATTTTCAGGAACCAACGGCGCTACCATGGCGCCCCGGTCGTAGCGATCAAAGTATGGCTCGGGGGCGACCAGTGGCACGTGCGGACGGACAAAGCCCACGGCCAGAAAGAACGGTTTGTCCTTGACGCGATCAAGAATTTCGATGGCCCGGTCGGCTGCCATGCCGTCGGCGTGCTCGTGATCCCCTGTCGACGCCACCACTCCGGTGAAACTCTGCGTGCCCTTGTCCTTGGGCGACCAGTTGGTCGATTCCCCCGGCGCATGTTGCTCGGGTGCTTTGATATTGATCGCCTCGTCCCAAGAAAACGGGTCATCGCGTTCGGCGGTGCCGGCAATGATTTCGTTGGGGATTCCCATGTGATAGATTTTGCTGACGCGCGCGGCATAGTAACCTTGCTTGCGGAAGGTCTGTGACAGCGTGACCACGTTCGGCATGCTGCCGCGCAGGGTGCCCGCGTTGCCCAGCGTCAGATTCGAATACGGGTACAGCCCCGACATGATCGAGGCACGCGACGCACCACAGACCGGATACTGACAGTGCATGTTCTCGAACTTCACACCGCGATCCACCAAACGATCCAGATTCGGCGTCTTGCACTGCGGGTGGCCGAAACCACTCAGCGAAGTATTCAGGTCATCGGCGATCAAGAACAAGACGTTCGGTTTCTCAGGCTCGG
This sequence comes from Stieleria sedimenti, assembly GCF_025060895.1. Classification (GTDB taxonomy): domain Bacteria; phylum Planctomycetota; class Planctomycetia; order Pirellulales; family Pirellulaceae; genus Stieleria; species Stieleria sedimenti. The sequence continues at coordinate 4,771 of NZ_JANZKV010000292.1, read as the reverse complement.
CGAGGGCGGGGGAAGTCAATGCCATCCCCAGCACGGTCATCCCCAGCACAGCCGCGATGGCAGGGCAGGTGTTTTTCATGAATCGATCTTGGGTTTCGTTCTCGGGAAAGCCGTCCGGCAACAAACGATGGTCGGAGACGCTGCTATGATACAGCGGGACCCCCGCTGCCACCGACCAAAGAGAGGACGAAAGCTCCGATGATGCCAAAATCGAGATTCAGAGACTGCTTCGTTCTGTTGATGCTTCTGTCGGCGCCCCTTGCGATGCGGGTCGTCGCTCCGCAGGTATCGGCGCAGGAATCGGCGCAGCAATCGGTGCGACTGCCCGATCCCGACCGAAAGCCGGCGGCCACTGACAAGCCCGTCAAGGTCTTCATCCTGCTGGGACAGTCCAACATGCTGGGCTTCGGTCGAATCGATCCGCAAGACACCAGCGGGACGCTCTCTCATCTGGTCAAAGGTCAGGGAAAGTATCCGCACCTGATCGACGAAGACGGCAACTGGACCGAGCGGAACGACGTGCGGAACGTTCATGTGATGGACAAACGCGGCGCCGGCCTGACGGACTTCGCAACCTTCCAGGACGTCAAGAATGAATGGTTGACCGTCAAGAAAGGCCATATCGGCCCGGAGCTTCAGTTCGGACACATCATGGGACACCTCCACGAGGAGCCCGTGTTGATTCTCAAGGCTTGTATCGGCAATCGCAGTCTGGGCTGGGACTTGCTGCCGCCGGGGAGCGAGCGTTATGAGTTCGAAGGCAAGACGTACGCCGGTTACAAGGACAACCCGTCTTCGTGGGTCGAGGGCGAACCGAAAAAAGAAGTTGCATGGTACGCGGGCCGACAATACGACGCCGACACGCAGCACGCCAAAGAGGTGTTGAAGAACCTTGGTAAGTATTACCCCGGCTACAACGGCCAAGGGTACGAAGTCGCCGGCTTTGTCTTCTGGCAGGGCCACAAAGACCAAAACGCGGCGCACGCCAGTCGGTATGAACAAAATCTGGTTCGCTTCATCAAGACACTGCGCAACGATTTCGAAGCGCCCGATGCGAAGTTTGTGCTCGCGACGATCGCGTTCGGTGGCGAGGCACTTGAAGGTCACGGTTTGACCATCGTCAACGCACAACTGGCGGTCAGCGGAGAGCGGGGCAAGTACCCGGAATTCAAAGGCAACGTGAAAGCCATCGACGCGCGGCCGTTCTGGCGCGACAAGTCGGTCTCACCCAGCGGCGCGGGATACCACTACAACCACAACGCCGAAACCTACATGGAAGTCGGCAACGCGCTGGGCTGGGCGATGGCGGAGTTGCTCGCTGGTGAAAACTGAACCGATTGCGACGGTTCGCAGCAGTTGGGTTCTCATCCGCCGAAGTGAATCGTGACGTCGTAGACGGCTCGCCCCAATAGGCGATCGGCGAAATCGACAACCATTTGATCGGTGCTGCGCTGGAGCACCGCCATCTCACGCGCCTGGTTGATCGACATCTTGGCGGACGAAAAAAGGAAGGGACCGCAACGAGACTTACTCCGAAGCGACCGGGCCTTGGGTCATCAGGTAAGCGACTAAGTTCGTGACATCCGTTTCACTCAGATAGGTCAGAATACCATCGGGCATCAATGACAACTGGGACAATTTTCGCTGGGCGATCAATCCCTTGTCCACTTGTTCGATCTGCTTTTGTGTTTGCAGCGTGATGACGTTGTCGTTTTCGGCCGTCACGACGCCGGTCAAGACGCGTCCGTCCTGCAACAGAAAAACGCTCATGCGATAAGCCGCCGGGACGACCGCGCTGGGGTCGAAAACGTTGCCGAGCAGGTAGTCCAGGTTGTGCCGATCGCTGCCGGTCAGGTTGGGACCGATCGGCTGCCCGTCGCCGTAAAGCTGATGGCAGGACGCACATTGTTGCAGATAGATCGCTTTGCCCGCGACCGGATCGGCGGCACCGATGCGGTCGGCGGTCAGCAAGCTTTTCCACCGCGCCATCTCCTGCTTCTTTGCTTCGGGGGTCTCACGAATGTTCCCCCAAACCTGTCGCAACCGCTCGCTCAGTTTGGCGTCGCCGTGATTCTCGATCTGGCGTGCTTGATAAGGCGAAATCGCGTCGGCCGGGATCTTGCCCGCCTCGATGGCCGCAAGCAAATCGAATGCGTGCTGCTTTCGCGCCACCAATGAATCGATCGCGGCGCTGCGATCGACGACGGATCGTCGCCAGCGATTGATCAGACGAATCGAAACCCCCGGCGCCTCGTAGTGTGCCAACGCGCGAACGACCTCGCCCGCGATGACATGATCATTGATCGCGGCGATTAGCTTGGGCAGCAGATCGTCGCTCGGCTGTCGCATCAGACTGTTCACGGCCGCCCGCCGATTCGCCGGATCCGCCTCGGTGTCAAACGCCAGCGTGACCACGGCGTCACGAGCACGCCCGTCGCCGAAAACCAACGAGAGTTCTTGCACCAATTGTTTTTCAACGGCCGAACCGTCACGCTGCACCGCCGCAGCGACCGCATCCCAGTTCGGTGGCGCTGCGGCGCGCGCTCGGCCCCGCAGTCCCTGGCCCAATCCTTGCAACACCTCGGGACGAATGTCGGCCGACTGTGATGCCAGCGACGCCGCCAGCACTCGTTCGACTGCCGCCGGTTGCTCGTCGAGTGATTCGCCGAGCCGACGTGCGATCAAGGAGCGGATTCTTGGAATCCGTGTCTGGATCGCCAGCTTCACCGCATCGTCGGCATGTTCGACCACCGCTTCTTCGACTCCGTACCAGATCATCAGCGGTTGTTGACGATCGTCGGCATCCTCGTTTCGCTCGCAGAGCGCCGCGGCCACTTCGATTCGGCGGTCGATCGGCAACCGTTGCAGGCCTGCGGCCACTTCGCCCCGCACCAGACCCGACGCCTCGGTTCGAGCAAGGTGAACCAAACGATCGACCGTCGTCGCTTGGGCGCCAAAATCTTCGCACAAGAACCGCACGCCCATCGCACGCCGGGCTTCCTCGTCGGATTCGAGCAAGGCGTTGATCTGATCGCTCCCGAAATCCGACTGCGCCCGGGCGGTCAACCAGTCGGCGTGCTGGGGTTTCGCTGCTCCCTTGGCATCGCCCTCGTAGACGACTCGATAAATCCGACCGCTGCGGCGATGCAGCCCGGTGTTGTCGTGGCACTCGCCGGTGTCCGACCAATCATTGATCCACAGCTGGCCGTCCGGACCGGCGATGACGTCCAGCCCGCGGAAAAACGGATCCTTCATCAACAGGAAGTCTTCGCCGTGATGGGCGACATAGCCACAGCCCTCACGCTCCAAGATGTCGCGATTGATGCGTCGACCGTGAAGATTGCACGTGAACAGATTGCCCGCGTACTCGTCGGGCCAGACGCCGCTCTTGTAGATCAAGCATCCCATGTGGGCGTGTCCACCGCCGAGCGCCGACGTGCTGCTGCTGAGTCCTTCGCGGATCGTGTTCCAATCTTCTTTCCCCGTGTCCCAATGAAAGTGATCCGCGGTTTGCGAGATCACTTCATAGGCATGCGGATTCACCGAGGCGCCGAACATGCGTTCGTAGTACGCACCGGGGAAGGCGTGCCACAAGTGACCGATCACCGTGTTGGTGTAAAACAGTTGGCCGTCGGCGTTCCAGTCCAGTCCCCAGGGATTCGTCCCACCGTGGCAAAACACTTCAAACGTTTGCCGTTTGATGTGATAGCGCCAGATCGCCGTGTTGACGGATGTTCGTCGGCCGTCCGGCGTTCCGGGTTTGCCGACCAGGGAAACGGACAAGATTCCGTGACGACCGTACAGCCAACCATCGGGGCCGACTTTCAAACCGTTCGCCACATTGTGACTGCTCGTGTCGACTTCGAATCCGTCCAAGACCACTTCGGGTTCGCCGTCGGGGACATCATCCCCATCGGCGTCGGCGATGAACAGCAATTGGGGTGGACACAACGCGTAGACGCCGCCATCGACGTGAGCGAGGCTGGTCAGACGATTCGCCTGGTCCCAAAACACGTCTCGTTTGTCGGCACGCCCGTCACCGTCGGTGTCTTCCAAGATGATGATGCGATCACGCAGGTCATCGACCCAGCGGTCCGGCCGTTCGGCGTAGGTGTAACACTCGGCGACCCACAGCCGGCCGCGGCCATCAAAACACATCGCGATCGGCTGTTGCACGTCCGGTTCGCTGGCGAACACTTCGCAGCGAAACCCCGGTGGCAAGACCGCCGTCGCCGCCGCCTGTTCGGCCGACATCGGTGATGTTTTTTCCGGCTCGCTGTCGTACGGCTGGGGGAAGTCGTGGTCATGGTCGCCCGGTGACGTGGAGACCGGCGTCTGCGCTGACAGGCACGGGCCGAAAAACGCTCCGCAGATCATAACGCCAAAGAAAGTGGAGAGCGGTTTCGTGAAAGTCATCGGTGATCCTTCGAGAACATTTCCCGAGTCGGGCGGGGTGGGACATCGTGGCGGGCTGACATCATACATCGGTCGGTCCGTCTATGGCTCTTTGTCATACAGGTTTCCCCACTCGTTACCAGGCTCCGCCTTGTAACGCACTGCTCCGGAGGCTCCCGCCTCCAGCGACCGCGTGAGGCAGAGCCCTCACCGCCACCGCGTTCCCAGGCAGAGCCCCACGCCGTGAACGATTTGTTAGCGGCAGGGCGCGAGCCCTCCGGTGTGTTGGCAATAACAAGGAACTGGAGAGCTCGCGGCTGTCGACTTAGTGGAATTGGTCGAGGCAATGGTGAGCCGCTGGCCGTAAGGCCTCGGG
>NZ_JANZKV010000291.1 GCF_025060895.1 Stieleria sedimenti | reverse complement strand
AAGCCTGCACACCAGCGCGTGTAAACAAAAAATCCGCAACACGCATTGCAGCGTGCTGCGGGGCGATTTGGCGGTTGAAGGACGAGCTACTTCGCGTTGATCGTGATCTTCTTGGGCATGACTTCCGGGCGTTTTTTCAGCAGCAAGTGCAATACACCGTTCTCATAGTTCGCTTCGATCGATTCGGGGTCGACCGAATCTGGAATGGAAATCAAGCGGCTGAATTCGCCCCAATTACGTTCGTCATGCAGGTACGTTCGATCTTCGGATTCCACCCGCGATCGGTTGGCCGCAATCTTTAGACGTCCTTCTTCGAAGGTCACGTCGATGTCGTCGTTCGCCAGACCGGGAAGATCCATTTCCAAGTGGTAGTGGTCGTCTTGTTCCCAGACGGACATCGACGGCCACCAGGGTTTCGTCCTGCCGTTGCCACCGGAAGTGAAAAGTCGATCAAACAAATCGTCCATCTCGCGGCTCGCGACGCCGAGCACGCCCGGGCCGAGCGAACGAGAAAGGGTTGAGTGTAATCCGCTCATGGCTAGAACCTCCAGATCACTCGTTGAAAACCGTGAAACGAAAAACTGACCGGCAGACTCGCGAACACGATTTGCAGAATTGACAGTCAGCGAAACGGTCAAGATAGAAAGCAACCGGCGTGCCAAAAAAGCGAGGCCGCGGCGTTAACCGCGGCCTTCGAGGGAAAATGACGACGCGGGTAATCCGCGTCATCGTCAACCAACGTTCGGCTCAACCGAAACCAATTCGACCTCAAAAATCAACAACGTGTTGGGTCCGATCTTGTCGCCCGATCCACGCTCGCCATAGGCCAGTTCCGGTGGAATGTACAGTTTCCATTTGGCTCCCGGTCTCATCAATTGGAGCGCCTCGGTCCAGCCCGGAATCACCTGATTGACACCGAACTCCACCGCGGAGTCACCAGATTGGTCAAACACGGTGCCGTCTAGCAACATGCCCTTGTAGCGAACTTTGACGCGGCTCCCTTCACTCGGCGACGCGCCCTCGCCCTCGGTCAATACCTCATATTGCAATCCGCTCTCGGTCGTGATGACGCCGTCCTTGGATTGATTCTCTGCCAGGAACTCATCCGCGGCGGCTTGGTTGGCTGCCGCCGACTCCTCGGTCGACGATTGCGGTTCTGTCTCCGACGCGGGTTCTTTCACTTCCTCTTTCGGTTCGACGAGGTCGTTGCGAGAGAGTGCAAGTTTGTCATAGTCCTCGCCGGCGATGACATAGTACCACCGGGCGAAACGCCGGTTCAACGACTCGGCTTTCTCCTTGCCCTGCTCGATCTTGTCTTGATACGACTGCCATGCTTCCAGATCGTCGTTGTAGGCTTCCATCTCCGCGTCGTAGCTCTCACGCAGTTCCTTCAAGCGGTCGGCTTCATCTTGTTTGTCGGATGTTTCGGTGTCTTCAGACGATTCGTTTTTGTCGGTGTCGTCCTGCGATTCGGACTCTTTCGACGTAGCATCATCGGTATCTGCTTCGGCCGCGCTCAGCTCCTCCGGCATTTCCGGCTTGGTCGGTTTCTCGGGGGCTTCACCGAGGAATTGCCGGTCAAAGTTGACCGTGACGAACACATATCGGCCGGGTTTTTCAGAGTTGCCGGATTCGTTTTCATCACTGCTTTCGTTTTCATCATCGGCTGAATCGGAGTTACGCGCATCCTCTGATGCTTGGTCGGGATTGTTTGCGAATCCCAATTCGAGTTCTTCCTGGTTGCCGGTAAACACGCGGCCGAAGTAGAGGTTGTACACCAGCCCCTCGTTGGTCGCCGTGGCCAGTTCTCCTTCACGCGAAATCAGCTTCAGCGTGTCAGGATTGTCTTGAACCGGTTGCAGCAAGAAACCTCGCGAGAGCAGATCGGATTGCAAGCGGTCGACATCACGTTGAGAACCGAGGGCGTCGCGGTCGAGTTGCAGATCGGGCGTCAACCCGGTTTGCTTGGGCCGGACACCGACGATGTCAAGCTTCGCGATGGCGTTGACGGTATCTCGAATCGCATCCTTTTTGACTTGCTCGGTTGCCTCGTCGATGCCGTCGATCTTCCAATCGTCGAGTGACGTTTCCCGATGAAGCGTCGTGACTTCACGTTGCGTCACCGTGCCTTTTAGCTCATCAAATTGATAATCGTTCAGTGAAACGTTGACGACGTCGGTTTGGTTGATGTCAAACAGCTCGGTGTTGATCCAATCGCTGAATCGCGTCGACAAGTCAATGTTAAGTGTCGCCACATACACTTCGTCTTCGTCGGGGTGCCGGACGTAGTACTGGTCAAGTTCATCGTCGACCTGATTGCCAATGATGTAGTCGGCTAGAACCGAATCGTCTTTGCCCCGCAGGGTGAGCCGTTTTCCGACTCCTTCGACTTGGTCGACCTCCAATGTGTCCGTTTGTGGATCGACGACACCATAGCGGGCGTGGTCGGCTTGCCATCGGGTCACCATCGCCCCTCGCTTGATCCCGATCACGCTGCTGGCGGTTCGGGCCAATTGGTCTTCGGCGTCCGCGGGATAATTGTGGTGCGATGGGATCACCCACTGGCCGTTTTCGGTTCGTTCCACACTGAATTGTTTGGCTTCGACTTGGTCGGGATCGATGACCGCCACATTGAGCGCCGAGGCCAGGGTGGGATCACGAAATTCGGGAAAGAACTCTTTGCCGACCTTTCCATATTCGGCGATCACCGCCGGCCGAGTCGCCAATTCGATGACGCCGGTGATCAGCAGACAGAGGATGGCGGCGGCGGCGTAGAGAACCGTCCGACGCGTCTCTTCAGCCAACCCCAGCCAGCGATTTTTGACGGCCGCGGTGGTGGCGTCGATGGTTTCCTTGGTTTGACCGCCGGGCCGACTGTCGGCGTTGGGTTGCGTCTGGTCTTGGGTAACTGTGGACATGGGAATTCGTCGGTGTTGCTTTCCGGTGGTTGGTGTGAATGGGGTGTCGGTGGGAAGAACGCAAGCTGGAAGCTTACGCCACGGTCTTGCGACGGCGTGAGTCGATGACCGTCGACTTTTCATCGCGGACTCGTTGTGCAAAGACGAACGCGCCGAGTGCAAACGCCGGGATCGCGGGCAGACAAACGGACCAGAATCGAATTTTCGATTCCAACGACTTGATCTGACGATTGGTGGTGGCGCGAATCTTGCGGATTTCGTCGTTCTTCTTCTGTTCGATTTGAGCTTCGGCTAGCGACAACCGCTTTTGTTCGGCTTCTTGAGCTTGCTTGAGCATTTGCGTTTTGGCGATCGGGTCGAGATCGCTGTTCTGTTGGATTTCCCGGACGCGTTTGCCGAGCTGCTCGCGGCGTTGCTCCAATTCCTCTTCGGCCTGCTGATCCGCTTCCCGTTCGGCTTGGTTTGCCGCTTCAAGGAAGCGACGTTTCTGCTGTTCGACACGAACCAGCGTTCGGTGCGCCGGGCGTCGGCTTCGGAGTTCGATGAAGGAGTCGTCGCCGACCAGCGAATCGACGGCGTTGAGTACAAAGGTGACGTTGTCAAAGCTGGTGCTCAGGTTTCCAAGGTTGCGCTCCTCGAAGAAGAAATCGGAGATCATGTCGACGTCGGCGACAAAGATGGCGTTGACCTGATGATCGTCCGACTCTCCGGTCACGCGAGCGGCCAGGGTATGGACGGCACCGTCGATCACGCGGAACGGGTTGCGTCGCGGGTTGGCCGTTCCCTGCATCGAAAAGAAGTTGAACCCTCCTTCATCGACAAATTCTTCCCACTCGAGGACACCGGATTGCCGGCTGCTGGTGAGCAGCGGTTGGAAGTCATACTCACCGTCGCGTTTTTCAACTTCGCCGGGGTACAACGCAATCAGTTCTTGCAGCCCCTTGGTGATCTCATCGTTTCGATTGAACGATTCGACGTCATTCCCGCTGTTGGTCACGAAGACGTATTCGGGGGGAAGCATCGCGAACTCGGGGTGCGGATTGTTGAAATCGAACACACAGGCGTCGTACTGCCAATCGATCCCCAGAGCTTCCAGCAACCGCGTTGCCCGGCCGCCATCGGCCTTTTGTTCTGGCGGTGGACCCCCTTGCCCCATGAAACCCGAATGGCCGGAACGTTTGGGTTGGCGCGGGGCACCGGTCACGCCAAACCCGTTGCTGCCCAGGGACAGCGGGAAGGGATCGTCGAACACCAGCAGTGGATGACCAGTTTCGGCGTAGGTCACCAGATGGTTCATTTCTTCGCTGGTCAGTGATGACGGCATGACGGCCAACAGCACATCGAAGGCTTCGGCATCAATCTCGGTCGACGGAGACACCGACTGGACGTTGTATTGCTTTTTCAGTTCACGCACGATTTGCCAGTCGCGGGTGCCTTCCATCAGGTTCGCGTCGGTCCGCAGAACGCCGACGGTGTGGCGTTTTTCGTTTGCGACGGTCTGGATCGAACGCGTCAGTTCGTACTCGATCGGCAGGCCTTTGCCGAAGAACGGCACGACGACTTTGTCAAAGCTGCTGATCACGACCGCACCCAGGTACACGTCCGCCTCGCTGCGTCGACCGTCGACTTCGGTCATCACCTGGACCGGTTCGATCCCAAAATGTTCGGCTTCGTCGGCCTGCTGGCTAAACGGTTGGACGTCGACATAGCGGACCTCCAGACTTTTTCCGCCGAGTTCATCGAACTGACGAAGCAATCCGACCAATCGTTTTCGTGTTTCGACGTATTCCCGAGGCACCTCAGGACTAAGGAAGGCTTGGATTTCGATCGGTCGTTCCGAATCGAGTTGGTCGAGGATGTCATGCGTTGCGTCGGAGAGGCTGAAGAGGCGTTCGCCGGTGGCGTCCACACGCAACACGCTGTATCCCGCCCAAGTCGTGACGCAGGACAAAACAACAGCGACACTGATCGCCCGCACCGCGTATTGAAAACCGATCGCCGGTTCACGACGTGTCTGCCAGTGACGTCGTGTCATCAGGGTGTGATTGAGGTACAGCATCACCACGGTGAAAGCGACAAAGTAGAGTAATGCCGTCAGTGCGATCACACCCATGCCGAAGTCGCGGAACTGTTCTTGCAAGCTGAAACGTTCCAGCAAGTCACCCAGTCCCAGCATGCCACCGATCTGTCCGACGAACACCGGGATCGCACAGATGACGATTCCTAACACGAAGGCGACGGTCATGTTCGCCGTCAACATCGACGCCAACATGCCCGCACTCAGCAACGCCGCACCGGCCAACCAATAGCCGAAGTAGGTGGTCGCGAGCAGGCCCCAGTCGGGATTGCCGAGAAACGTCAAAACGAAAACATGTGCCATCGAGAACGCGAGTGCAACGCTGTAGACCGCGACGACCGAAAGGTATTTGCCCAGCAGGATCTCGATTTCGGTCGCCGGCAGCGTGAACAAGAGCTCGTCCGTTCCGGATTTGCGTTCATCCGCCCAGACGCTCATTGTGACCGCCGGCACAAAGAACAACAGCAACAACGGGTACCAGGCGGTCAGCTGATCGAGATTGGGTTCGTTGCCGGTAAAGAACCGCGCGTTGAACGCCAGGGCGCCGCCGAGCACCACAAACACCACAATGAACAGGTAGCCCAATACGCCCGAAAAGTAGCTCGCAAAATTGCGTTGAAAGACGGCCCGGATCACTTGTGGACGGATTTGCATGGTGGGGTCTCTGAAAGTCAAAATTGGATGGGTGTTGGTTCGTTACTGCTTGCTACGCGGCGACGGTCAGTTCTCGGAATTTCTGTTCCATGGCATCGCTCTGCTGGCCGAGTTCGTCGGTCGGTCCATCGAACACCAACCGTCCCTCGTTGATCATCACCACGCGATTGCACACCGCGTGGACTTCTTGCAAGATGTGCGTGGACAGCAACACGGTTTTGGTTTCACCCAACGTGGTGATCAACTCACGGACGCCGTGCACCTGGTTGGGATCCAGTCCGCTGGTCGGTTCATCCAAAATCAGCACGTCGGGGTCGTGCAGCAACGCTTGGGCCATGCCGACCCGTTGGCGATATCCACGCGAGAGTTTTCCGATCGCCTTGCCCCAAACATCGCCGAGCGAACACTGCTCGCGGACCCACTCCAGTCGTGCTTGCAGCCGGTCCCCGGACAGCATGCGGGCTTGGCCGACGTAGTTTAGGAACGCGTGGGGTGTCATTTCGGAATAGAGCGGGCCATTTTCGGGAAGGTATCCCAGACGCTGGGCCGCATTGATCCGATCACGGTGCACGTCGTGTCCGGCGATCTTGGCGGTGCCGGCGTTAGGCGAAAGATAGCCCGTCAGCATTTTCATCGTGGTCGATTTTCCAGCCCCGTTAGGTCCCAGAAAGGCACACACTTGTCCCAGCGGTACCTTCAGTGAGATCGCTTCGGCCGCGGCAAAGTCGCCATAGTATTTGCACAAACCGTCGGCTTCGATCATCCACTGGGTGTCGGTCGCGGCTTCGGCCATCGAGTGGTTTCCTTTGTTGCTGTGGTGGCTACGGGAGAGGAGTCATGCGGTGTGGATCGCATGGCAACCTTCGTGCCAATCGTGCAATTTGGACAACGCCCGTGAAATCGACGTTCGACCGCAGCGGAGCATCGCGCCGGTGGATGACAAACTGTCGTGATCCAGGACAACTTGACGTGCCGCAGCAGGATCAAGTGCAACCCCGCAATTTGTTGGCGGCAGCGCTCGAGCCCTCCGGTGTTCGGGACAACCCCGCAGTTTGTTAGCGGCAGGGCGCGAGCGGGCTGTCGTTTTTGTGAGCCGCGACGCGTAAGCGGCCGGGCATTGCGACGCTGCCCGAGGCCTTACGGCCAGCGGCTCACCATTGACTCAGCAGATCCCGACTAAATCGACAGCCCGCTCGCTCCGGTCCGCCCACTGCATGAGTCCCGACGTCGATGGCACGCCGATTGCAGATTCGATACCACCGACGTCTTCGACTCTCACCCATCCGCGTTTTGTCAGTTGGAGGAGAATCAATCGTGAATGGTTTGCCTGGAATCTTGGAATTGGTGGGCATCGATCCGTCGCGTTATGACGAACTAGACGTTGCCCGCTGTGTGGCTCAACTCGGCGGATCCATGATCGGAAGACAGATCGTGTTTAGCGATACGTCGCGGCGAGATGCGGCGATCGAAGCTTTGTTTGAGAAATTCGGCGCTCATGCGTTCGCCTGGGGTGACGCGTTGCGCCGCGAGTCCGAACACCCTCTGGAGCTTTCCCATGCCTGAAATGCCTGAGAACCTGCTTTCCCTGGCGCTGCTGTCCGCCGGCGCGCTCGCTTCGCTTGGTCTGGTCGCCCTGGTGACCTACATGGCGTTCTTTCAGAAGCATTAGGGTTCCAAGTCGAATTCCTTCAATTTGCGTTGCAGCGTGCGGACGCTAATGCCCAACAGTTCTGCAGCTCTTGTCCGGTGACCGCTGGTGTGTTCGAGCGTCCGGCGGATCGCTTCGCGTTCGATCTCGGCGAGCGTCATTCCGGGTTGGATGATCGCTTGTGCGGACTCGGCACCGGTGATGTGTGGCGGAAGGTGTTGTTCATCGATGATTTCGTCCAGCGTCAACACAATGATGCCTTCGAGCGTATTCCTCAGTTCGCGTACATTTCCGGGCCATTTGTAGGCCTTCATCGCCTCCAATGCCGCGGTGGAAATGTCTTTGACCGGTCGCTCGTTCTCGGTGGAGATTTGGTCGATAAAGTGGCGGATCAGCAGCGGGATGTCATCTTTGCGTTCCCGCAGCGGCGGTAGGGTCAGTTCGACGACTTTGAGCCGAAAGTAGAGATCCTCCCGGAATTCCTTGTTCTGGACCTGCTGGAGCAATTCGCGATTGGTCGCGGCGACCAGGCGGACATCGACGTCGATCTCTTTGGATCCGCCGATCGGCATGACCGTCCGGTTCTCCAGCGCCCGCAACAATTTTGCTTGAAGCGACAGGTCGAGTTCACCGATCTCGTCCACGAAAAGAGTCCCGCCGTCGGCCGTTTCGAACAGGCCCTTGCGGTCGGCGGTGGCCCCGGTGAACGCCCCTTTCTTATGGCCGAACAGTTCGCTCTCGACGAGCGATTCCGGGAGTGCGGCACAGTTGACCGCGATCAGTGGTTTGGCGGCGCGGCGGCTGAGTCGGTGGATCGAGCGGGCGACCAACTCCTTCCCGGTGCCGCTTTCTCCCGTGATCAACACCGTGCTTTTCGTGTCCGCGACGAGTCGGATTTTTTCGAACAGGGCGCGGATCGAGGCGCTCGTGCCGATCATGTTGTCCAGGCCACGTTGCCGGGTCAGCTGGGACTGGAGTTCCGCGATCTGTTCGGCCATCGCGCGGCGCCGCAGCGACGATTCGATCCGCTCGGTCAATTCGTTCAAGTTCACGGGTTTGGGCAGGAAGTCGTCGGCGCCCGCTTTGAGTGCCGCGACGGCCGCGTCGACGCTTTCGACCCCGGAGACGACGATGACAATGGCGTGGGGGGCCTTTTTCTTGGCGACGTCCAACAATGACAGCCCGTCGGTCTCGGCCATCTTCAGATCGGTGACGATCACTGCCACACCGTCTTCGATCATTTCGATCGCCGACTCGCCGTCGGCAACCGTCACCGGGTTGTAGCCGTGCCGTCGGAGCCACTGCGATGTCGACGCGCGGCTGTCCGCGTCGTCATCGACAATCAGGATTTTCCAGGCTCGTTGTTCAGTCATGTTCGGCCGGGGGCTTCGGGTAGGTCACAGACGCTGTCCGGTGAGCCGTGATACGTCGTCGCGCGGTCTCAAGTTCGCCGGACATTTTGTCATGTCGGCGGTCGCAGATGAAGCCAACTTGACGTGATTTGCGGGCGTCTGTCGGTCGAGCTCCGAGCCGAACGCGAATCGGCTTTCGGTACAGGAATTGCTTGACACAATCGCCGAAATCAAGTGGACGCTTCGCCCACTTGTCCTGACAGTCACTTCGTCACCCGCCAAACAGGACAGTTCCATGTCCAAGTCAAATGGGACACAACGACCGATCCGTCATCGTCTGCCGGAGTTGCAGGAAGCGTCGCTGGAGGAAGGGCGTAGCGAACGCGTCCGCATTTTGATGGCCAGCCATCGGGCCGAGGCGTGTCTGACCGCACCGGCGCCCGGACGGGAGCACGTTTGGAAGGACGCCGTCTATCAAGCGCTCAGCTTGCTGCGTGCATCGCTCGGCGAAGCGAGTCAGCGGGGAGAATCCGCCGGCGGCTTGATTGCGGAGCTGAAAACGACGGGCGGGAAGTACTATCACCGCGTCGACCGACTGCAACAGGAATTTGACGAAATGGTTCGACGCTGCGATGCCACGATCGAACACTTGCATTCGCAGGGCGAAGGCGAGTCGATCGACTACGCCGACATCCGACAGCGCGTCACCTGGCTGCTCACGTCCCTGAAACACCACCAAGCCCGAGAAGCCGATCTGGTCTATGAGGCCCACGGATTGGACATCGGCATCGGCGACTAGCACTCCGGGCAAGGCGTCGTGGATCCCGAAGGGAATCCAGCGAGTCGCCGGAGGATCAGCGCAGCGCCAGCTCCGGATCACGCCCCAAACCTCTCATCGACCTCGGACGGGGTCGCAGCGAACCTTGCATCCCGCAGGACGTCGATTCTTCTGCTGCAGGGATCTTGCAACCCAATCGTTTCTCTCCCTCTGGGAGAGACGGCGTTTGCGCAGCAAGCAAACGCCAGAGAGGGCCGGCGCTGCAAGAATCTTAGCGCCTTCCGCCACGATCAACTCCGTCACTTCTACAACCGAGATCCCGAAGGGACCTCAATTGATTTACTGAGCGTTTGCGTTTCTAGCGAAACGCCACACCGCAGAGCGGTGCCACAACACAGCCCGGGGTCGCGGAGCGCACCCCGGGTTGTGTCGAAATCGAAACTGGAACCCCAGCGGGGTTCAACAAACGACGTGTTGCGATCCGAGGGGCAAACTGCGCGAACCCGGCAAAACGTATTGTTCAACCCCGCTGGGGTTGGCGGCCGAATGGTGGCCGGAACTTGGGGTGCGCTATCGCGACCCCAAGCTTTGATGTGGCACGCCGCTGGCGTGAAACCACGGCCGCGGTAGAACGAGAAGTGCGTCAGAAATACAATCGACATCCCGAGGGGATCCCAGCGATTCGCCGGAGGTCAGCGCAGCGCCACCTCCGGGATGCTCAGCAATCCAACCGATATCCCGAAGGGATCTCAGCGAGTAGCCGGAGGT
>NZ_JANZKV010000290.1 GCF_025060895.1 Stieleria sedimenti | reverse complement strand
TATCCCGGCGCACCTGCCACTCCATCATTCTGCCACCCCATCGTCTTGCCCCATCGTCTTGCCCCATCGTCTTGCCCCATCGTCTTGCCCCCATCGTCTTGCCCCCATCGTTTTGCCGCCATCGTTTTGCCGCCATCAATCTGCCGCATCAAACCCCTTCCAGCGGACGAAGCCTTCGATGGCTTGGTACTGGGCCAACCCCAGCCGGTCGTAGATCTGTGCGGTTTGGGCGTTGCGTGCTTCGGCGCGTTGCCAGAATTCTCTCGCGTCGGAGCCTGGGAACAGGGCGCGGTCTTTTTGTGATTCGTGTTTGAAGATCGCGTCGCGTTTGCGGTCGACTTCTTGGGGGCTCAGCGGCACCGCCATCTCAACCTCGTGGGGCGCCCACTCTTGCCAGGCACCGCGATAGAGCCAGACGGCGGTCGACGCGAACCAGTCGTCGTGTCGGCATTCCGCACACGCGGCGAAGATGATGTCCAGGCAGGTGCGGTGGGTTCCATGGGGATCGCTCAGGTCGCCGGCGGCATAGATCTGGTGTGGTTGCACGTGACGCAACAGATCGACGGTGATTTGAACATCACGTTCGCCGATCGGATTTTTGCGGACCGCTCCGGTTTCGTAGAACGGCAAGTTCAAGTAATGCAATCGTTCGTCACGGACGCCGCAGACACGCGCCCCTGCGGTCGCTTCACCGCGTCGAATCAGCCCTTTCAATCGCTGGACTTCATTGATATCGACGCTTCCGGATGCCTTGTCGCGGATGGCGTGAATCATCATCTCGGTCAGGCGTTGGATGTCATCGCTATAGACTTCGAACTCGCGACAGAAATCGGCGGCGAATTCGGCGAATCGTAACGCATCGCCATCGAAGACGGCCAGGTTGCCCGAGGTCTGGTAGGCGACGTGGATTTCATGGCCCTGAGTCGCCAAACGTGTCAACGTGCCTCCCATCGAAATGACATCGTCGTCGGGGTGCGGCGAAAACAGGATGATCCGTTTGGGGAACACCGTATCGGGGCGGTCCGGTTTGCCGGCGGGCCAGCCGGTGATCGTATTTTGCAGATGGCGGAAGACGCTGAGGTTGATTTCATAGGCGGTTCCGTATTCGGCGAGCAGGCCCTGCATCCCGTTGGCGTTGTAATCGGCGTCGGTCAACATCAGGATCGGCTTTTGGACCGACTGTGAGAGTGCGATCACGGCCCGCCGGACCATCACGTCATCCCAGCGGACATCGCCGACCAACCAGGGCGATCGGATTTCGATCAGACTCGCCGCGGCAGCGGAATCAAGAAAGAACTCGACGTCATCGTGTCGTTGCAGAAACGTCGCCGGGACCGCCGGAGCCACTTCGCCTTCGATCGCGCGGGCGACGATCGATGCCTTGCCTTCGCCAAAGGCGAGCAAGATAATTCGCCGGGCGTCCAGGATCGTGCCGACCCCCATCGTGATCGCACGCCGCGGCACATTTTCGACACCGAAAAAATTGCTGGCCGCGTCGATCCGCGTCATCGCATCAAGCGTGATCGGCCGCGTCCGCGAATCCGTCCCCGAACCGGGTTCGTTGAAACCGATGTGTCCGGTCCGACCGATGCCCAGGATCAACATGTCGATGCCGCCCAACTCGGCGATCTCATTTTCGAACATCAGGCAGTATTCTGCCAACTCTTCCTGCGGCGTGGTGCCGTCGGGAATGTGGATCTGATCGCGTGGCAGGTCGATGTGGTCGAACAGGTGCTCGTTCATGAATCGGACGTGACTTTGCAGCGATTCCGGCTCCATCGGCAGGAATTCATCGAGCACAAAGACTGCCACGTTGGAAAACGAGAGGCCTTGTTCGCGATGCATCCGCACCATGGCGGAGTACACATTGACGACGGTGGAACCGGTCGCCAACCCGAGCACGCAGGTGCGTCCCTCTGCGGCACGGCTTCGCACGAGGGTCGCGATTTCGAGCGCCGCAGCTTCGCTGGCATCGCTCGCTTCGGGGAAGACTCGATACGGAATCGACGACAGCGTCGTCGCCGGTTGAAAGGGTTTGAGTCGGCGTCTGTCTTTTCTCATGGTGTTATTCGTTGCTGCAAGATGGATCGGCTTGATGTGTCAGTTGTCTTGCGTGCTGTGCCGCACCGAGCATTCCGGCGTCGTTGCCGAGCGTGGCAAAATCGATTTTCAACGTCTCGCCGGTTTGCACCAACGACAGACGCACCATTTCGCTTCGGATCGTCCGCAAAAACGCTCTGCCGGTGCGGGTTTGGTTGCCGCCGAAGTTCACGGCACCGCCGAGTAACACGACGGCGGGATCGGCGATGTGGGCGAGCATGGCGATCGCCCGCCCCAGATGCACGCCGGTCCTGCGGACCGTCTCCATCGCGATCGCGTCGCCGCGCTCGGCGGCGGCGGCAATGATTTCCGGCGTCAGTTCGTCGGCATCGCGGAGCGGCGATCTCTGGTCGGTCGCTTCGAGTTGCTCGAGTGCGGTTTTGACGATTCCTGCGGCGCCGGCATAGGCTTCCAAATGCCCCCAACGCCCGCACCCGCATTGCCGGGCATCGGGACCGTGCTCGATGGTGACGTGGCCGATTTCGCCACCACATCCGTGACTGCCATTGATCGCCCGGCCGGACACAATGATCCCACCGCCGATGCCGGTCCCCAGCGTCAAGAAAGAAAGCGAGTCGGTCCGATGCTCCCCGAAACTGGACTCACCGAGTGCCGCGGCATTGGCATCATTGATCACGGCCACCGGCTTTTGAAAGACGCGCGCCAATTCTTGATGAAAACCGATACCGTGCCAGGCGTGCAGGTTTGCCGTTTCCATCAAGGTGGCCGTCGTCTCGTCGATCACGCCGGCCATGGCCAATCCGACCGATTGCAGCGCATCAAAGGTGGCACCGTGCCGGTGCAACGCCGCGATCGAAAACTCGCGGGCCCGGCGAAACACATCCGAGGGTTCGTCGCAATGCGCCGTGGAGATCTGGTCGCGGGCGACAAGCTCCTCCCCACGCAACAGTCCTAGTTTGACCGAAGTGCCTCCAAGATCGATGCCCATGACGAACGACGGCGATTCGCTGGTACAGTAGTCGGTTGGTTTCATGTTCGGATACAAACGTCGGCGCAATCACTCATCACGTTCAAACTCATCATTTCGATTCATTCAATTCGCGATGCAAAACAAATGGTTCTCTCCGCGGATGAACAACTCATCGCCGCACGGAGCGGGAGTTGCATCCACCGTTTCACCGACCGAATTGGACGAAACAATTTGGAGCGTCGGGGAATCCTTCATCACGACGGTGGTTCCACTTCGTCCGGTCAAGTAGACGTGGCCTCCGGCGGCCATCGGCGACGCGTAGGTATTGCTGATCCCCGGCAGCCGGACGGCTTCGTAGTAGGGTTTGCCGGTCTTGGCATCCAGACAACTCAGGTTTCCGGATTTGCCTTTGTGGTAATACAGCCGGCCGTCGCTGAGCAACGGGGATGCGATGTCGGGTGTGTCGCGGTTCACCGTCCACACCACGCGGTCGGTGCCTTCGATGTCGCCTCGTCCGTCGGGCCGGAACGCACCGAGGAACGAACCCTGAAAGCCGCTACCGATGAACACCAATCCGTCCGCGGCAACTGCCGAAGCGACCGGCCGAGCGGTTTGGCCGCCGCAGCGCCAGAGTTCTTGACCGGTTTCCAGATCGTAGCTGCGGGCAAAGTTTTGACCGTTCATGATGATCTGTTTTTTGCCGGCGACGTCGATCACCAAGGGCGTGGCCCAGCAAGACGGTTCATCGCGATCGGTCTTCCAAATCGTCTCACCCGTCAACTTGTCCAACGCGTAGATTGCCGAATCGCCCTCATGGTCCCACGGCACGATGATCATCTTGCCGTGAAGTGTCGGTGAGCTGCCCTCGCCGAATCCGTTGCGTGTGATCATCTTTCCAAAGTCATCGCGTTTCCATTTCAGCTGACCGTCCAGCGTGTAGCAATACAGGCCTCGCGAGCCGAAGTGCGCATACACATGTTTGCCATCGGTGCAGGGGGATGCCGACGCAAACCCGTTGGTCGAATGGGTTTCCTGGTGCGGGACGGCGGTGACGGCCGTTTGTTGCCAAAGTTGCTGACCAGATTGCCGGTCGAAACAGAGCACCTGAAACTCCAGTTTCGGCAGCGCCGGAGCCCTACCACGTTGGAATTGATTGCGATTCTGCGGGGTTCGTGGCGGTGCCGCTGTCCCTGGCCCCACGTCGACGGCGGTGACCACAAACACGCGGTCTTCCCAAATCACCGGCGACCCAGAACCGCGGCCGGGAATCGGCACCTTCCATTTCACGTTCTCCGTTTCGGACCACTGGGTCGGCGGATTACCGCTGGTGGCCGCACCGTTGCCGGTCGGACCTCGCCAGTGACTCCAATTGTCGGCAATAACGCTCTCCGCGGACGTAAGCAATGTCATCGCGGTGACTAGGACGCTGATCCGGCAAATACTGCGAAACATGAGAGGTGAATTCTGAAGGAGGAAAGGTGAGGAAAGGTAACGTGGAGGGGCCGCCTTTGATCCGGACGATTCCGGTTTGGGCACATTGTAACTCGTCGGCCCGGATCGAGTGTCTCGGCAGGGCTGTTCCCGCCGGCCGAGCTTTTGCAGCAAACGCAGATTTCCGGGGCCAGATGACCGGGGCATCCCCCTGAACTCGCCCGACACCGCCGACGTAAAATCTTTGACACTACGCATCGGATGCGACATGTTGGGGGGTACCGGACGCGGCCCGAGACAGATTTCTGTCCGTTGACTTCGGCAAAAAAGGTCTTTGGCATGTTAATCGATCAAACGGAACTCATCCAACAAACTCCGGTGTGCGGGGGCCTGCGACAAGAGACGCTGCGATTGATCTTGAGTCAATCCGAAGAGCAAGAGGTGCCCGCGGGTGAATTCTTTTTCCGAGAGGGAGACGCGGGAGACTGCTTGTACGTGATCCGATCCGGGACGGCGATCGTCCAACGGACCTGGCAGGGCAAAGCGATTGTCTTGGCGCGAGTTCAGCCCGGTGACTGTTTCGGCGAAATGTCGTTGATCGATTTACAACGCCGCTTCGCCGGCGTCAAAGCGGAAACCGATTGCAGCGTGATCCGAGTTCCCTACACGGCGCTGATGAAGCTGTGTCAGGTCGATATGGAACAGTACGCGATGGTAATGATGAATTTGGGACGCGAAGTCAGTCGCCGGCTGCGGATCGCCGGCGAGCGACTGTTTCGTTATCAGCAAGAACTCGGCCAGCATTGGTTTGACGAGGAATTGGCATTCGATGCTTGATCAATAGCGGATCTGCTGTGGCGGAGAGTACAATACGTGCAAGTCAACTCAACGGAGCAGAAAATGAGTCTCACCACCACTCAGGGCGAACAGCGTGTCCTGCTGCGATCGATCTCGTGGCAGACCTATGAAACGTTGGCCGACAATCCGGATCGCGCCGGGAGATTGATGACCTACGACCAAGGATTGCTTGAGATCATGTCGCCGTCGATGGCTCACGAATCCGACAAATCGTTGCTGGGACGTCTCGTTGAAATGTACAGTCTCGTCAGGGGAATCGATCTTGCATCCTCAGCGTCGACCACCTTCAAACGCCCCGATCTGAAACGAGGCTTCGAGGCAGACGAGTCGTACTACATTCAAAATGAGCGACGCGTGCGTGGCAAACGCGAAATTGATTTGGCAATTGATCCCCCGCCTGATCTGGTCATCGAGATTGGAATGACTCGTTCGGCGACCAACAAGCTGGCCCTGTTGGCCAGCATCGGAGTCCCCGAGGTCTGGCGATACGACGGGGAAACGCTTTGGCTCGGACGACTCGCCAATGACGATTACCGATCGATTGCCGCCAGCGAGGTGTTGGCGGGATTCCCCTTCGACGATGCGGTCGCCACACTCAAAGCCGTCGGCTCGGCGAGCGAAACCGAATTGATTCGTCGGTTCGTTGAGAAGCTGTAATCGAATATCACCCGATTTGTCGCCAGGCGTCGGACCACCCGCCGCAGCTCCGTCGGAGAAATCTCTTGCCCCGCCGCAACACCATCCTTTTCGTCGCCCTGGCCAGCCTGTTCAGTATTCTGCGACCCGCGATCAGCGCCGAGTTCCCCGAACGGCCGAATTTCATCGTCGTCTTCTGTGACAATCTCGGCTACGGCGACATCCAACCCTTCGGCTCCAGGTTGCACCGAACGCCGAACTTGAACCGGATGGCAACACAGGGGCGAAAGTTCACACACTTCTGTGTGACCGCCGGCGTCTGCACCCCATCACGCGCCAGCCTGATTACCGGATGCTACTCCCAACGCGTCGGCATGCACCAAAACCCGCGCGACGGACATGTGCTCCGCCCGATCTCGCCTTATGGGCTAAATCCCGACGAAGTCACGATTGCCGAAACACTGAAAGAACAGGGTTACGCGACGGCGATCATCGGCAAATGGCACCTGGGCGACCAACCCGAATTCCTGCCGACACGTCAGGGATTTGACTTCTTTTTCGGAGTCCCCTATAGCGATGACATGACGCAAGCGGTCGGCCAGCGTCTGGGCGATCGGCTGGACGGAAAACATTGGCCGCCACTGCCATTGATGGAAAACGAAGTCGTCGTCGAAGCCCCCTGTGACCGAAACGGATTGACCAAGCGGTACACCGAACGGGCGATGCAGTGGATCCAGGAGCACCGGGAGGAACCGTTCTTTCTGTATTTCCCCCAAGCGATGCCGGGCAGCACCAAGACACCGTTCTCCAGTGAAGCCTTTCGGGGCAAGAGCAAGAACGGACCCTGGGGCGACTCCATCGAAGAACTGGACTGGTCGATCGGTCAAATGATGGATCAACTGCACGAACTGGGGCTGGCCGGCAAGACGCTTGTGATCTGGACCAGCGACAACGGTGCTCCGATCAATCGAGACTTAAACGATCTCTCGCGCGGTTCCAATCGCCCCCTGCACGGCCGTGGTTACACGACCAGCGAAGGCGCCTTTCGCGTCCCGACATTGATCTGGCAACCGGGCCACGTGCGGGCAGGAACCGTCTGCGAAGAACTCGCCTCGACGATGGATTTGTTGCCGACGTTCACCAAGCTGGCCGGCGGCGAACTGCCGCAAGATCGCACGATCGACGGACACGACATCGCCCCCTTGATCTACAGCCAGCCGGACGCCACGTCTCCGTACGACGCATTCTACTATTACCACCGGGATCAATTGCAAGCGGTTCGTTCCGGACCCTGGAAGTTATTCTTGCCCATCGATCCGTCCGCCGGACATCCTCACCTGGAAAAAAATGACCCGCCGCAGACGTTGCTGTTTCATTTGTACGACGATGTGTCTTGCCAACGAAACGTTGCGGCCCAGCATCCCGACGTGGTCGAGCGATTGATGAAGATCGCCGACCAGGCTCGCGAAGACCTTGGCGATCAAGGACGCCCCGGCAAGGGACAACGGGCGATCGGAAAAACCGAAGGTCAGCCGCGCGCGCAAACGCTCCAACCATAGTTCGATCGCACGGATCACTTGCTTTGACGCCAAGCGGTATGTTTTTGTTAGCGGTAGGGCGCGAGCCCTCCGGTCTTTCATGGTGTGTTTGAAACGCGACCGGAGGGCTCGCGCCCTGCCGCTAACGAATCGTTCACGGCGTAGGATTCCGCCTGAGGGCGAGGTAGGCCATCGACAGGTTGGAAGCCTCTCTCACTTCGTTTCTGCGCGATCCTAAACTAGGATCTCCTTGATCACGTGGCCGTAATCTTGCTCCAGACGCTTGTGCCCCGGCACATTCAGTCGGTGAGAATGCAAGCCCAACTGATGCAACAACGTCGCATGGACATCGGTCACATAGTGCGGATGCTCCACGGCATGGAAACCGATTTCATCGGTCGCGCCGTGCACGATGCCGCCCTTGAGTCCACCGCCGGCCATCAAGACGCTGAAACCGTACGGATGGTGATCGCGGCCGTCGGAGTTCTGTGACCCCGGTGTGCGTCCGAATTCCGTCGCGAACACGACCAGCGTCTCGTCCAGCATGCCCCGCTGCTTGAGATCCTGGATCAAGCCCGCGACCGGTCGATCGACCTGCATCGCCAATTTGGAATGATTGGCTTTCAGTTTCGAGTGCTGGTCCCATGCCCCCGCGGCCCCATCGCCATGCATGATTTGTATGAATCGCACACCCTGTTCGGCGAAACGACGCGCCGTGAGCAACTGCTCGCCAAACGGACGTGTTTCTTCCTGATCGAACCCGTACAGTTTTTTGGTGGCCTCGGTCTCGGTATCAAACCGAATCACTTCCGGGACGGCCGTTTGCATGCGGTAGGCCAATTCGTAGGACTTGATTCTTGCTTCCAGCTCTGGGTCGTGCGGATACTGCTCGGCGGTCAAGTGATTCAAGCGACGGACTAAGTCAAATCCGAGACGCTGCTGGCCGGCCGAAACGTCTCCTTCGGGGCTCGCATAGTCGAGTGGATTATTCGGGTCCACTTTCAATGCGACGCTGTCGTAAGCCGGCCCCAAGTAGTGTCCGTCGCGTTTGTCAAAAAATCGCGGGCCCATGCCGATGAATTGGGGCAGATTTTCGTTGAGTGTTCCCAGCCCATAATTGACCCATGCGCCGATCGTCGGCACACGTGGATCGAGCATGTGTCGCCCCGAGTGAAACTGCACTTGGGCGCCATGGTTGTCATCGGTCGTCCACATCGACCGGATCACCGCCAGGTCATCGACACAGGCCCCCAGATGCGGAAACCAGTCACTGATTTCGATTCCGCTTTGCCCATACTTTCGATAGCCGACTTGCAACGGATAAACCTTGTTGCGTTGCTGGCCGTTGGCATCATTGACGACAACGACCCGAACCCGTTTCAGTTTCTCCGGATCTTGAACATCGGCAAATGGAGTCTCGTTGATCGTTTTCCCGGCGTACTTGGTCAGCGCCGGTTTGGGATCGAAACTTTCCATGTGGCTGACACCGCCACGCATGAACAGCCAGATCACGCTTTTCGCTTTGGGGGCAAAATGCGGCACGCCGTCCGGTGGCGACCACGCCGGGCTGGCCGACGAACTCCCCGGCGCGGCGGCGTAACCGTCGCGGCGGAGCATCGCGTTGAGTGCCAGGCTGCCAAACCCGAGCCCACCACAGAGCATCGATCGACGATTGATGGTGCTGTTCATGATCTTGTTCTTTCAACGGGTTTGGGTTCACTCACTCGTGCTCCGTTCCGAGCTTGTGGGATCTGCGTTTCGGCCTCGGCCGGGCCGTGTTTGACGACGGGTTGTCATGCACAGCATGACGTACTCTGTTCTGCGTCACCGACCACTGGTCGTCTTTCGTGCGGACGGTCGCGTCGAGCCGGTGACATCGTCCCAGTCATCGCTGCGGAACACCGACGCCGGCAAGCCTTCGCTGTTGACCAGGTTCGCACCTTCGGGATTGGACGCCCAGGCATAGCGCACGGCGACCGGCTCTGAAACATCTTCGCTACTTACCAGCACGCTGTCTTTGTCGACGGTCTTGGCATCGGCCCAGTGCCACTGCCGATCCTTGCCGGCGATTTCAAACCGTTTCAACGCTTCGCCGTCTCGCGATTTCAGTCCCTTGCCGGCTTGATCGAATGTTACACGAATCGCGTTGCCTTCGATTTTGCTGTCGCGATACAGCGGCCCCGAGAAGACGATGTCACGGCCGTGGTCTTTGGCCAATGCCCAGCGGGCCAATCGCTCGCCGGGATCTTTCTTATTCTTCGGATGGATGTCGCCCGCCGCGCCGACGTCATTGATGATCGCCATCCCTGTCTTGGGCGTGGTGTTCAAGATCAACCGCATTCGATCTTGAAGCAACGCCCACGGATCTGGGGTACCGGGCTCAGTCGAGGGTCCTCGGAAATTTGCCAATTGGACAAAGTAAAAGGAAAAGTCATCGTTCCAGCGTTTTCGCCAATCACGGATCATCAGCGGCAGCGTTTGATCGTAAGGCACCGCGCCCGGTTTCGCGTTGGCTTCACCCTGGTACCAGATCGCTCCACGCATCGCGTAGCCGACAAAGGGATGAATCATGGCGTTGAACAGCACGCCGGGTTTTCCTTCGGTGTTCAAGGGACGCTTGGGCGGCGTCGGTTTTCGCGGCGCGCGAGCACGTTGCTCGTTGGGTCGATTGCGTCGCTCCGCCGCGTCGGCTTGCCATTGGTCCAGCCGAGCCTGGTAGGCGACCATGGCTTTCTCGGGATCGTAGGCTCTGTCAGCCTCGATCGCCGCGTCGACCAACCGCTTCGTACCGGGCAACGTCTCGAGTGCCTCGCGACTGGTAAACGTCTCGACGGGTTTGCCACCCCACGCCGATTTGATCACCCCGACCGGTACGCCGAGTTCCTGGTGCAGTTTCCTGGCGAAGAAGAACGCGACCGCCGAGTAACTCGCCAGGGTATCGGGAGAACAAACGCTCCACTGTCCGGCGATATCGTCTTGTGGATCGACCGCGGTCGTCGTGGCGGCATTGTACATCCGGATCGCCGGCAGATCAGATTCGGCCAACGCAGCGTCGTAGCTCGCCGCCCCCCGCATCGTGAATGCCATGTTGGATTGCCCCGACGCAAACCAGACCTCGCCGATCAACACGTCGTCGATCTTGATCGTCTCGCTGCCACTGCGAATGGTCAGTGTCGATCCCGAACCGTCCGCCTTGCCGGTCTGGATGCCGACCCGCCATTTCCCGTCCGCATTCGCTTTGACCGTCGCGGTCCTGCCCTTGAGTTCCAACACGACTTCGGCGTCTGGGGTGGCTGTGCCCCAAATCGGTGCCGATCGCTCACGCTGCAGCACCATGTGGTCACTGAAGAACTGGGGAACCGAGAGCTCGGCAAACGTCACCGCCGGGCAGGCCAGCCCGAGCATGAGAAACAGAAGGAAGCGTTGCATGATTCAGTGGAGTGTGAGCGGAATAAAGTGGCGTAAGCTTCCAGCTTGCGATCTGCACGGCAACGCAAGCCGGAAGCTTACCTGCTGTTGTAACGCAAGCTGGAAGCTTACCTGCTGTTGTAACGCAAGCTGGAAGCTTACGCCACTTTTAGCGGATGGTGACGAAGTCGTTGTGGTTGAGGATGGCTTGGGTCAATCGGGAGCGGATGACGGTCTCCAGGTCGGCGGCGTCGCGGGATTGAAGTTCGGGAAGCTTTGACATGGCTTCCCAAAACGCGGCACATTCGGACCGCTCTGCGTCAGTCGGTTCGCGGCAAAGCAGTTGAAAAAACAGTTCATCGATGAAGTCCGACGGCGCATCGGTTTTGAGATCGGCGACGATTCGCGATGCGATTTGAGACGCCATGTCGATCGCAAGCTTGCTGTTGGAAAGCGCGAGTGCCTGCTGGGGAACGATACTCTCGCTGCGTCGATAACACTGCAGGATGTCCGCATCATCGAACATCGTCAGAAACTTGTCTTGCTGGTCGCGGGAATGCTTCAAGTACACGCTGCGGCGCATGGCGGTCGGGCCGGGATCGATCGACGGACCTTCCGTTTTCGGGTCCAGTTTTCCGCCCAGCGACAACAAGCTGTCGCGGACGAGTTGCGATTCCATACGTTTGGAGTTGGCCCGCCAATAATAACGGTTCGTCGGATCGACTGTTCTCGTTTGCTCGTCGGCGGTCAGCGTCGAGGATGACATTCGGTACGCTTCGGAAGTCACGATCATTCGATGCAGATACTTGAAACTCCAGCCCGACTCCATGAACTCGGCGGCTAGAAAATCCAAGAGTTCTGCGTGCAGCGGTTTTTCGGCACGCAATCCGAAATCGAACACGGACTCGACCAGCGGTGTCCCAAAGTGCCGCATCCAAACATGGTTGACCGCAACGCGGGCGGTCAACGGGTTTTGTCGCGACGTGATCCATTTCGCCAGCGTGAGACGCCGCCCGGTACTGACCGATGCATAAACCGCTGGATAGTCGGACTCCTTGTGCTCCGGGGTCTCGAGTGCTTTTTTGGAACCACGCAGCGATGCGTAGTCCGGCCGGGCGTCGGGCTGAGCCTTCTCTAATTCTTTCAGCTTCTTTTCGGCGGCCGACTTCTGGTCCTTCGCCGATTTTAGCTTTTTCGAATCGGCGGCATCGGCAATCATCCGATAGTCCGCATCGGCAATTGTCGCCTGCAGCTGTTTTCTCGCGGCGTCCCGGGCAAGGCTGTTGGCTTCAGCTGGCGACGGCGACGCGACGTAAGCAGCGTTGTCGGCGGCAATGGTCGCGTGCACCGATTCCAAGGCCGCGTTGGCCGACGCCAATTTCAATTCCGCGACGATCACCGCGTTTTCCGGGTCGACCGATGGAGCGGCTTGGTTTCCCGCTGCGGTCAGTTCGCTATCCGGCGACAGTGCTTTGACCGTGATCTCGTCAAAGGCAACGGTCGCATCAAAACCGCTCAAGCTGACGAAACCGTCGCTGCGATCGGGAAGTTGATAGGCGACGACCAACTGATCATCCAGCCAAACGTTGACCAACCTGTCTCGTACCGCGACCCGCAGGTGGTAGCGTTGGCCGACCTTGATCGGTATGGCCTTGCGACCTTCGGCCGGATACGTGCTATCACCACCGCGCGCATACGCAACTTGGACCTTGGGGCCGGGTGCGTGCGCGCTGGTGTAGACGTAGTTTGAATACTTGCCGTCTTCGGACTGGTCGAATCGAAACGTCACCGACTTGTAGGTCGACCCACCGGTTGTGGTGTAAACGCAATCCACTTCGAAATCACGCGGCAGCGGCGGGACCAGCCGTGCCATCTGCGACTGACGTGTCGATTTCGTTTGGTGCAATGCACCGTCACGGTACTGCCATCCGTCCCCGATCAGTCGCCAGAGTTCCGGTGCGGGCTCATCGAAGAGATCCGTGACGCTCCATGACGGGTCGTCAACCGGACGCGTCCCCGGCTCCTCCGCCGGCTGATCGGCCAGACGTCTCTTGGCCGCCGCCAGTTCCCGCTTGGCGGATTCAACTTGTGATTCGGCCTTCTGGATTGCCGCTTGTTGGACGTGTGATCGTGTGCCGGGAGCAAACGCGTCCGGAGGCAACTGGACCGGTTGGATCGGCGCCGCGAAGTCAGCCAAGATCGCGGGCACGCCAGGACTGACGGGATTCTCCTTGTCCGGGTTCATCGGGTCGCCACGGAGGTGCACGAACGTGGGCCGGTCGACCGAATCGTCAAACACCCGCGGCAGCCCGTCTTTCTCGAAATCCGTCACGCCGGGGATCGGATCCAAGCGGACTTGGTGCGGTTCAAACAGCGCCCGAAAACGGTAGTAATCCAACTGCGAAATCGGATCGTACTTGTGATCGTGGCACTTGGCACAATTCAACGTCAGGCCTAGAAACGCTTTGCCGGTGTGTTCGATGGTGCTGTCCAACCAAGTCGTCCGGTTGAACAGGTAGTAGTTTCTTGCCAGATAGCCCGTCCCGGCGATCGCATCGGGATCGGTGGGCGCTAATTCGTCCCCGGCCAACATCTCCGAGACCATCCGGTCATAGCCCTTGTCATCATTGAGCGAACGGACGATCCAATCGCGCCAATGCCAGATGTGTTTTTGGCTGTACCGAATCTGCTGGCCCAAACCGTACCAATCGCTGTACCGCCACACGTCCATCCAGTGGCGTGCCCAACGTTCACCGTGTTCAGTGCGGGCCAGTAGGTCGTCGACGATTTGTTCCCAGGGACGCTCGTCTCGCAGTTGCTCGGTCGTGGGCGGCAATCCGATCAGGTCCAAATACAGCCGCCGAATGATCATCGATCGATCGGCCGGGCCGACGGGACGCACGTTGCCGGCGACGCGTTTGGCGGCCAACAGTGCATCGACCGGGTGATCCGCTTGGCCAGACGACTCGGGCAGCGTCGGTCGTGTGATCGGTTGAAACGCCCAATGCTCGGTCGGCGCCGGTGGCGGCGTTTCCTCGGGCGCTCGGGCCCCTTGCTGAATCCAACGGTGAAGCAATTTGATCTGCTCCGGTTGCAAGGCGGCACCGTCTTCGGCCGGAGGCATGCGTTCGTCTTCGTCGGCGGTGATTCGCGCCAACAGTTCGCTGCCATCCGGATCCCCCGGATTCAGGGCACCGCCGTCGATCATCAGGGATCGCGTTTCCAGACGCAGGCCCGATTCTTGCTTTAGCACGCCGTGACAGGAATAACACTTCTCGCTGAGCAGCGGTTTGATCTGGGTCAGATAATCGACATCGTCGACCGCGATCGCAGCCGACATCGACGGGGCTACGAAAACGAGGAACGCGATGACTTGGAGGAGGGAGCTTGGACGCACGGGGAGACGCATCGGTTGGAGGTGGGACTGGTTAGTCTAACCGAACCGGCGGCGGATGTGTCGATTGTTTTTTCTGTCGATCCTCGTTGCGGAAATCGAATTAGCAGTCGCCCGAACCATCGGCTAAGATACGCCACATGAACCAACATCCGACCCATCGATCGCTCCGCCGAGACTTCCTGCGTTCTGCCGGTGGCGGAGCCGGGATGATCGCGCTGGCTTCACTGCTATCCGCTGACGGCTTCGCGGGAAATCCCGACGGCTCGATTCGCCAGCCCCACTTTCGACCGCGGGCCAAACGGATCATCTGGCTGTTCATGCATGGAGGCCCCAGCCAAGTCGATCTGTTTGACCCCAAGCCGGATCTGGTCAAGTACGCCGGCCAGCCGCTTCCGGACAGTTTTGGTTCCGTGATGACGCGTCGCAAAGTCGCCAACAATCCACTGCTGGGGCCGGTCCGTCCATTTCGGCCGCGGGGCCAATCGGGATTGCCGATCTCTGACTTCCTGCCGCATCTGTCCACCGTCGCCGACGATTTGTGTGTGATCCGGTCGCTGCATGGGGACAGCGTCAATCATCCACAGTCGGTGTACCAAATGAACACCGGCAGCATCTTGATGGGGCATCCGAGTTTCGGCAGTTGGCTGGCCTACGGATTGGGCAGCGAGAACGAGGACATGCCGGCCTTTGTCGTGTTGCCCGACCCGGGCGGCGGACTCAAGGGTGGACCATCGGCCTGGGGCAACGGCTATCTGCCGGCGACCTACCAGGGGACGACGATGCGTCCGGGCAAAACGCCGATCCTCAACCTGGCGCCGCCGAGCGGTGTTTCGGATCTTCGTCAACGTTCGACACTGGACTTCATTCAGCAGCTCAATCAAAACCATCTGGTCGGACGTGAACAGGACGACGACTTGGCCGCCAGAATCGATGCGTATGAACTGGCGTTTCGGATGCAATCGGCCGCCCCCGAAGCCGTCGATTTTTCACAGGAGTCGGCCGCAACGCTTTCGATGTACGGGATCGACGACAAGACAACACGCGACTTCGGCGAGCGCTGCTTGCTGGCCCGACGCATGATCCAGCGCGGTGTCCGAATGGTCCAGGTCTATTCGGGCGACACCAACGGCTGGGATGCGCATCAAGACGTCGACAAGAACCATAGCGAGTATTGCGCTAAAACGGACAAACCGGTCACGGCGCTGCTCAAAGACCTGAAGCGATCGGGATTGCTCGATGACACCCTGGTCGTCTGGTGCGGCGAGTTCGGACGGATGCCGATGAGCGAACAAGGCAAGGGACGCGACCACAATCCGTGGGGGTACTGCGGATGGATCGCCGGGGCCGGCATCAGCGGTGGGCGCGCTTACGGCGCGACCGACGAAGTCGGGCTGCGGGCCGCCGAGGATCGAGTGCACGTCAACGAGTTCCACGCCACGTTGCTTCATCTGATGGGACTCGATCACCGCGATCTCACCTACTTTCACAACGGGCTGGACGAGCGTCTGACCGGCCCCAGTGAAGTCGACATCGTCGAGGGACTGCTCTCATGAGGCGAATGACCCTGCTGATGGCTCTGTTTGCCCTCTTCCCGCTGCTGCCGTGGACCTCGATCGCCGGGGCGACCGACGCGGAAGACCAACCGGTTGATGACGCAGTCGCCGAAATCGAAGAAGACGAAATCTCGGACTTCGATCGCGATCATTGGGCCTATGAACCGATCGTGCGACCCGCCGTGCCCGCGGTGGCGCAAACCGATTGGCCGCGGACGGGGATCGACCGGTTCATTCTGGCGCGACTGGAAAAGGATTCGCTCCGACCCGCGCCGCCTGCCGATCGGCCCAGCTTGATCCGCAGGCTGTGTTGGGACTTGACCGGTTTGCCGCCCACGGTCGCTCAAGTCGAAGATTTTGTGAATGATGAGCGGCCCGATGCCTACTCGCGCCTGGTCGATTCGTTGCTCGCGTCACCCGAGTTCGGGAAACGCTGGGGACAATTCTGGTTAGACCTGGCGCGGTATGCGGACACCGACGGATACGAACACGACAAGATCCGTGACCAAGCCTGGAAATATCGTGATTGGGTGATCGATGCGATCAACGGCGACCTGCCCTATGACACGTTCATCCGTTGGCAACTAGCCGGCGACCAAATGGAATCCGGCGACGAGCAAGCGACGCTGGCGACGGCATTTTGTTTGTCGGGCCCCGACATGCCCGATATCAACTCGATGGACGAACGACGCCATGTCTTGCTCAATGAGATCACGTCGACGGTCGGGGCCGTGATGCTGGGATTGCAATTCGGTTGCGCCCAGTGCCATGACCACAAGTACGACGCGATCAGCCAAGCGGACTTTTATCGGCTGCGAGCGTTTTTCGATTCGGCGATCCGCCTGGAACAGAACAAGTCGGTCAGCGTCTTGGCGTCCCATCGCGATTACCCGCAAA
This sequence comes from Stieleria sedimenti, assembly GCF_025060895.1. Lineage (GTDB taxonomy): Bacteria > Planctomycetota > Planctomycetia > Pirellulales > Pirellulaceae > Stieleria > Stieleria sedimenti. The sequence continues at coordinate 13,444 of NZ_JANZKV010000290.1, read as the reverse complement.
CCCATCTGATGATCCGCGGCGATTGGCGCCGTCCGGGCGCCCCGCTGGATCCGGCGTTTCCCCGGGTCATCAATGATGCGGGAGCGGTGCCGTCGCCTGACGCCTCGCCACGCACCGAGTTGGCTGATTGGATGACCGATCGATCCAACCCACTGACGGCCCGTGTGATCGTCAATCGAATTTGGCAACAGCACTTTGGCACCGGGCTGACGGCGACACCGAGTGACTTCGGCGTGATGGGGGACAGTCCCACGCACCCCGAATTGCTCGACTACCTGTCCGATGAACTGATGCGGGAAAACTGGAGCACCAAACGAATCCACCGCATGATCGTGATGTCCAGCGTTTATCGCGTGTCCGGCACCCGTCCGAAACAGGGTCCCCATCGCGCGGCTTGGGATCGCGCTCTGGCGGCCGACACCGACAACCAGTTGCTCAGCCGTTTCCCTCGTCGCCGCTTGGATGCCGAAGCGATCCGAGACGGATTACTGGCCGTCAGTGACTCGCTGAATCATGAGGTGGGCGGTCCCGGCGTGCGGCCCGCCCTGCCGGTGGAAATGGTCAAGACGCTGAAGTCGGGACAATGGAAGGAGACGCCATCCAAGGCCGATCATGCACGTCGCAGCATCTACATTTTCGCCAGACGGAATTTGCGGTTCCCCTTCTTCGCGACCTTCGATCGTCCCACCGCCGACCAACCGTGCGCGCGACGAAACCAGTCCACCACCGCCATCCAGTCGCTGGTGCTGCTCAATTCCGCGTTTGTGATGAAGACGTCGGAGCGATTGGCAAGTGTCGTGTCCGCCGGCCAACCGGATCTGCGATCACAGATCGATTTGCTCTACCTGCGACTCTATTCGCGACACCCCGATGCCGAGGAAGTGACCAACGCGACGGAGTTCATGGCCAGCGGCGCAACGCTGCGGGACCTCTGCCGAGCGATGTTGAATTCGAATGAGTTTTTGTACGTGGATTGATACGGTCGCCACCGTAGGGCATGCTGTGCATGCCTCAGTCAGTAGGGCATGCTGTGCATGCCAATTCTCACGCGCAGCGTGACCGACCCGGCCAGATCGTCACGCCCAGCGTGACCTACTCCGTCAGCTCTGAACCGCCCGCGCGGAGGTAGGCGGAGATCGGCACCGCCAAGACGGCGCCGATGACCGGAGCGGTCAGATAGATCCAGAGGGATTCCCATTGGTTTCCGACCAGGGCCGGTGCGATCGAACGCGCCGGATTCATCGAAGCCCCGCTGATCGGTCCGCCGCAGAGCACTTCAAACGAGATCACGCCGCCGATGGCCAGCCCCGCCGTGATTCCTTTTTCTTTCGCACCGGTGCTGACGTTGAGCACGACGAACAGCAGAATCAATGTCAACATGATTTCGAAAATGAACGACTGCCACCACGTACCTGCCGGCAGGGTCGGGCCCAAGCTGGTTTGATCTGGAAATAAAACCCGCAACAACACACTGGCCAGCAGCGCGCCGACGCATTGGCTGACGATATACGGGACCACGTGTTTCCCTTCGAACCGTCGCCCCACCCAGAACGCGATCGTCACGGCGGGATTGATGTGGGCGCCAGAGATATCGCCGATCGAATGGATCATCGCCGAAACGACCAGCCCCCAGGCGAGGGCGATGCCGACCAGCGTCACGCCGCCGTCGGTCACGTTGTCGACCACGACCGAACCGGTTCCGACAAACACCAACACGAACGTGCCGATCATTTCGGCGACATACTTATTCATCTTCACCAACGCTGCACGAACAGGGGAATCGTCTAAAGAACGGCAGATGATACCACCCCAGACGGACGACGCGAGTGAGCCTGTCGCCCGCGCCCGTCAGAGACGCAGAAACGGTCCAATCCTCGCAACCGAAATAAACCGGTTCGCAGCGTGTGGCAGTTCCGTCAATCCGAGCATCGCCGAGGGGTATGAATCACCACACTTGACCTAGCTTTCTATCGAACTTGGAACCTGCCCCCTCTTTTGACTTCGCTGCAGAACCCTGACGTGAAACGTTTCCTGCGAATCCGATCTGCTGTCCGACGCCGCCGCAAGGGGGCGGCGATGATCGAGTTCGCGGTTTGCCTGCCGGTGTTTCTGCTGATCACGTTCGCCACGCTCGAAACTTGCCGGATGATCTATCTGCGTCAGTCGCTGAAACTGGCCGCGTACGAATCCGCACGGCTCGGAATCCTACCGGATATCGCGCCGGCGTCGCTGCAAGACCAATGTGACGTCATATTGCTTGGACGCGGCATCGAAAATTACACGCTCTCTCACACACCCAGCGATCTGTCGGCGCTTGAGTTCGGCAATCTTTTGGTCACCACGGTCGAAGCCCCCGCGGCCGAAAACGCGTTGATCGGTTCATGGCTGTATGGCGGCCAAACGGTCTCGGAATCAGTCACCATCATGGCGGAGTACTAAACGATGTCTTGTCAACGGCCATGCTTCATTGCGGGTCATTCCCGCGGCTGCCGGCGAGGGGCCACGATGGCGATGCTCGCTGTTTTGATGCCCGTGATGATCGGCATCGCCGCGTTTGCGATCAACGTCGTGTACATGGAAATGGCGCGGACCGAATTGCAGATTTCATTGGACGTTGCCGCCCGAGCCGCGGGGCGCACCTTGGCCGTCACGGACGATGAAACGCAAGCGAGAGACGCCGCAGAAAACATGCTGGCATTGAATCCTTATGCCAACCAAGTGCTCACCCCCGGGGAAACCAATCTCGAATTCGGAGTGTCGACGCGATACTCCGACTTGGATCGATACAGTTTTAGTCCAGGCTCTCCCGCCAACGCGATCAAAATCGAAACCAACGGCACCAACCAGGTTCCGATGCTGTTTCCGACGCTGGGAATCAATCTCCAATTCCGACCGATCAAAGCCGCGATTTGCACCAAGGTCGAATTGGACATCGCTTTGGTCATTGACCGATCGACTTCCATGTCACGAGACTCCAACGGATATCGATCCGACAGCTGGGAAACCGGCGACCCGGCTCCCGGAAGTTCGCGGTGGATCGATACGGTCCATGCGGTCGACAAATTCTTAGATGTTATGGAAGCCTCGGTCCATGACGAACGCGTTGCACTGACCACGTATGCGTCCACGCCGACGACTGATCTTGAACTGACTAACGATTATGACTCCATCCGTAACGCGATGGATGACCACTCGGATCCGTTCAACGGTGGCAGCACCGCGATCGGCGACGGAATCCTGGGCGGAGTCGAAGCGTTGAATCACGGCTCCTACGCACGTCCCTGGGCGACACGGATTCTGGTCGTGCTCAGCGACGGGCTGCAAACCATGGGCATCGATGCGGTCGTGGCTGCCGAACAGGCGGCCGCCGACAACATCATGGTTTATACGATCACCTTTTCGGATGGTGCCGACCAAGCCACGATGCAGCAGGTCGCCGCCGCGGCAGCGGGCAAGCACTACCACGCCGACGACAGCGGGCAATTGAATCAGGCCTTTACGGACATCGCCCGCGGCCTTCCCACCTTGCTCACGTTTTAGGCTCGGAAACCATGGTCAATTCCTCTCGCCGCAAACTGCGTCAACGACCACCGACCGGGGCCGCACTGGTCGAGATGGCGATGGTGCTCCCGCTGATCATGCTTTTCTTTACCGCGATGCTCGAGATCGGCCGTGTGCTGATGCTCCAGCACACCGCCGATACCGCCGCCTATGAAGCCGCCCGATCGGCGATCGTCCCCGGAGCAACCGCCGCGGATGCGGAGCAGGTCGCACAACAACTGACCGCCGCCGCCGGATTGACCCAGGTGGTGATCGAAGTCACTCCGCAATCCATCACGGAGTTCACCCCCCTGATCACGGTCAAGGTCGAAATTCCCGTCGGTGAAAACTCATGGATCACACCGCAACACGTGGTCGCCTTGACGGTCTCCAGTGAAGTCACGTTGATGTGCGAACGATCGCCCGTCACACGACTCGTTGCGGTGGATCAGCTGAACGCCAAGAAACAGACGATGCTACACGACTAGTGCTCGTGAAATTCTGTCCCGAAATGCGTTGGGAAAGGCGACCCAACCGGACGCGTCGCCACAATTTCAGTAGACTGCTCCGTCGTCGCTCCGTTGGAACCAGCAATCTTCGGCTGCAGCACCTGATCAAGGAGCGTCACCACCGCCCCTTGATGAAACAAACTCGATGACGAATTCACCTTCCGCGTGCCCACTCCGCGCCGCGATATGCTTCCTCTCGCTGTGGCTTCTCACGTTCTGCTTCGGCACGACGGCTGTTTCTCAAGACCAGCTCGCCCGGCAAACCATCGACAAAACCGACGCGGACATCCTGTACCGCAGCGGTGAGAATCTGACCGACTACATGCGCGAACGCTGCCGGCTGGACGTCTACGCCCCCGAATCAAAAAAGGCGTTCTCGACGGTCGTCTGGTTTCACGGCGGCGGATTAAAAGGCGGCAATAAATCCGTGCCCGAGGAACTCAAGGACCAGGGCATCGCCGTCGTCGCCGTCAACTACCGACTGCACCCCAAGGTCACTTCGCCGGCGTACATCGAAGACGCCGCGGCGGCCGTCGCGTGGACCTTCAAGAACATCGAAAAGTACGGCGGTTCAAACCAAAAGATCTTCATCAGTGGGCACTCCGCCGGCGGTTACCTGACCAGCATGCTCGGTTTGGACAAACGCTGGTTGGCCGCGCACGACATCGACGCCGATGACATCGCCGGACTGATCCCCTTCAGCGGCCATACCATCACCCACTTCACCGTGCGCGCCGAACGGGGCATCGACGGCAAGCAACCGGTCGTCGACGACATGGCACCGCTGTATCACGTCCGTGACGATTGCCCGCCGCTGCTGCTGATCACCGGAGACCGTGAACTGGAAATGCTCGGACGCTACGAAGAAAACGCCTACCTGTGGCGGATGATGCAAGTCGTCGGGCACCCCGACACCGAACTCTATGAACTCGACGGCTACGACCACGGCCAAATGGCCACCCCCGCCCATCCGCTGCTGCTCCGCTTCGTGAAGAAACACAGTCGGTGAAATGCATCATCGACAGATACAGCGTGGGAGATAGGCCCACGGATGGCAGCGCGAACCCACGGATCGAGACGAAACAGAATTTCCTCGGTTCACGCTGCCATCCGTGGGTTCACTTTGCTTTCCGTGGGTTCACTTTGCTTTCCGTGGGTTCGCGCTGCTATCCGTGGGTTCGCGCTGCTATCCGTGGGTTCGCGCTGCTATCCGTGGGTTTCTCAATCTCTCACGATCCGTCCCAAACTTGCTAGCAAACACCAAAGAGAACTGAACATGACGAAAGACTTGATCCACGACGTCGAACGGACTGTCCGCCGGCGGATGGCTGGGCAACAGGCCGGTCATGGTTTTGATCATGTCGGCCGTGTGCTTCGTTCGGCGCGCAAGATCCAGGCGGAAGTCGGCGGGGATCGGATGATTGTGGAACTTGCCGCCTTGCTGCACGACGTCGGCGATGCGAAGTTCCATGGCGGGGTCGAGAAGAGCGCCGAATTCACGCGACAAATCCTCGGCGAACTCGACGTCGATGTGGCAACGATCGACCACGTCGCAAAAATCGTCGACAACCTTTCGTTCCGCAAAGGCGACGACGCGAAACCGCTCTCACTCGAAGGCCAAATCGTCCAAGATGCGGATCGTTTGGACGCGTTGGGCGCGATCGGGATCGTGCGGACGATTGAATACGGCGCGGCCTTCGGCCAACCGTTTCATGTTTCGGGCAATGCGGATGGAACGCACAAGACGGGCCTGCGCCACTTCGACGACAAACTGTTTAAACTGTGCGGCCTGCTGAACACCGAACCGGCACGGCGAATGGCCCGACAGCGTGAAGCATTCATGAGAACATTCATCGATCAGTTTCTCGCCGAATGGGAAGAGTGAGCGGGGGAAGCGGTTGGTTCGCTGCATCACCGACGCGTCAGCTGCCCCCACCGATGGCAGATCGCCCCCACGGATGTCATAGTAGAGGCTACAACGTTCATTTCGCATCCGTGAGAACGCTTTGCCCTCGGTGGTTATTGTTTTCGGCCGCGGATCCAACGCTCAAGCACTTTTATGACAACTTCGCGAAACTTGATCCACCCGCGTGACGAGATCATGCAGACGATGGATCGCATTTATCGTTACCGGATGACGACCACGTCCGGCGGCAACCTTTCGATCCGCGACGCCTCGGGCGACATTTGGATTTCGCCGGCGAGAGTCGACAAGGGGAACCTGTCACGCCGCGATATCATTTGCGTGCGCCGCGACGGCACCGTCGAAGGTCCGCATCCACCGTCTTCGGAATTTCCCTTTCACAAGGCGATCTACGACGCTCGCCCCGACGTGGTGTCCGTCGTTCATGCACACCCGGTCGCCCTGGTGGCATTCAGCATCTGCCGCCAAACGCCCAACACACGACTGTTCCACCAAGCCCATTCGGTCTGTGGCAATCTGGGATTTGCGCCGTACGCCTGTCCGGGCAGCAAGCAACTGGGCGCGAACATCGCCGCGTCGTTCGCCGAGGGTGCCGACAGTGTGATCTTGGAGAACCACGGGGTCGTCGTCGCCGGAGATTCGCTCTCCAACGCGTTCAAGCGATTCGAAGCGTTCGAGTTCGCCGGCAAGACGCTGATCAAGGCGGCGGCGCTGGGCAACGTCAAACTGTTGGACGATCACCAACTGGAGCGGGCAGCCCGGCGCAGCGTCGACTTCGAAAGTCTTGATCCACCGCCCGCCAATGCCATCGAATTGGAACTGCGACGCCAACTCTGCGACTTCGTTCGTCGCGGTTGTCGCCAACGACTCTTGATCAGCACCGAAGGGAGTTTCTCGGCGCGGGTCGGCGACGATTCGTTCCTGATCACGCCCACACAACAGGATCGAGAGCTGCTCGGCGTCGATGATTTCGTTTTGATCGATGGCGATCGGCGCGAATCGGGGAAGCTGGCCAGCCGCGCGGCCAAGGCGCATCAAGCGATCTACCGTCGCCATCCCCACGTCAATGCCATCGTGTTCGCACACCCGGTCAACGCGACGGCGTTCAGCGTCACGGATAGCGAATTCGATGTCCGCACGATTCCGGAAAGTTACGTGTTCCTGCGCGACGTCCAACGCGTCCCCTACGGCGTCCAATTCGGTGACGGCGATCAGATCGCAGACTATGTCAACGAGAAAACGCCGGCGGCGATCCTGGAAAACGACGGCGTGATCGTCACCGGACGCAGTGTCCTGGACGCGTTTGATCGCTTGGAAGTGCTGGAGTCCACCGCCGAAGCGGTGATCAATGCCCGCTCGATCGGCAGCGTCCAAGCGATGTCCGACGACGTGATCGATGAACTGTGTCGCGAATTTGATCTGTGACCGCACGACAGCGGCTACAATGAAGTCATGTCACATCCAGCGAAATGGTTTCTCTCGCTTTGCGTTACCCTCGTAGCCGCCCCTGCCGTGCCAGCGGACTCTCCCCCGGACTCGGCGGTGGCTGCAAAGGCGATCGATTACCTGGAGACCGAGGGGCAGCGATGGATGGACCAACGCGGCTGCGTGTCGTGCCATCAAATCCCCGCGATGCTCTGGAGTCTGCAAGCGGCCGAGCGACAGGGCTTGGACGTAGCCGCTGAGGATTTAAAACGATGGACCGAGTGGTCCACCGACGCGGTCAATTTCGTCAAGCCGCATCAGAAGAAGGACCTCGACGTCGAACAAACACTGGCGGGAAACATCGACACGATGGCGGCGTTGCTGTTGGCCATTCCCGGTCAGGCCGATGCAGGTTGGCGAGAGCAATTCGCGGCCAAGCTGTGCAGCGAGCAAGCCGACGACGGGTCCTGGAAAGCCTGCGGTCAATTGCCAGCCCAAAAGCGTCCCAAGCAAGAAACCACCCAAGCGACGACGCTTTGGGTCACCCCGACATCAAATTACTGGGGCACGGCTTGGGCGGTGATTGGATTGTTAAGCGGCGATTGAAGTTCCCCACCTCAGGAATTCTTTTGTCTCAAAGGTCCGACGCGTTTTCCGAAGAAATCAACGGTCTTCTTAGCTGTCCACTGTCCGGGGTGATCGAATTGAAAAATCTGCCTGCCGCGGGTCCGTGAGCCGCTGCATCCCGTGATTTGTCTGGGAATCATCCCGGAGCGGCCTGGATCGGTCCCAATCCCTGGTCTACGCGGTCCAGCGGTCATCAATCGTGCCCGACCGAGGCGTTGCATGCATTAGCTGGCACGGGGGGGGCCGAGGGAAAATCGTTCTTTTGATGACAGGTTCATGCAATAATGAACACACGCCCCATCCTCTTTTTTCTCAGTGTCACCCCGTCGCCGCGGGGACGCCCAGGCGGGACAGCCGGACCTGAAGAAAACCGATCGCATGCGACTCCGATCGATCCCAGGGGATGCATCTTGTGCGTCTATTTCGTGGCAGAGTCGGCAGACCCATTGTAATGACGAACACGCCCAATCTATTGCAGCTTTATTCCGAGACTTACGAACGCGAAAAGCAAGTTCGTTACACGCTGAAGGAGTACCTGGAGACGGCTCGCGATGATCCGTCGTTGTATAGCAGCGTCGCGGAACGAATGATTCAAGCGATCGGCCAACCGAAACAGATTGATACGTCGAGCGATTCCCGTCTCGGACGGATCTTCATGAACCGGACCATCAAGGTCTATCCCGCGTTTGATCAATTCTATGGATTGGAAGAAACCATCGAACGGATCGTGGGCTACTTCCGTCACGCTGCACAGGGACTCGAAGAACGGAAACAGATTCTGTATCTGCTCGGTCCGGTCGGCGGCGGGAAGAGTTCCCTGTCGGATGCCCTGAAGCGTCTGATCCAACGTCAACCGGTGTACGTGTTGTGTGCCGGCGACGAGATGAGCCCGATTTTCGAAAGCCCGCTGGGGCTGTTCGACCCCAATTCGATGGGCTTCTTGCTCGAGGAGGAATACGGCATTCCACGTCGACGTCTGAGCGGTTACATGTCCCCATGGGCCGTCAAACGGTTGGACGAATTCGGAGGCGACATCTCCAAGTTCTCCGTCGTCCGCGTGATGCCTTCGGAACAGCGGCGATGCTGTGTGACCAAGACCGAACCGGGCGACGAAAACAACCAAGACATTTCCTCGTTGGTCGGTAAAGTCGACATCCGCAAGCTCGAGCATTTTTCGCAAGACGACGCCGACGCGTACGCCTACACCGGTGGACTCAATCGCACGACCCAGGGTCTGCTCGAATTCGTCGAGATGTTTAAAGCGCCGCTCAAGATGCTGCACCCGCTGCTGACGGCGACACAGGACGGCACCTACGTGGGCACCGAGAACGTCGGCGCGATGCCTTACCAAGGCATCATCGTCGCCCACAGCAACGAATCGGAGTGGGAATCGTTCAAGGCCAATCGCAACAACGAAGCGTTCCTCGATCGGATCTGCGTGGTCAAAGTCCCCTACTGCCTGCGCGTCACCGAAGAACGAAAGATCTATGACAAGCTGATTCAAAGCTCCAAACTGGGCGAAGCACCATGCGCGCCCGACACGCTGGAGATGATGGCACGCTTCTCCGTCTTGACGCGTCTGAAGGAACACGAGAATTCCAACCTGTATTCCAAAATGCGGGTTTACGACGGCGAGTCGCTCAAAGACACCGACCCGAACGCGAAGACCGTCCAGGAGTATCGGGACGCGGCCGGTGTGGCCGAAGGCATGGAAGGCGTCTCGACGCGGTTCGCCTACAAGATCCTGTCAGAAACCTACAACTTTGACACCGACGAAGTCGCCGCCGATCCCGTCCACCTGCTCTACGTGCTCGAAAAAGCGATTCTGCGCGAACAGCTGCCCGAAGAAACCGAGCAGCGTTACCTGGAATTCGTCAAAGAAGACCTGGCGTCGCGATACGCCGAATTCATCGGCAACGAAATCCGCAAGGCCTACCTGGAATCCTATCACGCCTACGGCCAAAACCTGTTTGATCGTTATATCGCCTACGCCGACGCCTGGATCGACGACCAGGACTACAAGGATCCCGACACCGGACAATTGATGGATCGCGACGTCCTGGACGAGGAATTGGAAAAGATCGAACACCCCGCCGGAATCTCCAACGCGAAGGACTTTCGATACGAGATCGTCAAATTCGCGCTCCGCTCACGGGCCAAACACGACGGCCGCAACCCGGAATGGACCTCCTATGAAAAAATTCGCGAGGTCATCGAAAAGCGAATGTTTTCACAGATCGAAGAGCTGCTCCCCGTCATCAGTTTTGGCGCCAAAAAGGATAGCGAAGCCGAGCAAAAACACAGCGAATTCGTCGAGCGAATGACCCAACGTGGTTACACACGACGACAGGTCCGTCGGCTGGTCGATTGGTACATGCGTGTCAGCAAGTCAGGATAGGAACACGATCCCCATGCAAGTGATTGATCGCCGGCAGAACCCGAAATCGAAAAGTCTTGGAAACCGCCAACGCTTTCTTCGTCGCATCAAGTCCCAGATCCGCAAGACGGTCAAGGACGCGATCGAAAACCGCAGCGTTTCCGATCTCGATAGCGGCGAAAAAGTGTCGGTCACCGCCAACGAGATCGGCGAGCCGACCTTCGGTTTCGATGCCGCCGAAGGCAGTCGCAACTACGTCATCCCGGGAAATCACGATTACCAGCGGGGCGACCGAATTCGCAAACCCAGCGGCGGATCGGGAAGCGGTTCCGGCGGAAGCCCCGACGGCGACGGCGAAGATGCCTTCGTGTTCATGCTCAGTCGCGACGAATTCCTGAACCTGTTTTTCGAGGACCTCGAACTACCCAACCTCGCCAAACGCAAACTGAAGTCCGTCGCCAGTGAAAAATGGAGTCGCGCCGGATACGCCAACGACGGCTCGCCACAGCGGCTGAACAAATACCAGACGATGCGACGAAGTCTGGCGCGACGCATCGCACTCAAGCGTCCCAGGTTGCACGAATTGAACCGGCTGGAAGCGGAATTCGAGGCAGCCCAGACGAGAGCCGACAGCGATGACGGCAAGCACAGCGATGACGGCAAGCACAGCGAAGACGGCGAGCACAGCGAAGAAGCCGAACGCCTTGCCCGGCTGATCGAAGAAACCCGCGATCGCATGCGGGCGGTCCCGTTCTTGGACCCCGTCGATCTTCGCTACAACCGGTTCGAGCAGACACCCAAACCCGCCACGCAAGCGGTCATGTTTTGCCTGATGGACGCCTCGGCATCGATGACCGAATCGCTCAAAGATCTCGCCAAACGGTTTTTCATCCTGCTGCATCTGTTCTTGAACCGCCACTACCGCTCGGTCGAATTGGTCTTCATCCGTCACACCTACACGGCGGCCGAAGTCGACGAAGAGACCTTTTTCCATGGCCGCGAAACCGGCGGAACCGTGGTCTCCTCGGCGTTGGAAGAAATGCTGCGAATCATTCGAGAACGCTACCCGGTTCAAGACTGGAACATCTACGCCGCCCAGGCCTCCGACGGACACAATTTCGATCACGACATGCCGCGCACGATCGCCTTGCTGCAGCGCGAGATCCTAGACCTCTGTCAGTACTACGCCTACATCGAGGTCGGCGAAGAAGAATCGTCGTACGTCAGTGCACTTTGGAGCGGGTATGCTCAGCTGGAATCACACCCCCATTTCGCACGCGCCTGCGTCTTGGATCCGACCGAGATCTACCCCGTGTTTCACAAATTGTTCGCCAGCAACCGACAGGCGTCTTGAGCGACCATGGACAACCGGACGTTACTGTACGAAGGCTCGGAGTGGGACTTTAACCACCTGCGACGTGTCCATGATGCGATCGAGGAAATCGCAATCGACGAGATGGGCTTGAACGTCTATCGCAACCAGATCGAGGTGATCACCAGCGATCAGATGCTCGATGCTTACGCGTCGTTCGGGATGCCGTTGATGTATTCCCATTGGTCATTCGGCAAACGGTATTCCCGGGAAGCACTGCTGTATCGCAAGGGGGCACAATCATTGGCCTATGAGTTGGTGATCAATTCAGACCCCTGTGTCGCCTACGTCATCGAAGAAAACAGCATGACGATGCAGACACTCGTGATCGCCCACGCCTGCTTCGGGCACAACCATTTTTTCAAGAACAATTATCTGTTCCGCCAGTGGACCCATGCCGAACGTGTGCTCGATGACTTGGCCTATGCCAAACGATTCATTGCCGAATGCGAAGAACGGTACGGAATGCAGACCGTCGAACGGACCCTAGATGCCGCCCACGCGTTGATGTCACAGGGCGTCAGTCGTTACGCCCCACAGCGCCCGGTTCGACCCCAAGACGCAGTGCTCAAGGCCGAATCACGAAAATCGCACCACGAAGCAACGTACAACGATTTGTGGAGAACGCTTCCGAAAGCGAAGGAGGATGCCGAAAAAGAGGATACCGCGGAACAAGAATTTGACGCCGCCGCGTTGCGATTGCCTGAAGAAAACCTGCTCCGGTTCCTGTCGCTCCACGCACCCAAGTTGAAGGATTGGCAGCGCGAAGTGTTGGACATCGTGCGAAAGACCGCGCAATACTTTTACCCCCAACAGCAGACGCAATTGATGAACGAAGGCTGTGCAACCTTTATCCATTATCAAATCATGAATCGTCTGCACCAAACCGGTCAGGTCAACGAAGCGGCGATGCTTGAATTCCTGCACATGCACACGGCGGTCGTCACGCAACCCGATTTTGACGACAAGCGATTCCGGGGATTGAACCCCTATGCGTTGGGCTTCGCGATGATGAAAGACATCCATCGCATTTGCCAGAGCCCCGAACCGGAAGACGAGGAGTGGTTCCCCGACATCGCCGGGCGGGGGGACTTCATGAGCGTCTTGCGAGACGCGTGGGCGGATTTCCGGGACGAGAGCTTTGTACTGCAATTTCTCAGCCCGCATTTGATTCGAAAGATGCGTTTGTTCGCCGTTCGCGATGCGTCCGACTCTCCACACTTGTCGGTCGAAGCGATCCACGACGAATCGGGGTATCGTGAAATTCGACACCGCTTAGCCCAGCAATACGATCTCTCCAAACGCGACCCGGAGATCGAAGTTACCGAAGCTGACTTGAAGGGCAATCGACGCTTGGTGCTCACCCACCGCGTTCGCGACGGCAAAACGCTCAGCTCAACCAATTGCAATCGAGTCCTGCGGCACGTCGCCAATCTGTGGGGCTATCGCGTGCGATTGATCGAGGTCGATGCCGACACCGGCCACACGCTCAACAATTACGACGCGGTGGCGCTGCCGTAGACGTTGTGAGATTTCCTGACTCTAACGTTTTCTATGTTTGTTCGCGATGAAGCCCGGAGCGACGGTCTTATTTCCGGTCAATAGATTGATCGAAAATTTTAAATTTTTCGATTCGATTTCCCAGAGTCCTTGGGGGCCAGCCCCCAAAC
>NZ_JANZKV010000029.1 GCF_025060895.1 Stieleria sedimenti | reverse complement strand
GCCCCCATCGTTTTGCCCCTACTGCACACACGACCTGCCCGACTTCTCTAAACTACCGCAGCATCGTTTGAATCCATCTCTAAAAGCCTGTTTCGATTGCCGCACCATGTTCAAAACTCTCGCTCTGGCCTCGTTGATTTCCATCGTCCTGTCTCCGCTCTCCGTTTCCGCAGACGCCGATTCATCAGCCCTGGTCACACGAGTCGTTTTTGGTTCCTGTATCAAACAGGACCAGCCCGCGCCGATCTTTTCCGCCATGGCAGCCGAGCGGGCACAGCTGCTGCTGTTCACCGGCGACAATATTTATGCCGACACCGAGGACATGGCGGTGATGCGGAACAAGTACCAGGCGTTGTCTCAGAAGCCGGGCTTTGCGTCACTGATCGATTCCGCCCCGGTCATGGCCACCTGGGATGATCACGACTTTGGCGTCAACGATGGCGGCGCCGACTATCCCAAACGGGCGGAATCACAACGGGAATTTCTCGACTTTTGGAACGTCCCGGCCGATTCGCCGCTGCGCCAGCGGCCGGGCGTCTACGACTCAAAAAGCTTCGGCCCCGAAGGGAAGCGGTTGCAAGTCATTTTGCTGGACACGCGATTTTTTCGGTCTCCGCTGAAGAAGGGCGAGCGGCGTGTCGGCGGTCCGTATGAGCCCGACGACGATGCGGAGAAGTCGATGCTCGGTGACGCCCAGTGGCGGTGGCTCGGAGAACAACTTCGTCAGCCCGCCGACGTTCGTCTAATCGTTTCCAGCATTCAATTCGTTGCCCAGGACGCCGGCCAAGAATGCTGGGCGAATCTGCCGCTGGAACGCGATCGGATGTTGAACCTGATCCGTGACACCCGAGCAGACAGAGTCGTTTTCATCAGCGGCGACCGGCACTGGTCGGAGGTGTCGGCGCTGGTCGAGAAAACGCCCTACCCGATCTATGACATCACCTGCAGCAGTTTGAATCAGCTTCACAAACGTGGCACGCCCACCGACAATCGCTATCGGGTCAGCGAGTCGACCTACCACCGCGAAAACTACGGTCTGTTGACGATCGGTTGGCAGGGCGACGATCCGACGCTGACGTTCCAGATCCGCGACCTGGAACGAAATCCGGTCATCGAGCAAACGCTCACGCTTTCCGACCTGCGTGGTCGGTGAGACTGGGCACGTCGGTTCGCGGCCTGCCGCGATCGACAACCACCCCGTTTGGCGTCAAACGGCTATTTCCACCGACGAACCGTGGGCGACTTCCGCGACGAACAAGACTCGCCCCGACCGGTTTTGTCGCGTAGAATAGAACCTGCCCGCCTTCCCCCCAATCGAAACCCGCGTGGAAGCCTCCCGGTTGTCCAGCGTGTTTCCCCGCCTTCCCCTTGGGTCCCCCGAGAAAAGATGCCTGCCGTGTTTCCTCGTCGCCGGTTTCTTGCCGCCAGCCCAGTGGCCGTCATGCTGTTGCTGGTCACCGCAACCGCCGGCGTCTCCGCTCCCAATCCCCAAGACAAGCAAACGCGTTCTGCCGAGCAAGAGAAATTCTTTGAGAACGAGGTGCGTCCGCTGTTGGTGCAGCACTGTGTCGAGTGCCACGGGCCGGATGACCAGTCGGGTGAATTGAGACTCGATCGCCACGATCATTTCAAGCGAGGCGGGGGCAGCGGACCGGTCGTGGTTCCGGGCGATGTCAATGCGAGTCGACTGATTCGTGCGATCGGCTACCAAGACAACGACTTGCAAATGCCGCCGGACAGCAAGTTGCCCGAAGAAGCGATTCGTGTTCTCTCCGAATGGGTTCGCAGGGGAGCGTATTGGCCGGAGGAAGTGACGGAGACACCACCGACCGTCAAGCTGTCCCCCCAGGAGCACATCGAGGCGCAACGTCAATCGCATTGGTCTTACCAACCGATTTCACCCGCCGACCCGCCAACGATCGCGGAACTGGCGACGCGCGTGGGGCAGGAGCAGTCAGACGCCTTTGGTGGCGACGGCATGACAACGATCGACCGTTTCGTTCTGGCGCGGTTGGCCGACGGCGGGCTGGCGCCGAACCCGCGAGCCGATCGCCGGACGCTGATCCATCGGGCGTACCACACGCTGTTGGGTCTGCCGCCGACCTATGAACAGGTCGAGGCGTTTGTCGCGGATGATCAGCCCGACGCCTTTGCCCGGCTCGTCGATCGGCTGTTGGACAATCCACACTACGGAGAACGCTGGGCGCGGCACTGGTTGGACATCGCCCGCTACGGAGACACGAAAGGCTACTTGGCCGGAAACATGGAAACGCGTTACCCGTACGCATTCACCTATCGCGATTATGTGATCGATGCCTTCAACAGCGACAAGCCCTTTGACCAATTTGTGATCGAGCAGCTTGCCGCCGACCACTTGGACTTGGCCGATGACGCACGCAGCGCGCTGGCCGCCATGGGGTTCTTGACCGTCGGTCGGCGATTCATGAACCGTCAACACGACATCATTGACGACCAAATCGACGTGGTCACCCGTGGGTTTCTCGGCATGAGCGTCGCCTGTGCCAGATGCCACGACCACAAATACGATGCGATCCCGACGGCCGACTACTATTCGCTCTATGGCGTGTTTGCCAGCTCGGAAGAACCGTCCGAGTTACCGCTTCTTGGCGAACCACAATCATCGCCGGAATACGAGGCGTTCCTAAAGGCGAAAGCGGAGAAACAGCAAGAAGTCGACAGGTGGGTCGAAGAGCGACGCCAAGAAATCGAAAACGAACTGCGTTCACGAGTCGCCGACTATCTGGTTTACATCGCCAAGTCGCTGCCCCAATACAGCAAAGAAAAGGTGCAGCCCCAAGGCAAACGGGGTGCGTTGCGTTTACCGGCCACGCGGCGATGGCAACAGTATCTGGTCAACGCCAACGCATCGCCGCATCCCGTCTGGGAACTGCTTCGTAAACTGGCCGCGCTGCCGCCGGATGAGTTCGCCGCAAAGTCGGCCACGATCTTCGACCAAGCCGCGACCGCGGCGGAAGTGACAGAAGGAAAGGAAGCGGCGAAAGCGATTCCTCAACGCTTGCTCGATTCGTTGCGAGAGGCACAGCCAACATCCTTGCCCGAGGCGGCGCAAGTGTTCGGTAATGTTCTGGAAACGGTCGATGCCCAGTGGCTCGAAGCCCGCAAAACAGACGAGAGCCTGGAACGGTTGCCCGACGCCGATGACGAAACGTTGCGTCAGGTGTTGTGGTCGGCCAATGCACCGACGACCCTGGATATGGGCCAAGCGATCGCGCATTTGGATCAGGCCGAACGTGGCAGATACAACCAGTTGCTCAACGGCGTGAACGGTGTCAGCGTCACACATCCGGGCGCACCGGGGCGTGGGATGGTGATGGTGGATAAGCCCAAGCCGGTCGAACCGGTGATCTTCCGACGCGGCGTACCCGGCAATCGGGGCGACCGCGTTCCAAGACGATTCCTGCAGGTCTTGTCGCACGTCGATGGCGGCCGGCCCTTTCAACAGGGCAGCGGTCGTCTGGAATTGGCCCAAGCGATTGCCGACCCCGAGAATCCGTTGACCGCTCGGGTGATTGTCAATCGCGTCTGGCAACACCAATTCGGCGAAGGCCTTGTTCGCACGCCAAGTGACTTTGGGATTCGCGGTGAACTGCCGACGCATCCGGAACTGCTCGACCACCTCGCGGCAGGGCTGATCGCCGACGGTTGGTCCATCAAGCGTCTGCAACGCCGCATCATGCTGTCGGCAACGTGGCAACAATCCAGCGACACACGCCCCGCCGCGATCGAAACCGATCCTGAAAACCGACTGCTGTGGCACATGCCACGACGGCGGATGGAGTTCGAACCGTTGCGTGATCGATTGTTGTCGGTCGCCGGACGCTTGGACAAATCGGTGGGCGGCCGCTCCGTCATGATCCACCAGGATGCCACGCGACGCGCCCTGTACGCCTACATCGATCGCGAAGATTTGCCCGGTTTGCTGGCCAGTTTTGATCTGCCCAGCCCCGATGCCAGTCAAGCCAAACGCGCCAAGACAACCGTTCCCCAGCAAGCGCTCTACCTGATGAATTCCGGATTCGTCATCGAGCAGGCCAAAGCGTTGGCGGCACGCAGCGAAGCGGCACCGGACTCCCCACCCGCCGGCGGTAGCGATGACGCTTCCAACCACAGCGTGGCCGAGCGGATCAAGCGACTGTATCGTCTGGCCCTGGCACGCGACCCAGACCCGGCCGAATTAAACGTGGCGATTGAGTTTGTCAGACCTGAATCGGCCGCCACGTTGGATCCCTGGGTTCAACTCGCGCAAGTCTTGCTCCTGAGCAATGAATTTGCGTTCGTCGATTAAGCTACGAGCCTGGAAGCGCATTCCATTTTGGATCACACGATGTCCGATTTCATTTCACAACTGAACCAACTGCCCCCTACCCGTCGCGACTTTCTGCGCCGTAGCGGGATCGGTCTCGGATCGCTTGCCCTAGCGGGCGTGATGGCCGACGACACGTCCAGCCTGTTGCACGCTGCGACCGCGACAAACCCGATGGCCCCCAAAACGCCGCACTTTGCACCGAAAGCAAAAGCGGTGATTCACTTGTTCCTCAACGGTGGTCCGTCGCAAGTCGACACGTTTGATCCCAAACCGGCGCTCGAGGAGTATCACGGCAAATCGATTCCGTTGAATCTGCGCACCGAGCGCGAAACCGGGGCCGCCTATCGATCACCGTTCAAGTTCAAGAAGTATGGCGAAAGCGGCATCGAAGTCAGCGAGTTGTTTTCGCACGTGGGCGAGATGATCGACGAGGTCTGCGTGGTGCGATCCATGCACGCCGACGTGCCCAATCATGAACCCTCGTTGATGCTGATGAACTGCGGCAACGGCCAACTGGTGCGGCCCTCGGTCGGATCGTGGGTCACATACGGATTGGGCAGCGAAAACCAAAATCTTCCGGGTTTCATCTCGATGTGCCCCAGCGGTTATCCGATCAAGGGCGCCGAAAACTGGCAAGCCGGATTTCTTCCCGGTGCGTACCAGGCGACGTACATCGACAGCAAACACCAGGAAATCGAAAAACTGATCGCGAACATCCGCAACGCAGCCGGCCTGCCCCGCGACGAACAACGTCGGCAACTGGATCTGCTGCAAAAGCTGAACGAGCGTCACCAACAGGCTCGCCAGCAGGATGCCGAGTTGGAATCACGCGTGCAAAGTTTCGAGCTCGCCTATCGCATGCAGATTGAGGCGACCGATGCCTTTGACATCAGCAGCGAACCCCAATCCATTCGCGACATGTATGGTGATTCGATCCAGGCCAGGCAGATCTTGATCGCCCGACGATTGGTCGAACGGGGCGTGCGTTACATCCAGCTCTGGCACGGCGCGGGACAGCCCTGGGATAGTCACGACAAGATCGAAGACAACCATCGTCGACTCGCCGGCGAGTGTTCCCAAGCAATCGGCGCCTTGTTGCGAGATCTGAAACAACGCTCGCTGTTGGACGACACCCTGGTGGTCTGGGGCGGCGAATTCGGACGCACGCCGACCGTCGAACTGCCCAAACCGGGCGCCAATGCCGGGACCAACAGTGGCCGAGATCACAATCATTACGGGTTCACGATGTGGTTGGCCGGTGGCGGTGTGAAAGGGGGACACGTGCATGGCGCGACCGACGAATTCGGTTTCCAGGCGGTCGAGGATCGTGTGCATGTCCATGACCTGCATGCCACCCTCTTGCACCTGCTGGGTTTCGATCATGAACGGCTGACGTACCGTTACGCCGGCCGCGATTTCCGGCTGACCGACGTCCACGGTAAAGTCGTCCAAGACATCATCGCGTAGTGGGTTTCTCCCCGCGGATTACCAATTCCAGTCACTCGCCACGGGTGATTGACGTAGGGTGGGGCAGGAGGCGAGAGCCTCCACCACGGTGTGCCTCCAGGAGGAGTCTGGGAACGAGGGACGTTTCCTATGTTTATCCACTCTGTCGGCCCTCTGGGATGCTGATTTAATTCCTGACGGATATGGCCCCCTTCTCTCCCACAAATCGTTAACAAGCTTGCTTGTCGATTTGTGGGGGAGAAGGGCTGGGGATGAGGGGGCTGGGGATCGTTTTTGTAGCCATCTCACTGGGCACAGAAAATACGATTGGGCGGTTGTAATTGTTACCCCTCACCCCCAACCCCTCTCCCCAAAAAACGCCCGACGCGTCGCGTCATTGGCGTTTTTTGGGGAGAGGGGAGCCAGTGTATTTAAGAAAGATCCAGCAGTAATAAGATTGACATCCTCTGGGCCTAACGGACTTCGCCTGTCCTTCTAAATGTGATGCATAAACAGACATGGTTTACACCGTCGATTCCGGCGGAATCCGTTTCGCTTACAATGCCGACCAGGGGACGTCACACACAACGTTCATCGATACTTACAAACTCCAGTCCCTGTTTCGGAAATCAGCATGACCCTCAAGAATAGAAACGCCTGCACACCAGCCATCTGGCTGCTTGCGATCGCCGCGCTGCATGTTCTGGTTCCTACCCCGTCACGCGCCGACGAACCAGCACCGCCGATCCTGAACGTCAACCGCTGTGACGATTTCACCGTCAACGGCAAGGGCGACGCGGCGGCGTGGGATTCGACCGACTGGGTGACGCTAAACCGTCGCCCCCAAGGAAGCCATGACTACACGTCACGGATCAAGATGCTGTACTCCGCAACCGGAGTCTACGTGTTGTTTGACGGCAGCGATCAGACGCTGACCGCAACGATGAACGAAGACTTCTTGGACCTCTGGAATGAAGACGTCTACGAGTGTTTCTTCTGGACACACGAAGACGATCCGGTTTATTTCGAGTATGAAATCTCCCCGCTCGGCTTCGAGCTTCCCATTCTGATTCCCAACCTGGACGGCCGTTTTCTCGGCTGGCGACCGTGGCACTACGAGGGCGATCGAAAGATCCAGAAAGCCGTTTCAGCGAGCGGCGGAAAGAATCAGTCGATGGCCACTGTCACCGGCTGGCGCGCCGAAGTCTTCATCCCCTACGCGTTGCTCAAGCCGCTACGCAACGTGCCGCCCGAACCAGGGACCCGTTGGCGGGCAAACTTCTACCGCGTGGATTACGACGATCAAAAATCCACGCAATGGGATTGGGCCCGGGTCGGTACAAGCTTCCACGAGTTCAAGAAGTTCGGCACGCTGGTCTTTCAATAGAACGTCTTGACCTGCCCCAGTCATCTGTCATTCGAAATCCACCCGCCACCGAGAGAATGGGCGAACGGAATGTCCCGATCCTTTGTTCTGTTAACAGCACTTTTCGTCGCGACGCTGTCCGTCGGCGGCGCCGCCGAACCAGAATTCGACATCGTCATCAAGCACGGCAAGATCGTCGACGGATCGGGAGCGCCGTGGTACCAGGCGGATGTGGGCATCGATGACGGCAAGATCGTACGGATCGGCAGCATTCCCGACGACGAAGCGAAGGAGTTGATCGATGCCCGGGGGCTGATCGTCGCGCCGGGTCTGATCGACATGATGGGACAAACGGCATCGCCAATGATCGAGGATCCGAAGACGGCGATCAATTTGCTGACCCAGGGGATCACGACGATCAATGCCGGTGAAGGCGGATCGGCGGCACCATTGGGCGAGGAAGAGGGGCGGCGCAAGGGTTACACGACGATGGCCGAGTACTTCACGCTGCTCGAATCCAAAGGGTTGCCCGTCAACGTGGTCCAAACCATCGGGCACACCCAGGTCCGTCGCATCGTGATCGGCGACGTCGAGCGACGCCCCAGCGATCAGGAAATGGAGCAGATGCAGGCGCTGGTCCGGGAAGCCATGCAGGCCGGTGCCATCGGGGTGTCGACCGCGTTGATCTATCCGCCGGCCGTGTATGCCCCCACCAAAGAGATTGCCATGTTGGCCGCCGCGGCGGGAGAATACGGCGGCGGTTATTACACGCACATGCGAAACGAAGGCGACCGCTTGCTCGAAGCGATCGAGGAGGCACTCGATATCGGTCGTCAGGCAAACACTCCCGTCCACCTCTTTCACCTCAAAGCAGCCGGCAAGCAGAATTGGGGCAAGATGCCGTTGGCGATTGCGACGATCAAAGCAGCGCGGTCGAGCGGACAGCAGGTGACAGCCGACATCTATCCCTACGTCAACAACGGCCTGGGCATCGCGGCGCTGATTCATCCCCGCCATTTCTCCGAGGGTCGTGATCGGCTGATCCAGCGACTGGACGATCCCGAATTGCGCGCGGAGATCAAGCGAGAAATGGAAACGACCGAGGGCTGGGAAAACTGGTTTCGCCATGCCGGAAATGACTGGGGACGAATCGTCATCGGACGCAGCAACGATCCACGTTACGCGAAACATGATGGAAAATCCGTCGCCGAAATCGCTCGCGCGTGCGACGAGGACCCCTGGGACACGTTCTTTCAACTGGTGCGTCAAGGCGCGTTCGCACTTCCCGAGACGATGACCGACGCGAACAAGATCCTTGCCATGCAACAGGAGTTTGTTTCGTTCTGCACCGACGTCGGCCCGGCCGGAGGAAGCCGGTCGGCGTCCCACCCCAGGGCGTTCGGCTCCTTCCCGCGACTGCTCTCGCGTTACGTCCGCGATCTGGGAGCGATCTCCCTGGAACGCGCCATCGCACAGGCCAGTGCCGTCGCCGCCAATGATGTGATGGCGTACGACCGCGGCCGAATCAACGTCGGCCTGGCGGCCGATGTGATCGTGTTCGACTACGAGAATCTGGCCGATCGCGCGGATTTCGCGAATCCCCAAGCGTTGTCCGAAGGGATGAAGTTTGTCATCGTCAACGGACGCCTGGTGTTCAAAGATGGTAAACAGACCGGTGCGCGTCCCGGGCGTGTTCTGCGCGGGCCAGGGTATCGCCAGTCCGCGGCACCGCCGAATGTGGCGTCAGGCGAGGCGGACGAGCGTTTCGCCAGTTTCGATCGCTTGATGCGCGAGTTCATGACAGAGCACCGCGTCCCCGGGGCTTCGATTGCCGTGAGCAATCGCGGGCGTGTCGTCTTTGCCCGAGGCTACGGCTATGCCGACATCGCCCAGCAGCAGCCGGTTCAACCGAACAGTCTGTTTCGAATCGCCAGCCTGTCGAAACCGATCACCGCCGTCGCCGTGTTGCAACTGATCGAGCAGGGGAAAGTGACGCTCGATGACAAGGTCTTTGACGTGCTGGACTTTGAATCAGACATCGCGTCGACGGAGGAATTCGACGAACGTTTGCGTGACATCACGATTCGCCAACTGTTGGAACATCGCGGCGGCTGGGACCGCGATGTGTCCTTTGACGCCATGTTTCAATCCACTCGGTTCGCCGACCAAGTCGGAACGGAGCCGCCGGCGGATCAGCAAACGGTCATTAAAGCGATGCTGTCCCAGCCGCTCGACTTCGACCCCGGCCAGCGATACGCCTACTCCAATTTCGGCTATTGTTTGCTGGGGCGGGTGATCGAAACGCGAAGCAACCAGGGCTACGAAGCCTACGTTCAACAGCATGTTTTGGAACCGATCGGCGTGACCACCATGCGGATCGGGGCGACGCGACTGGAGGGGCGGGCAGAGAACGAAGTGCGGTACTATCAGCCCGGCACCGGCAAATCGGTGTTCGCATCGGATCGGGGCGATGAAGTTCCGCGACCTTACGGCGCGTGGCATTTGGAGGCGATGGATTCACATGGCGGATGGATCGCATCGGCGTCCGATTTGGCGAAGTTTGCCGCCGCGTTTGACGATCCGGATCAATGTCCGATCCTGAGCCGGCAATCGATCGAGTGGATGGATCGCCGCCCGCCGGGACTCGCCGGGCACGATGCGGACGGGGAAGAGAAGTCGCGTTACTATTCGTTGGGATGGAGCAACCGAACGGTGGGGCCCGGCAAGATAAACCACTGGCACACCGGTTCGCTGGACGGGACCGCCACGATCATGATTCGCCGCCATGACGGCAAGAACTTGATCGCGTTGTTGAATGCCCGAGTCAGCCCCTCTGCATCGCACCTGGGATCGGCGATCGACCGGTTGTTGCACCAGGCCGCCGACGCAGTGACCGACTGGCCGGCTGATCAGGCAGACTGACCTGGTCAGGAATTTCCGTCCTCTTTTCCGCACAACAATCTTGTCGCCGGAACGATAATGGTGGCTGCGACGGTCGCATTCGCGCCCCGCAACACTCTATTGGAGACACTCCGATGCCGTCAAAGCTTACCGGCCTTTTCAAGACTCTCAGGTGGTCAGATTTCGTTGGCACCCCAGACGCCAGCAGCCACCACCTCGCGTTCACGAGCACTTCGTTTTCCGTTCCGTCCATCCTGCTCTCGTCATTGGTCAACGACAACATCAACGTGACGGTCACGTTCAATGCATCGAAGAGCTGGAAGAAGATGGACGAGATCAACCAGAAGAAGAATCGCACGCCCGACCAGATCTTGAAACACGAACAGGGGCACTACGACATCGTCGCCTTGCTGGCCCGCGACCTGTTTATCGATCTGATGCAGCTCAAGGGGAATACCTACAAGAACCAGACCGAGTTAAACAAGGACGTTCGCCCGATTCTCGCGAAATACAACGGCGTGGAAAAAAAGTTGATGGACAAGTACGACTTGCCGACCGAATCTGATCACGGGGAGAGTGCGACGGGCCAGGACAAGTGGAATCGGATGATCAAAGAGGCCTTCACGACACCGCGCAGCCCCGCCGTTTTTGCCCCGGACGGAAAACCCTACAAGGTTCCATTGCTGGACGTCTTGGCCAAGCATGGGATCAAACCCTGACGTCGCCCGTGGAGGCCAAGGCGAGTTCGCGGCACTGGGTTTCAGCCCGTCAAATGACCGGTCGCGGCGATCAGTTCACGCCTGAGTTGTGCCGAAGAAACCATCATCCGTCGTTCCACGTCGCTGCTGTCGAAGAAACGATCGATGGCCGGCATCAAGGTATCGAACGTATCGGTCGCGCGAATGCCGTACATCATGATCCGATCCCAGGAATAACCGCCGTCCTGGCCGAGCGTCTGTCGAACAAGGATGGTTCGACCGTCGTCCCAGTTGATGATTGCGACAATACACCCGTTGCCAGCGGAACGTTCAATTCTGCGGCAATCGATGACATGGTAGATCGACATGGCCCAACTGATTCGGCGTCAATTCGGCGTCAATAAAACAGGATTGCGTGCGTCCAAGGTGCAGCCATCTTCTGTTGCCCCGACCGGTCCGCCACTCCGGAAAAGGGATCTCTTGGTAGATCAAAACCTCACCGCAAAACCCGCCAGAGCTTTTTCAAAATGGCGGATTCCCGCCACAGCAACGATAACTTTCCCCTTAGCGTTCCACGAGGTCAGTGAACCCGCCCGGCCCGCAGTCGCAGTGGCGACCGCATCGCCGATTCCATAAACTTGGCGTCATGCTGCCAACCGCGTCACCGCTGATTTTGTTTACCGACCTCGATGGATGCTTGCTCAACAAGCACGACTACGACTGGTCTCCGGCGGCAGCGACGTTGCAGACCTTGCGTGATCGCCAGATTCCCTTGGTCATGAATTCCAGCAAGACGGTGCCGGAGATGAGCCAACTGGCCCGGCAACTGGAGCTGGCCGACTATCCGTTCATCTCCGAAAACGGGTCCGTGATTTGCTGGGGCGGTGAAACCGGCCAGCCGTTCGGCGACGTTGAAATCATCGGTGCGTCGCGAGACCACATTCTGGAGGTGCTGAAGTCCCTGAAACCTCAGTATCGCTTCCGCTCGTTTGCCGACCTGGGGCTCGCCGGCGTCGCCGCAGAAACCCAGTTGCCCGAGGACAGCGCCCGCATGGCGTTGGCGCGTCAAGGAACCGAGCCACTGCTCTGGGACGACAGCGACGAGCAACGAAACAAGTTTGAACAATCGCTGCGTGATCACCAGCTCAGCCTAACCCGCGGTGGTCGCTTTTGGCACGTCGCCGGCCAGACCAGCAAGGGCCGGGCGATGCAGGCCGTCGCTGCTCGCCTTTCGCACTCCGATCCATCGTCGCAGCCCAGCGGTCAACCCATTCTCGCGGCGATCGGTGACAGTCCCATCGACCAAAGCATGCTGGATTTGGCCGATGTACCGATCGGCATCCCGACTCCTTCCGGGCTGGGAGTCCACGTTGACGCCGGCAGGGGGATCATTGCCACCGCGCAAGGAGCCGCCGGCTGGGCCGAAGCCGTTTCGCAGCTGCTGACACGGCTGGAACGCGACTCGACTGCTCCCTCCCAATCTCCCCTTCACTGATCGAGGCGAACACCATGGCGGACTTTTCGCAGAACGGAATTATCGGAACCCTTCACAACCTGCGAAATCGCTCCACTGACGAGCTTGAGTCAGAGCTGGTGCAGTTTTCCGCGGAAACCCCGATGGCGTTGCTGTTGCCGTGCCTGTACTCGGAATTGGAAGGTCCGGCGATGGGACCGATCGTCGACGCGTTGGCAAAGATCCCCTACTTGGGCGAAATCATCATCGGGCTCGATCGAGCCAACGAGCAACAATTCCAGGCCGCCAAGCGATTCTTCGACAAATTGCCGCAAAACCATGTCGTGCTCTGGAATGACGGAACACGACTAAGACACGTCGATGCCGCCCTGCAAGCCGAAGGGCTGGCCCCGATGGACCCGGGCAAAGGCCGAAACGTCTGGTATTGCCTGGGGTACTTTCTGGCATCGGGAAAATCCAAAGCCATCGCGCTACACGATTGTGACATCCTGACGTACGATCGTTCGATGCCCGCGCGACTGCTCTACCCGCTGGCCCATCCTTCGTTCCATTACCAGTTCTGCAAGGGCTATTACTATCGTGCCGCCAATGGAAAACTCAACGGCCGCGTCTTTCGGTTGCTGGTGGTTCCGTTGATACGAGCTCTCAAGACGGTGCTCGGTCGCGTCGAGTATCTCGACTACATGGGAAGTTTTCGCTACGCACTATCGGGCGAGTTTTCGATGCGTTCCGAAATCGTGACCTCATTGCGGATCCCCAGCGACTGGGGACTGGAAATCGGCACCCTGTCGGAGATGTACCGCAATTGCAACCTGAATCGGATCTGCCAGGTGGACATCGCCGACGCATACGATCACAAACATCAAGCGGTTTCCGAAGACGATCGCACGAGCGGGTTGCATCGTATGGCAACCGACATCTGCAAAGCGTTTATTCGCAAATTGGCTGTTCAAGGATTCGTCATCAGCAACAGCATGCTGCGAACCTTGAAAGCCTGTTACTACCGTACAGCGCTCGACGTCGTGGACCATTACCACAACGACGCCGTGATGAGTGGGCTGAACCTGGATCGTCACCGAGAGGAAACCACGGTTGAACTATTCAGCCGTGTCATCGTTGCGGCGGGAGACGAATTCCTCAATCGTCCAGACGAAAGCCCCTTCATTCACAACTGGTCCCGAGTGACCAGCGCGGTGCCAGACATCTATGACCAGATTCTGGGCGCGGTGGAGGCAGACAATGCCTGAAACGATTCTCTCCAACCTCGATTATCCCGCTACAAGCAATCGATTCCATGGCTTCTACGGACACTGACGACTCGCCGGTTCGCGCACAACTTGCTCAACACCTCGGTTTCCTCTACCCCGACTCCAAGGTCGAGCGACTGGCCGACGAGGTCATCGCGATCTTCGACCATCTCGAAGAACAACGCCCACTGCCGCTTCACCAACTGTGGTCGCAAGAAGATTGTCTGTTGATCACGTACGGAGATTCGATCGTCGATGGCGATGCGGTTCCGCTGGAAACGCTGCACGCGTTTCTCAAGCAACACGTCAAAGACTCCCTCTCGGCCGTCCACGTGCTGCCGTTTTGCCCGTTCAGCTCCGACGACGGGTTTGCCGTCATCGATTACACCCAAGTCAATCCCAAGCTGGGCGATTGGTCGGAGATCTCGCAGATCGCCGATGACTATCGATTGATGGCCGATCTCGTCATCAACCATGTCTCTTCGGAAAGTCAATGGTTTGAGAATTATCGCAAGGGGATCGAGCCCGGCGCCTCCTACATCATGGAAGCCAATGTCGGCGACGATCTCTCGGACGTCGTCCGCCCCCGCGCATCACCACTGCTGCGACCGACCGAAACGTCCGCCGGCCTGAAGCACGTCTGGTGCACGTTCAGCCACGATCAAGTCGACTTGGATTTCCGCAATCCCCGAGTCCTGATGGAGTTTCTCAAAATCATCCGGCTGTACTTGGAGCACGGCGTCAGTATCTTTCGGCTCGATGCGGTCGGGTTTCTGTGGAAGGAACCGGGCACCACATGCATGCACCTGCCCCAGACGCACGAAGTCGTCAAGCTGATCCGCACGGTCACCGATTTTTTTGCGCCGGGGACCTTGCTGATCACCGAAACCAACGTCCCCAACCACGAAAACCTGACGTACTTCGGCAACCGCAACGAAGCCCACGTGATCTACAACTTCAGCCTGGCGCCGCTGCTGGTGCATGCGTTGTTGACCGGAAAAACCGAATACCTGAAGCGTTGGATGATGACGATGCCCCCGGCGCCGGTGGGCTGCACCTACCTGAACTTCACCGCCTCGCACGACGGCATCGGCATGCGGCCGGCCGAAGGCTTGTTGTCCGACGAAGAACAGCTGCAACTGGTCGAAACCGTGCGACGCTTCGGCGGCCATGTTTCGACCCGCCGCACGCCCGACGGCGGCGAACGCGTTTATGAACTCAACGTGGCGCTGTTTGATGCGCTGCGGGGAACGGTCAAAGGTGAAGACCCTTGGCAGGTGGAACGTTTCTTGTGCTCGCAGACCGTGATGATGGCTCTCGAAGGCATCCCCGCCTTCTACATCCACAGCTTGCTGGCCACCCCGAACGATCAAGCCGGCGTGGAAGCGACCAAGCACAACCGCAGCATCAATCGCCACAAATGGAATTGGCAAGAACTGCAACGGCAACTGAGCGACAAAGGATCGGTGCACCATCAGGTGTTCCACGAATTGATCCGCCGCATCGATTTACGCCGTCAGATGCTGCCGTTCCACCCCAACGCGACGCAGTTCACCCTGCAACTGCACGAACCATTCTTTGCGTTTTGGCGGCAGAGCACCGACCGCAGCCAAAGCGTGTTCTGTGTGCACAACATGACCGACTCGGTGCAGGAATTAAGACTGTCTGATCTGAACCTGATCGCGATGGACGCCTGGCACGACGCCATTTCAGGAACCCGTTTCGACGACCAAAACGCCGTGCTCAATGTGACGCCCTACCGATCGCTCTGGATCACCAATCGGCCCACTTCTCGGTGAGCCAGATCGTGGCATCGCCACTGCGGCAATCACAACGGCGTTGAGCATGACGACTCACAACGATGGTCGCGTGACCGATCAAATGAATCCCGATTTGCGAGCGGCAAGGCGCGAGCGGCCTGTCGATTTAAGCCCGCACGCGTTAGCAAGGGGCCACGCGGCGCCCCTCGCTCACGCGTCGGGCTGGCATGATCACGTTGATTTCGGAACATCATCTAAATCGACAGCCCGCTCGCGCCGTTCCGCTCACAACTCCAGCGCCGCATTGGCTGGCATGACCCCGGCGGGGTCAAAGCCAGTAGCCGGAGGTAAGCGCAGCGCCACATCCGGACATACGGTCCCCCGCACGACACGACCCCGGAGGGTGTCGAAGCAAATCGCGTCCGAGCCCTCGGACCCGGCCTGCCACCTCGAGTGGGCAGTCATCACGATCATCTCTTTTGGAAACGCGGACTGCGGCACCGTCGGCGGAATGATTCGCGGCGACCCCGTCCGGGGTCGACGGGAGTCCGTGAACCGCTTCCCGGAGGTGGCGCTGCGCTGACCTCCGGCTACTCGCTGGCATCCCTCCGGGATACCGGACTCGCTGCCGCTCTCTTTTGCCACCAAACGAAGTGTGATCCGTTAACTCGATCAGCCCCGATTCAGCTGGCGCTGGGCGGGAGACTTTGGGGCCCAGCGTCGGACCTCGACACGTTCTCGACCTGGTCGACCACTACCACCGACTGGGCTCCTGCATCACTGCCGGAGCCCTCTGCTGGCGACTGCGCCGTGCCCACCCTTCGCTACCGCCATCGGACGGCTGGCCGGTCGAGTCCCCCAAAGCCCCGCCTCCGCGGGCGCAGACAGCCAACGACGTCTTCATGCGTGTCGTCCGGACTCACCGCCGCGCCGGCCTGAGCGACGACCAAATCCGTCCCGAGCTCGAGCGAGCCCTCGTCGCCGCCGGCTTCACCCCCGACGCAGAGAGGATCTGAGATGCCCCAAGCCACGACTCACAAGCGACAAGCCCCAAGCAAAGCCAAACGCCATCAGACGCTCCCTCAGAAGCTCTCGCTCGTAATGCGAGACCCCGATCACTGGGTTTGCCGCATCATCTACCAAGATCGAACTGGCAAACGAACCGCGCGTCTGGTCAGCCCCATTCGCTGGACCACGGAAAACCAAAACCTGCTGGCACTCTGCATCAGCCGCGAAGAACGGCGGCAGTTCGCGATCGCCGGCATCCAGTCCGTCGAACTCGTTGCATCATCCGACGTTTTGATGGGCAGTCCTTCACCGCAAGAAGCAGGGGAGAGGTAGTATGCTTGAGTCTGTCGGTCAGCTATCTCAGGTTCTTTCGGTACTCGCGAGGAGTTTCCCCCGTAAATTGCTTAAATGCCCGATTGGAACGAGACAATGAATCGAATCCTGAGTCCTCGGCGACGTTAATGATTGGGGATTCAGTCGATAGCAATAATCGCTGTGCGTGGGCGACGCGTTGACGTGTGATGAAGTTCACGATCGTTGTGCCATACGTTTTTTTGAAAAGTGTCGAGGCGTAGTCGGGATGCAAATCAACTTCCGCCGCGATCTGGGGGATCGTCAGCCGTTCTTCGAAGCATCGAGAGATCCGACATGCCATCTGCTCGGCCTTGTCTTGCGATTCCATTGAAATCCGCCGCTCAGAGTTGATCGGCGGCGAAACATCACTCAAAGATCTTGCCATTCTCAGCAAGCGAGCTTGTATCTCCAGTGCAACTGCCGTTTCCAACCATGTGTCATGAAGTTGGGCCGCGATACCCCATTTCAGATACCATGCGAACGGAATCGTGGCGACGTAATAAGGCTCATTGCCGGTGTACTCCACGATTTGATGAGGAACCGTCGCCCAGAAAGCGGCGAGGTGCTGAGCAGGTACAACGGCACGTCGGCCGCCCATCAGATAAGTCAGTGAACCTGAGGTGAGGTAATTCAGCTCGATTTCGTCATGCTGATCCGCCCGCGGCATCGCTTGGGGCATCCACTTCTCGCAAGTGAAACCGTAGGAAGCAAAACGCGGTCGGTCAGGATCAAAGTGCTTCATCGATTCAAGGATTCCGTGAACACCAATTACGGGAAGCTAAGAATACGCTCATTTCAATCAAGAATTCAGCTAGACTTCCTGTAATGCTTGGCCTGATAATCTTCGTCAGCCATTGCAACGATCGAAATACCCAACGATTCAGCCGGGAAGTCATTTCATGTGATCTACGAGGTGACTGATTCCGGCACGCCACCGCTCACGAGGTATCAGCGAGTCGTTATCGAAATCGAATGACATCCGCGACTCCCAATAACGCCTTATGCGA
This sequence comes from Stieleria sedimenti, assembly GCF_025060895.1. Taxonomy (GTDB): domain Bacteria; phylum Planctomycetota; class Planctomycetia; order Pirellulales; family Pirellulaceae; genus Stieleria; species Stieleria sedimenti. The sequence continues at coordinate 17,748 of NZ_JANZKV010000029.1, read as the reverse complement.
CTGCAGCCTAACTACTCCGCAGTTTTCACCTTTCAAACATCAAAGAAGATCAAACGATGAAAAACGTATTCTGCAGAACGGTGTTTCTGATCGGCTTTCTAGCGTGGCCCATCAATGGTTTCGCTGAAGGACTGCTAGCGTTTCCTACGGCTGAAGGATATGGCAAATACACCGTTGGCGGGCGAGGTGGGGCGGTCTACGAAGTCACGAACCTCAATGATTCCGGCGAAGGCAGCTTTCGTGCTGCAGTTGAAGCCCAAGGACCACGAACAGTTGTGTTCAAAGTCTCGGGGACAATCGAACTCAAGAGTGACATCAAGATCAAGAACCCGAACATCACCATTGCAGGACAAACGGCCCCCGGCGATGGAATCTGCCTACGAGGATACCCGCTGTCGATCGATGCCGATGAGGTAATCATTCGGTACATCCGCGTCAGATTCGGCGATGAATCAGGAAAAGATGCAGACGCAATTTCATCTCGCTATGTCAGGAACTTGATCCTCGACCATGTGTCAGCTAGCTGGAGTGTCGATGAGGTCATGTCGATTTACCACTGCGAAAACGTCACGGTGCAGTGGTGCATGATTACCGAAAGCATGTTCGATTCAAATCACGTCAAGTCCCAACATGGATTTGGCGGCATTTGGGGATCAAATCACAGTAGCTACCACCATAACTTGATCGCACACAACTCGGGCCGAAACCCACGATTCGCATCGGGGTGCGGTCATACAGACTATCGAAACAACGTGCTCTACAACTGGGGGTATGTCAGTTGTTATGGCGGAGAAGCTCATCAAGCAGGAAACGATAAATTCAACTTTTCCACGATCAACATGGTGGCAAACTACTATAAGCCAGGCCCGGCGACTGATCCCGGCAAAGTAGCCGTACTGGCGGAACCTTCATCCCGAGGCGAAGACGATAAAGGCAGCTGGCATGTTTCCGGAAATGTGATCGAGGGTAGCCCTTCTGTGAACTCTGACAACTGGAGCGGCGTACGAGGCAGCAACTTTGTCAAACTCGACAAACCATGGGACGCAATGGAAATTCATCAACATACCGCAGGGGAAGCGTTTTCGTTGGTTCTCGCCAACGCGGGAGCAACCTTGCCGAATCGAGATTCAGTCGATTCGCGAATCGTCGAAGAAGTTCGCAACGGCACGGCAACATATGAAGGCATCTACAAAACGACGAAACGCGTGACCGACATATCGAAAATCACTGGCATTATCGATTCACAAAACGATGTCGGCGGCTGGCCGGAACTGAGAAGCACACCCGCCCCCTCAGATACCGACCATGACGGAATGCCCGACGGTTGGGAAACTGTAAACGGGCTGAACCCAAACGATGCGGACGACCGAAACCAAGTGACCGAAGATGGTTACACCATGCTGGAGAAATATCTTAGGAGCATCGATTGAATGGTCGGAATCCGGTCGATTGACGATGGTGAGCTTGAACTCTTCTGAATGGGACTGAAGAGAATCGTGGCCAAGGAGATGCCTGTCGCTGTTGAAATCGGTCAGCCTTCTCCTTCGCTCTCGATACCCTGCTCGGCATTCAAACGGCTAAATAGTTGAGTTGCGTGTGCCCTCTCACTCCAGGGTGCTGAGGCAATTCATGGTGAGCCAATCACACGCGGTCACACCGCTGTTGGGAGAGGACAAAGGTCCAGGGCTAATTTGGGGAAGCTCCATTTCTCGCGCATTGGCGATTGGCCTCGGTGCTCCGGTGGCCGACAACGGAGCATTCCCGGGGCGTCCCAGTTTCCTGGGATTTGATCACCACGACGGCTGCTCCACGATCTCATGGCGTGGGCCCAAAGCCAGTAGCCGGAGGTCAGCGCAGCGCCACCTCCGGACATACGGTCCCCCGCACGACGCGACCCCGGAGGGTGTCGAAGCGAATCGCGTCCGAGCCCTCGGCCCCTGCCTGCCACCCCGAGTGGGCGAGCATCACGATCAGCTCTAATGGAAACGCGGACTGCGGCACCGTCCGCGGAATGATTCGCTGCGACCCCGTCCGGGGTCGACGGGAGTCCGTGAACTGCTTCCCGGAGGTGGCACTGCGCTGACCTCCGGCTACTCGCTGGCATCCCTCCGGGATACCGGACTCGCTGCCGCTCTCTATTGCCACCAAACGAAGTGTGATCCCGTTAACTCGATCAGCCCCGATTCAGGTATCGCGGGGCGGGAGACTTTGGGCCCCGGAATGGAAAGTGCGATAACGGCAGCAAGAAACAGTCCAGCCCATCGCTGCTCGAACCAGACGCCGAGCGATGGGAGGCCAATGACGGCGGCAAAGGCAAAGTAGCCTGGCAACGCGAACACAAATCCGGCAATTGATGCGCCAATTCCGTAAAGCATGCCCAGCGCCGTGTAAAACGTCAGTTCTCCGCCAGGTGGACGCATCGTAGGATCGTATTGTCTCAGATAGGTCGTGGAAGACGGACAAGCTTCGCCAGTCAATTTCGACGGGTCACCACCGAGTACTCATCGCGCGGTGAAAACACGCGATGCATTTTCGCTGACAGGCAATTCCGATGCAACGTAAGGCACCGGGGTATCCAGGGTGGCTGCGTTGACAGCACCGCGTGCGTGCCAGCGGGAAGCGTGAGCGAGCGGCGCGTGGAGACGATGGATTGACGACAGACACGCGCCACTGGCTAACGCCACGTGGTGGTGACCACGGCACCACCTCAGGGTCGCGTTAAGTCGATTTGAGTAACGATAGGGCTGACAGGAGTCGAACCTGCACTTCCGAAGAAACTGGAACCTAAATCCAGCGCGTCTGCCAGTTCCGCCACAGCCCCGATTGAGGAATCTACGTCGCCAAATCGGCCGCCGGTTGTTGGCGGCGATGGCGACGTGCTCCCGGCGGTCTTTGGCATGGCGACCGGCGGGGTGATTGGGTGCCGACGGACGAAGGCCTCCGGCGACCTGCGTCTCGCTTCGGCTGGGATCAGGAAACCGCGGCGTCTTCGGCGGCGGTGGGCACGACCCAAACCTTCAAATTGGCTTCGACTTCGCTGTGCAAGTAGACACGCACGGTGTACAGACCGAGTTCACGGAGCGGGCCATCCAACCGGATTTGGTCGTTGGCCAGGCTGAAACCGGCTTCTTTGAGTGCCGCGGTGATTTCGTGCGGCCCGACGCTGCCGTACAGGTGGCCTTCGTCGTTGGCATTGGCTTCGATCGTGATCGACTGCTTGCCGAGTTCGTCCGCCAAGTCGCGATAGCTCTTGAGTTTTTCCAGCTCGATCGCGCGCAATTTTTCGCGGTGCTTTTCGACCATCCGCTTGTGGTGATCGGTTGCGATCGTTGCCATGCCGTGCGGTAACAGATAGTTGCGCGCATAGCCGGCCTTGACTTCGACAATGTCGCCTTGCTTGCCGAGGTGTTCGACGTTGTGAATCAACAGGAGCTGGATCCCACCGTGTTCGCCTTTGGGCAATCGTTTGTAGGGTCGTTTAATGGTTCGGCCGTTGCGTGACATCGTAGTGCTCTGGCGATAGTTTGAGTGGGTGGTTGTTGACAAAAGAGGACGAACCGGGGCGTCAATGCCCGGGGACGTCTACGATACTGTTGTGCTGTTTAAAACGGAATATTGGGGTCTTCGTAACCGGCACCCTTCCCGGTCGGCTGGGCATCACGTGCCCCCGAATCGGCGGAATAGTCTTCCACGGATTGCGCATCGTAGCTGACTTGGTTTTCAGCCGTCTGTCCGCCGGAGCGTTGCGTTGTTCGCTGTTCGGATCCGCCGCCCGAGCGTGAGCCGAGCATCTGCATTTTCTCGCAGATCACACGCAATTTGCTTCGTTTCTGACCGTCGGTTTCCCAGCGATCGAGTTTCAAGCGGCCTTCGATCAACACCGGCGATCCCTTCGACAGGAACTCGCTGGCCACCTCGGCGTTCCTACCCCACAAGGTGACATCGACGAACGTGGGTTCATCGACCCATTCGCCGCTGGCGGTCTTGCGGCGATCGTTCACCGCGACGGTCACGTCCGAAACGGCTTGACCGCTGGGGATGTAACGCAATTCGATATCACGCGTCAAATTCCCAACCAGAATGACGCGGTTGTAGCTGGCCATCGTTGTCCTGTGAGTTGCTGGGAAAGTGAAAGGAGGTCAAACGGCTAAATCGCCGAGAAGTTCATTGTAGGCAAACCGCGGCCAGTGGCCAGGGACCCACCGCCTGACAGGGGAAGGCCCCAATCGGGAAGCCCGACCGGAAAAGCCTGATCAGGAATCCGAGTCGCTATCGCTCTCGGTGCTCGCTTCGCCGGAATCGCCGGCTTCGGCAGCGGCGTCCTTGCTGACGACGGGCGTCGCACCGCGGGCGTTGGCCAGAATCGGCTCGACCAACCGGGGATCCAGTTTCAGTGTCATCTGACGCAGCACAGGCTCGCAGAGGTGGAAGGCTCGGTCCAGCTTGGGAACTTCGCTGCCTTCCATTTCGAAGTAGGTCAACCAGTAGGTTCCCTTCTGGTGGCCGTCGATCGGATAGGCGAGCTTTTGCTCCATCCACAAACGATTGACTTCGACTTTTCCGCCGGCTTCGGTGATCAGATCTTCGATTTGCTTGCTCACTCCGCCGGGGTCACGGGCGTAGTGGTTGCTGTCGAGGATGCAGAGTGTTTCGTAAGTGTTTTTGGCCACGACTGTTCTACTTTTCTACTTGCTACGGTTGGCTCCGGCCCGAGTTGCGAAACGCGATCGGGCTGGCGCTGCTATGAAACGGGGACGATGACTTGGATTAGGGTTGCTGCTGGCCGACGGATCGCGGATCGCTTTGGGACCGATCGGACTTTTTCTGTTGTTTCGGTTTCGAGTCAGCCGCCGGGTCACCGTTGAACTGACTCATCGTGCGATCCACTCCATCGGTGACAAAGCTGATCACGGCGTGTGCCGCGCGGGTTGTCGCCGCTTCGAATGACTCGCATTCGCTCTTGGAGAATTTCCCCAAGACATAATCGGTCACCGTCCAACCTGCCGGAGGCCGTCCGATGCCGACGCGAAGCCGCGGAAACGACTCCGAACCGAGATGCCGGATGATATCCTTTATCCCGTTTTGGCCACCGGCACTGCCCGATGGCCTGATCCTTAACCGGCCGCTGTCGAGATTCAAATCATCACAGACGACCAGGATATCGCTCAACTCCAACTTATAAAAGTCGAACGCTTTGCGGACACTTTGTCCACTCGCGTTCATGTACGTGTGGGGACAAAGAATCGCGACTTTCTCCCCGCCGATCGAAGCCTCTGCCAACTCGCCTTCGAATTTAATCTTTGGCGTCCCGGCGCGGGTCAGGACGGCAACCTTTTCGGCCACGATGAAACCGACATTGTGTCGAGTCTGTTCGTATTTTCGACCGGGGTTACCCAGTCCAACGATTAGCTTCATCGCACTGTCGAAGGGCCAAGGCCGGTTGGCCTTGTCGCCGAGTCCGCAGACTACGCTTCTTCGCCCTCTTCCTCGGTCTCGTCGACATCCTCACCCTTCACTTTTTCGACGTGGTAAACCACGGTTTCGCCGGGGGTGACCAAGACGACATTTTCCGGCAACTTCACATCCGACGCCGAGCGGTGTTCGCTCAAGCCGACGCTGGTGACGTTCAATTCGACGAAATCGGGGATCGCCACGACGGGGCACTCGACTTCAACCTCGTGAGCGTTTTCGATCACGATTCCGCCTTGCTTTCCACCGATCGGCTCGCCTTTGAATCGAATCGGCACCGTCACGGTGACCTTTTCGTTCATGTCGACTCGCTGCAGGTCGATGTGCAACACCTCGATCCCCAACGGATCGAATTGCAGATCGCTGACCATCGCGGTCTCGACCACATCGCCTTGCAGCTCGACGATCCTGCTATGATGTCGCAAGATCGACTCGACGGTCTTTTGCGAGATCGCGAGATGCTGGTTCTGTTGCTTGTGCCCGTACAAAACGGCCGGGACGGAGCCCGCCTTTCGTAACCGGCGTGACGCTGCCGTTCCTAGGCTGCCATCACGTTTCTGGACCTGTACCACTTCCGCCATTGCGGATCACCCTGACGTCGTTAATTTCTTGTGTTTTGTTCCCTCAAACGCCACCAAAATTCTCATTTGGGGTGCGTTTGGCACGCCGATACGTTTACGGCGAAGCGGGTAAGTATGTCAGGGCGGACGATCTCTGCAAGCCCAAACAGGCGTTGCGAGCAAACCGAGGCCTGAACAGGCGTCGGAGACGGCCACCGACCGGCCCGCTCCCGGCCCCACCGCGGGGTCGTTGAGCTGCCGATTTGAACGGCATCACCGCCTTTCCCGCCTCTCGCGTCGTCACCACCGCTGTCGTAGGATGCCGGCTGGTTGTCTGTTGTGCCCCACCCGATCCGCCCCCGATCCGATCCGCATCCATGCCGTTTGTCCCCGAATCCAGCCGCCCCCACGAAGGCCTGGTGACCTTCCTGGGCACCGGGACCAGCGTCGGCGTCCCGGCGATCGGATGCGATTGTGACGTTTGCCAAAGCACCGATCCGCGGAACAATCGAACCCGATGTGCGATCACGGTCCGACTGCCGGGAGGCACGGTGCTGATCGACACCCCTCCGGATCTGAGGGTCCAGCTGATCCGCGAACGGATCCGGCTGGTCCACGCGGTCGTCTACACCCACGAGCACGCCGACCATATTTTCGGCCTGGACGACCTGCGTTTGATCCCCTTTCGGCTCGGCCATGCGGTGCCGTTGTTCTGCAACGAGACCGTCGAATCGAACATCCGCCGGGCCTACGCCTACGCCTTCGCCGATCGAGAAGACACGCACCCGGGGGCGACGCCGAAGCTGGAGTTCACTCGCATCGACGAGTCGCCCTTCGAAGTGCTGGGGACGACATTCATTCCGATCCCGATGAAGCACGGCCCGCATTTCAAGGTGCTCGGATTTCGCATCGGTGATTTCGCTTACTGCACCGACACCAACTTCATCCCGCCCACGTCCCTGGATCGACTCCGGGGCGTGAAAACCCTCGTCATCGGGGCGCTTCGAATGGAGCCCCATCCGACGCATTTTAATCTGGAGGAAGCGATCGACGTCGCCCGTGCGGTTGGTGCCCAACGGACGCTGCTGACTCACACCGGCCATCAACTCGACTACCACAAAACCTGCGACTGGCTGCCGGAGGGAATCGACATGGCCTATGACGGTCTGCAAGTCGACATCAGGGTTTGAGTTGGGAGTGGGCAGAAACATGGACGTTGGAAAGGAAAGAACCAGACAAGAAAATGGGTGGCAGGAAAATGTGGGGTACCAACTGAAACCTGAAACCTGAAACTCAAAACATTCGCTCGGGACACATCGGCGGGTTGAGTTCCTCTATACTTCGCCGCTGGTCGTGAATTGATATTTTTCTCCCGAGGTCTCGATGTCGTCGCTTACGGACACACAACGCTCCAACGCCCGTCTGGGGCTCTGGCTGTTCGCTGTTTACTTGGTGCTGTACCTGGGTTTCGTGTTACTCAGCGCGTTTGCGGCGGACGTGATGGAGCGTCCCGTTCTCGCCGGATTGAACTTGGCCATCGTCTACGGGTTCGGCTTGATCGTCGGCGCCTTGCTGATGGCATTGCTGTACGGGATGCTCTGCAAATCGGAACCGCTGGATGAATCCTCGCACGGTTCGACATCGCAAGCCGCGACGGCCGGCGATGAAGCGCAGGGGGACCTGGCGTGATTTACGACCCTTCATGGATTGCCGTTTTTGTCTTTTTTACGTTTGTCGGTGCGACGGTCGGCCTGAGTTTTTTCTTGGGGCGAAAAGCGAAATCGTCGGCGGGTTATTTTGCCGCGCACGGTCAGATCCCGTGGGCGGTCAATGGGATCGCGTTTGCCGGAGATTATTTGTCCGCAGCGTCCTTCTTGGGCATCTGCGGAATGATCGCCTCCTACGGCTACGACGGCTTCTTGTATTCGATCGGTTTTTTAGCCGGCTGGATCGTGGCCTTGTTCGTGATCGCCGAACCGATGAAACGGCTGGGCCGATTCACGTTCGCCGATGCGTTGGATGCAAAATTTGATTCACGCGGCATCAAAGCGGCCGCCGGAGCAAGCACGCTGGTGGTCAGCGTGTTTTATCTGATTCCCCAGATGGTCGGCGCCGGCTCGCTGATCCAACCGCTGTTGGGTTTCCCGCACTGGGTGGGCGTCGTGCTGGTCGGGATCGTCGTGATCACGATCGTCGTCACCGCAGGCATGGTGTCGACGACCTGGGTTCAGTTTCTGAAAGGGTCGCTGTTGGTCGTGTTCAGCGCCGTCCTGGTCGTGTTGTTGCTCGGTCGCGGCTTCGTGGCCCAGCCCGATGCCTTTGAATCGATCGGCCCCATTCCGGTGGCCGGCTTGAACCAAGCCGAGATCGCCGGGCGTCGCGTTTTACCGGCCACCGATGGTTGGCAGGAGCACGACGACCTGGTCCGTTTCTCGCGCAGCGATGATGTCGGGTTTGATCTTTTTCACGTCCAACCGGCCGGCGAGGCCCAGGTCATTTTGCGGCAGGCGCAAGCGATCCGGCGAACCTCCGACGGAGCGATGATCGATGGGGCGCCGTTGGGCCGCGAGGCGACACAAAAGGAACTCAAGCCGGTTGGCACGCTCACCAAACTACCCGACGGCCAATCGGAGACGGGGCCGCTGGGTCCGGTCAGTTTCTTCAACACGCTCGGTGAGAGCGAAGTCGTGCTGTGGCGCAACATGACGGTCGAGCATGAAGATGAAACCAAATCGACGGTCTACTTTCAAAAACTGACGCCCGGCAACGAAGTCCTTCGCCCCGGCGAACACCCCAAGTTCGCCGGCATTCGAAGCGACGAGCCCGGCGGCAAACTGAACTTTCTTTCGCTGATGCTGGCCTTGTTTTGCGGCACCGCATCGCTGCCCCACATCCTGATCCGCTACTACACCGTCAAGGACGGCGCGGCGGCCCGCAAGAGCACCATCGTCGGGATCGCCAGCATCGGCTTCTTCTACGTCCTGACGCTGTACCTGGGTCTCGGAGCGATGACCAGCGGCTCGATGGATTTGACCGACAGCAACATGGCCGCTCCGTTGTTGGCACGCAGCATCAGCACTTGGTTGTTCGCGATCATTTCCGCGATCGCGTTCACGACCGTGTTGGGCACCGTCAGCGGATTGATCCTGGCCAGTAGTGGCGCGGTCGCCCACGACATCCTGGTCGGCGTGGTCGGCATGAAATTGTCCGAAGCCAAGAAGGTGCGCGTCGCAAAGATTGCCGCGGTCGTCGTGGGTGCGATCGCGATCGTGCTGGGGATCTTGTTCAAGGAAATGAACGTCGGCTACCTGGTCGGCTGGGCCTTCAGTGTCGCCGCCAGCGCCAACCTGCCCGCCCTGGTGATGCTGCTGTTCTGGAAAGCGACCACCAAGGAAGGCATCGTGGCCAGTGTGCTGGTCGGCATGATCAGCTCACTCGGTTGGATCCTGTTGTCCAGCGACACCTACAAAAGTGTGTACGGCTGGGATCCGGAATTGGCCTACGCCCCGTTCAGCCAACCGGGCATCGTCACGATTCCGCTGGCGTTTGCCACGCTGATCGTGGTCTCGTTGATGACGAAGCCGAAAGCGGCGGCTGCTTAAGAGCGGGAGAGGCGCGTTAGCCTCTCTGGAACGAGAGGCAGGTGTGGCTGTGCCACACGCGGTTGACGGGCAGAAGGCGGGAGCCTCCGTGACAATGTGTTCCCAGGTTCCGCCGGGGCTCCGCAATATCCTCCGTTGAATCGTGCATTCCTTCGCAGAATTTTGGCGGTTTCCATTCCCTCGGGGGCTTCGTGGGATCAGCCGTTTGGCGCCAGCCTACGGGCCCTCGGTTGTCGCCGAGGCCCGAACGCTTGCGCGAATCGGCTGATGTCAATCGTGTTTTTGATTCCCAACCGCTCCATGACATCGATGGTCAATGCAGAATCGATTCGGCAGAATTTTGGCAACGGAGCGAGACGGCGAGAGTGCGCGACCCGGGCGGAGCCTGGGCCGCGCAAAATCTCTCCGCTGAAACGTGCATTCCTTCGCAGAATTTTGGCGGTTTCCATTCCCTCGGGGGCCTCGTGGGATCAGCCGTTTGGCGCCAGCCTACGGGCCCTCGGTTGCCGCCGAGGCCCGAACGCTTGCGCGAATCGGCTGATGTCAATCGTGTTTTTGATTCCCAACCGCTCCATGACATCGAAGGTCAATGCAGAATCGATTCGGCAGAGATTTAGCAACGGAGCGAGACGGCGAGAGTGCGCGACCCGGGCGGAGCCTGGGCCGCGCAAAATCTCTCCGCTGAAACTTGTATTCCTTCGCAGAATTTTGGCGGTTTCCATTCCCTCGGGGGCCTCGTGGGATCAGCCGTTTGGCGCCAGCCTACGGGCCCTCGGTTGCCACCGAGGCCCGAACGCTTGCGCGAATCGGCTGATGTCAATCGTGTTTTTGATTCCCAACCGCTCCATGACATCGATGGTCAATGCAGAATCGATTCGGCAGAATTTTGGCAACGGAGCGAGACGGCGATAATGCGCAACCCAGGCGGAGCCGGGGAACAAGGGAGATGGGGCAGGCTCGTTGTTTCAGAGCCCGACGCGTCTGGAAGCCTATCCCACATTGCCGCTAGGCCGGCGAGGGATTTCGCCTTCGGCGGCGACGGCCGCCACGGGCGAATTTGTCACGCGCCTCTTTGACCGCCTCGATCAATCGGTCGACTTCCTCAGGCGTGTTGTACAGATAAAAACTGGCGCGGGCCGAAGCGGTCTTGCCGAGCGATTCGTGCAGCGGCATTGCACAATGATGCCCCGCCCGAACCGCAACACCGCGGGTATCGAGCCACTGGGCGATGTCATGGGCGTGGACGCCATCGACCGTGAAGCTGACGATGCCGCCCTTTTTGTCGGGCGTCGGTCCCAGAATCTCCACGCCCTCGATGTTTCGCAGTGCCGTGTCGGCGGCCTGACAAAGCAGATGCTCGTGAGCCTCGATCGCCTCCAGTCCCACCGATTGAAGGTAGCGCATCGCGGCGGCCAACCCGATCGCTTCGGTGATCGGCGGCGTTCCCGCCTCAAATTTTTCCGGCAATCCCGTGGGGCTGAACCCTTCGGTCGTGACGCGATCGATCATCCCGCCACCGCCCAGAAACGGCGGCATCGCATCCAACAGAGCTTCCTTGCCATACAACACTCCGATCCCGGTCGGACCACAAACCTTGTGACCGCTAAAGACGACGAAGTCGGCGTCCCATTGCTGCACATCGATCGCTTGATGGGGAGCCCCTTGGGCGGCGTCGACGAGCACCGTCGCACCGGCGGCATGAGCCATGCGGGTCCAACGGGCGACGGGGAAGTTGGTGCCCAAGACGTTGCTGGAGGAAACGAACGAGAACAGTTTCGGTTGCAGTGTTTGAAGTTTGTCCTGGACGACCGCATCGTCGATCGTGAAATCGTCCCCGAGCGGAATGAATTCGACGCGGCAGCCCGTCCGCGCGGCCAACTGGTGCCAGGGCACGATGTTGGCGTGATGCTCGGCGATCGTCAGCAACACGACGTCACCGGCCGACAGATGACTGCCGCCCCATGAATGCGCCACGGTGTTGATCGCGGCGGTCGTTCCGGCGGCGAACACGATTTCCGACTGCGACCGCGCCCCGACGAATTGGCGCGTCGTCTCCCGCGCCGCCTCGTAGGCCGCCGTCGATTCTTCGCTGAGCGTGTGGATACCGCGATGCACGTTGGCGTAGTAACGCTGGTAACAATCGCTGATCGCATCGATCACGACTTGCGGACGCTGGGCACTGGCGGCGTTGTCGAGAAACGCCAGCGGCGCGCCACTGGAGGATTGCCGCTTCAAGATCGGAAAATCGGCGCGGATCGAATGGGGGTCAAGCGGCATCTTCAGCTCTCTTCACTTAAACTTGGCCCACCAAAGCTGGGTCCGGCGTCGTCATCGTCCGCGTCTTCGAGCGGGGCATGCAGTGCCGATTGCAACACACGCCACGACAACAGACAGCACTTCTGGCGGTTGGGAGTCAATTGCGGGCCGAACAGTTCCAGCATCTGATTGGCCGTGAACTCCTTGGCCTCTTCCACCGTCTTTCCTTCGATCGCTTCGATCAACATCGACGCCGACGCTTGGCTGATCACACAGCCCTCGCCGTCAAACCACGCCTCTTCGATCTTCCCGTCACGCCCTAAACGCAGCATCACGTGGATCACATCACCGCAGAGCGGGTTTTTGCCTTCATCCGCGTGGGTGGCCGTCGCCAACTCGCCTCGGTGGTAAGGATCCTCGTAGTGGTCCAAGACGTGTTCTTCGTAGATGTCTTGTTCGTTGGGCATGGTCTGGAGGGGGAACAAAAGACGTTTGTCGAGTGGAATGGGCGGCCTGCGATCGACCGCCGCTGTATTTAAGTCTACGCGCGTTGTCAAAAATCGACGAGTCCCAATTCGCATCAATTTGGTCGCAGGCGGGCGGTCCGCGGACATCCGCCCCGGATTTGCCCCCTTGTGGAACGTTTCTCAACCGTACGAGCGGCTTCCGGCGTGTCTTTTCGGCACCCACCGGCGGGGATCCGAAATTCGTCCCGTTTCCCGCGCACCGCTACCCGATTGCAGACGGTGGGGCTTTACTGTTCCAATCCGCCGAATAGTTTGGTCCTTCGCGCGAGTGATCCGTCCGGATCTGATGTTGGGGGAACGGAACTCGAAGTCGCGACCGGCGGATTGCCGAATTTGAAACGATCACACTCTGTCCAAAATGAAGAAAACTCCACCGCCGCGTCCCATCAACCGTCGCGCCGCACTGTCGACGCTGGCGGCGTCGGCGCTGATCACGACTGGTTGCCCGCTGTCGATTCCCGAATCGTTGCCGGAGGCGTCGCCGACGCAGGGGGATTCGTCCTTGCCGATCGAAACTCTGGTCGCCGAAACGTTGCGGCAAGAAAAGCAGCGTCGGGGACTGTCGACGATGGTCAACGGAGCCTGGCAGATTTTCCATGGCATCCTGGCCTACGGCGACGACTTTGAAATCGATACGCCAAGCGGCCGCCGGCGCGCATTGAACTATTTTCGCGAGGGCGGGACGTGCGACGGATTTCGGCCGATGATCGGCGATCCGGTTGGCGGCGACGACCGATTCGGCATCCGAGTCGATTTGGAACCGTCGACCAAGGTCGGCCAAGGCCACCGCGACCAATGGCTGGCCGTCGTCGCCCAAACGGGACTGCCTGCCGATGCTTCCTGGGTCGTCGAAGATCGCACGTTGACGATCGACGACTGGCTGCGTCAAGCCGAGCGAGATATCCCGCTCAACTACGAAGCGGAATTCAGTTGGACGCTGATTCCACTGTCCTACTATCGATCGACCGACCACCGCTGGACCGCCCGTGACGGCAACACCTACAGCACTGCGTTGTTGCTAGAGCTGGAAGTCGAGCACGATCTGTCGGACAGCGTGTGTGGCGGGACGCATCGGTTGATCGGAATCGCCACCGCGCTGCGCAATCGCATCGGCGAGGGAAATCCGATTGCGGGCGTTTGGGCCGATGCCAAGGATCATCTTGACGCATCGATCGAACTGGCTCGCGTGAACCAGAACCCGGACGGGTCGTACAGCACGTCCTACATGCATCGGACCGGCTGGTGCAATGATTTGGGTGAGACGCTGGGCACGACCGGACATGTGCTCGAGTTTCTGGCGACTGCGGCGGATCGCGAAACGCTGCAATCGGACTGGGTCGTCCGCAGCGTTCGCAAACTGTGCGACGTGTTGCATCAATGCCGCGACGTCGACCTGGAATGCGGCGTGCTGTACCACGCCCTGCACGGCTTGGTGGTCTACCAGCAGCAGATCGCAACCTAGTGCTTACTCGTAGATCGGAAAGAAGGTGTTAAACGCTTTTTCGCCGAAATCACCGGGGTCGTTGAAGCGACGATTTTGGTTGAGCGACGCAAGCGTGTTCATCTGCTGGTCGGTCAATTCGAAATCGAACAGGTCCAGATTCTCTTTCAGTCGCTCGACGCGTGAGGTTTTGGGAACGATCGAAGTCCCCCGTTGAATCCCCCAGCGAAGGACAACCTGGGCGGGTGTTTTTCCGACCTCCGCCGCGATCGCCTTGGTTTCTTCGCGATCGATCACCCCTTCGCCTTCTTCGGCCATCCCGATGGCAAAGTAGGATTGGGCGCCCAGCGGTGAAAAGCCGGTCACGTGGATGTCGTGTTGGGCACAGAATCGAAGCAGTTTTTCCTGCGTCAAATAGGGATGCAGCTCGACCTGTAGAACCGATGGCTTGACCGAAGAGGACGCCATCAAGTCGCGGATCAATGAAACGCCAAAGTTGCAAACACCGAGGTGGCGGATCAAACCCGATTTCTGACACTCGATCATCGCTTGCCAGGTTTCCAGAATCGGCACCGGCATCTCTTCCATCTGCGGATGCTCGGCGTCGGGATCGTGGAACCATCCCGGCGGATAGCGTTGTTCGATCGGCACAAAGGCGAGCGAGATCGGAAAGTGAATGTGGTACAAGTCCAAGTAGTCCAATTCCAGATCCGACAGCGTCTTTTCGAGCGCCACGGGAACATCTTGGGCGCGATGATAAGTGTTCCAAAGCTTGCTCGTGATCCACAGGTCTTCGCGTTTGACCAAGCCATCGTCGATCGCCTTTCGAATCCCGTCGCCCGCTTGGTATTCATTGCCGTAGTCACACGCCGCATCGATGTGGCGGTAGCCGATTTCGATGGCTCGGTAAACGATTTCGGCGGTCGATTCTTGATCAATTTTCCAGAGGCCCAGGCCGACAGCGGGGATCGTGTCGCCGCCGGCAAGCTTAAATTCGGTAGTCATTCGCGTTCGGGGGGGAAGGTAGGAGCTAAGCTTTCGAACTCGCGTATGATCCCAGACCTGACGCGACGAGGAAAGCATACGTGTCGATGTTTCATAGTGGGGTAAGCATTCTGCTTGCCATCCTCGCCGGCTGTCGTCGGCACGCGCCGGTGACAGCCAGGTGACGGGACCCTCCCTGCCAGGGAGGGTGACTTCAGCGGTGTCGGTATCCATGCCGTCTGGGAAGATGACTCGGAAGCATGCACGAACATCGTCGCTGCAGACGATTTCGGCAATCGCGTTGGCGACTGCAGCCCCCGTCGGGTAGGGTATCGATTGATGACAAACCTTTTTCGCTGGGTAATTTCGGGATGGATCGCGAACAATCAGTAACCCGGTCGCTGTTGATGGGGCTCAGCAACGACGGGCTAGAAAACGTGCTGTCGGCCTTTCAGCCACGTTCGTTTGACGCCGGGGCGACCATCATCGAGATCGGTGACGACGGCGACGAGTTGTTCTTGATCACCGCAGGCAAGGTGCGGGTTTGGACGGGCGACGGACCGGCCGTCGCCGAGCGCACCCTGGGCATGATGGGAGCGGGCGATCACTTCGGTGAATCGTCGGTGATCTCCGGTGGACCACGGACCGCCACGGTGACCGCAGTCACCTACGTCGAAACCCTGGTACTGAGCGGAGAGGATTACCGCCGTTTGGTGAAAAGCTATCCGCAACTGCTGGAAAACCTCAGCCGTTCGTTAACCAAGCGGTTGTCGAAGATGAATTCCGCCGCCTCGTCGCCGCGGCAAACCAATCGAGGCGTGCATTCCCTGGCGATCGTCATCGACCATCCCAGTGGCTGGCCGTTGGCGGAGCAATTGATCGGCCAGCTGCGAGGAGACCACCCGTTGGTCCAACCGCTGTTGGTCAGTGACGAGGATCTACCCTTTGCATGCGAATCCTTCGATCGTGACGCGATCTGTGTTTCGGTAGCCGACCTCGGCTGCACGATCGCCGGCCGCAGCAAACAGGCGTTGGCGGTGACGGTCGCTTGGGGTCCCCAAGCGACCGACGCCGCCGTACGAGAATCCAATCGAGTCGTGTTTGCCGCCGACGCCCACCACGGGCTTTCGGATCATGCCGCATCGTTGCTGAAATCCATTCCGCTGCATCGTCGCGCGATGGTGGCGTTGATGTTCTCAGCCGATTCCTGGCCGCGACCGGACATGGATTTTTCCGACGCGGAGGCGGTGCGTTGTGGGTATTGTGGCGAAGGCCGCGAAGCCGACTTCGTTCCGGCGTCCGTCACCCGACTGTATCGATCGTTGATCGGCAAACGGATCGGGCTTGCGCTCGGCGGAGGCGGTGCACGGGGGATCGCCCACATCGGCGTTTTGGAAATTCTGCAGCAACACAACGTCGTTTTCGATTCGATCGCCGGGACCAGCGCCGGTGCGATCGTGGCCTCGGCCTACGGCGCGGGGTTTACGCCGTTGGACATCGGCGATTTTTTCCGCAAAGAGATGATTCCACCGAAGTATTTAGCGGGTCGCCCGTCGTTGCGACGGATGTTCTTGCTGCACAGTTTTCGCGGCGGACGTTTCGAAACCAAGCTGCGACGCTATCTCGATCACCTGACCTTCGAACAAGCCAGTTTGCCGCTGGCGATCACGACGCTGGACCTGATCAGCGGCGAGCAGCAGATCCGCAGGTCCGGTGATTTGGTTCAGGCCGTGCTGCAAAGCATCAACCATCCCGTCTTCGGTCGGCCGATCATTCACGACGGGCAAATGCTGGTCGACGGCGGCGTGCTGATGAACGTGCCCGCGTCGGTCTTGCGAAGCGAAGGTTGCGACCATGTGGTCTCGATCGATGTCGGTTCGACGCTGGCGACCGATTACGCCAAAGACCGCAGCGGCAAACTGCGTCGCCCCAGCTATCTGTCGACGTTGCTCCGCACGATGGACATCTCGCGGCGACATTCCAGCGCCCTGCATCGCGAAGAAAGCGACCTGATCATCATCCCCCAGACCAGCGCGTTCCGGATCGAAGATTTCCACGCCGTCGATCCCCTGATCGACGCGGGACGACGGGCCGGTGAAAAAGCGGTCGAGAATGTCAAACGTGTCATCGAAAACCTCCAACCGACCGACAATGTCGCATGAATGTTCCTGCCGATTCCAACGGCCCTTCCGCGGACGAACTCCTGATCGCCCAGATCCGCGAGGGCGATTCCGATGCCTGGCAAGCACTGATCGATCGTTACGAAGGCCGGCTGCTGGCGTACACGCGTAGCCGCATCCGTGATTCCGCCGCCGCCGAAGACATCGTCCAAGAAGCCTTCGTCGGGTTCCTGATCAGTCTGCCCAACTACGACGGCGGCAGGCCGCTGGAAAGTTACCTGTTTTCAATCTGTGCCTACAAACTGACCGACCACCTGCGACGCGAAGGCCGACGCCCCGCGCTGCAACTCCATGGCCGAACCAGTTCCGCCGGAGATTTTGAGCTGAAAGGAAGCGCGCGCGTCGCCAGTTCGATCGCCCGCAGCGTCGAACGAAAACGGATCGAGGAACAGGCGATCCGCGACGCCATGCAAGAACAAATCGATCGCTGGAAACAGTCCGGTAATTGGATCAAGCTGCAAGCCATCGAGCTGTTGATCGTCCGTGGTTGGGGCAACAAGCAAGTCGCCGCACAGCTGGATCTCTCCGAACAGCAAGTCGCCAATTACAAAAGCGACTTCCAGATCCGATTGAAATCGATCCTCAAACGCGCCGAGCTGGACGAGAGTGTGTTTCCGGAATTGGCAGCGGAATGATTGGCAAGCATGTCGTTCCTGTGTTTCGAGAGATTTAGCGCGCAAGCTCGCTGTCGATTTACTCGGGTTCTGCTGAGTTAATGGTGAGCCGCTG